>NZ_JBEYWQ010000005.1:8372-386025 GCF_040644495.1 Microbispora sp. NPDC046973 | reverse complement strand
CACCGGTAGACGGGGTCATGCATGATTCATGCACTGGCTTTTAGCACACTGTTGAGTTCTCAAGAAACGGACGCGACCACCATCACCCGAAACCCACCAAGGGGTCCCGAGATCCAGGGCGATGACTTCCGTTCGGCCGACTCTACGACGATCGCCGCTTCGCAGACCTGGAGGGCCATGCGATCTCGGCCAATGCTCTTGTGAGAGTGACCGCCCCTCTCGGGGCAACCACTCCATACTAAACCCTCGCCCGCCTCGTGTCAAACCTTTCGGCTTGGCCTCGCCACGAACGACCCGGACTCGACGCGGACGCCTTGTCTGGGTGGCTGTCGGAGTGGCTTGCCCGCCGGGTCCGGCCGCCTGTCGGCGTCCCGCATCCCTCGGGGGCGAAGAAAACATTAGGCAACGCCGACTCGGCCGTCAAATCACGCCGAGATGGCCGAAACCCTAGGTCAGACGGGAACTTCGGGCGTCGGCCACCGTCGACGCCACAAGATTGTTACCTTCGTCATAACAACTCTTGGCCATGAAACAGTCGCCCCGGTCCGGGACCGGGGCGGCTGTTGAGTGTGCCGGATCAGTGTGGCGGATCAGCGCGACAGATCAGGCGACCTCGATGCCGCCGACCGTCTTCTTGCCCCTGCGCAGCACGAGGAACCGGCCGTGCAGCAGGTCGTCCGCCGAGGGCACGTACTCCTCGTCGGTGATCTTCGTGTTGTTCAGGTACGCGCCGCCCTCCTTGACGGCCCGGCGCGCCGCGGACTTCGACTCGACCAGGCCGCTCTGCGCGAGCAGCTCGACGTACGGCGCTCCCAGGGCGGGCACGACCGCCTTGGGCACCTCGGCGAGAGCGGACTCCAGCGTGCGGGCGTCGAGTTCGGCCAGCGAGCCCTGCCCGAACAGCGCGCGCGAAGCGGCGATCACCCGGGCCAGCTCGTCGGAGCCGTGGACCAGAGTGGTCAGGTCCTCGGCCAGGGCGCGCTGCGCCTCGCGGGCGGCCGGCCGCTCGGCCACGGACTTCTCCAGCTCGTCGATCTCCTCCCGTGTCCGGAAGGTGAAGACCTTGAGGAACCGCACCACGTCCCGGTCGTCGGCGTTCAGCCAGAACTGGTAGAACGCGTACGGCGAGGTCAGCGCGGGATCGAGCCAGATCGCCCCGCCGGCCGTCTTGCCGAACTTCGTGCCGTCGGCCTTGGTGATCAGCTTGCCGGTGAGCGCGTGGACGTGGCCGCCCTCGACCCGGCGGATCAGGTCGACGCCCGCGGTGATGTTGCCCCACTGGTCGCTGCCGCCGAGCTGCAATGTGCACCGCTCCCGCCGGTACAGCTCGAGGTAGTCGTTGGCCTGCAGGATCTGGTAGCTGAACTCGGTGTAGCTGAGCCCCTCGCCGGCCAGCCGGGCGGAGACCGACTCCCTTGCCAGCATGCGGTTGACGGGGAAGTGCTTGCCGACGTCCCGGAGGAAATCGATCGCCGACAGGTTCGCGGTCCAGTCGAGGTTGCTGACCAGCGTGGCCGCTGTCGGTCCCTCCTCGAAGGACAGGAACTTCTCGACCTGCACCCGGATCCGTGCGACCCACTCGGCGACGATGTCGCTGGAGTTCAGGGCCCGCTCGGTGCTGCGGCCGCTCGGGTCGCCGATCAAACCGGTGGCGCCTCCGACCAGGCCGATAGGCCGGTGGCCCGCCCGCTGGAAGCGGGTCAGGATCAGCAACGTGGCGAGGTTGCCCACGTGCAGCGAGGGTGCGGTCGGGTCGAAGCCCGCATACACGGTGATCGGACCGTCGGCCAGCGCCTTGCGCAGCGCGTCGATGTCGGTCGTCTGCGCGATCACGTCGCGCCACTCGAGCTCGTCGAGGATGTCAGCCATCTCCGACGTCGGCACGAGGTTGCCTGAAGTTGCGGTCACGGTCGTGGCTTTCGCTTATCGATGGTGGGTGTACGGGCTTCCGTACAAGCCTGCCTGATCACGAAACCTTATCGCCACTTCTTACCTGCGCGTCAGCTCGTGGCACGGCCTCGTCGCCGGGGAACGTGGGCGCGGTAGGGCGAGACGGTGGGGTCGCCGTCGATCCAGAACCTCCAGGGCGTCTCGGCGCCCGCCGACACGCCGGTGCGAGGACCTGTCCTGACCTGGCCGGACGGCACGGGCCGGCCCTCGTGCACCCGGATCGGACCGCCGGAGCAGCAGTCCGTGCCGTTGTGCTCCCGGACCAGGCCGAGCGCCACCGTGAGCCGGGCCGGTCCACGCGCGAGGTCGCGGTCCGGGACACGCCGCACCACTCCCTTGAGGTCCGGGCCGTCGGCGTGCGGCATGCGCCGGATGCGCGCGGCGTGCACACCCGCGAGCACCTCGCCGGCGCGTAACAGGACGGCCGAACCGGTGCCCGCGGGCATGCACACGAGATTGGCGCAATAGTGCATGCCGTACGTGAAGTAGACGTAGAGGTGCCCCGGCGGCCCGAACATGACCGAGTTGCGCGGAGTGCGTCCCCGGTAGGTGTGGGAGGCCGGGTCCTGCCCCGGCCCGCCGTACGCCTCGACCTCGCTCAGCCGCACCGCCACCGATCCGTGCACGACCACGCGGCCGAGCAGGTCGGGCGCGACCACGTCCGAAGGGCGGTCGAAGAAGTCGCGGCCGAGCGGAGCGCCCGCGACGTCCTCGAT
Organism: Microbispora sp. NPDC046973; assembly: GCF_040644495.1. NCBI lineage: Bacteria > Bacillati > Actinomycetota > Actinomycetes > Streptosporangiales > Streptosporangiaceae > Microbispora > Microbispora sp. NPDC046973. The sequence goes on along the minus strand of NZ_JBEYWQ010000005.1, from coordinate 383,359 downwards.
CAGTTCTCGTTCGCCCATGCCGCCTGGCCGTCGACGACTTCCCGGAGGTTGGCGATCTGGTCGCGGACCCGGTCGGGCGCGGTGCCGCCGAAGGCGCTGCGGGCGGCCAGCGCGCCGTGCACGTTCAGCACGTCACGGACGCTCGCTCCGGAGGCGTCGACGGCGAAGTGCGGCGAGACCTTGGCCAGCTCGTCGTCGGTGAGCTCACCGAGGTCCTTGTCGTTCACCTGGCACCACACCACCAAGTGGCCGACGGCCTCGTGCGCATCGCGGAACGGCACCCCGCGGCGGACCAGAAGTTCGGCGAGATCGGTGGCCAGGGCGAAGCCGTCGGGCGCGCTGGCCTCCAGCTTGGCCTTGTTCACGCGCATCGTGGAGACCATGCCCGAGACAGCGGGAAGCACCAGGAGCAGGGTGTCGACCGCGTCGAACACCGGCTCCTTGTCCTCCTGGAGGTCGCGGTTGTAGGTGAGCGGAAGGCCCTTGAGGGTCGTCAGCAGCGACATCAGCGAACCGATCAGCCGGCCGCTCTTGCCCCTGGCCAGTTCGGCGACGTCGGGGTTCTTCTTCTGCGGCATGATCGACGAGCCGGTGGAGTAGGCGTCGTCCACCTCGATCCACCGGAACTCCTGCGAGGCCCACAGCACGATCTCCTCGCCGAGCCGGGAGATGTGCACGCCGATCAGCGCCGCGCAGAACAGGAACTCGGCCGCGAAGTCGCGGTCGGCGACGGCGTCCATCGAGTTCGGCGCGGGGGCGTCGAACCCGAGTTCGGCGGCGACGGCGGCGGGGTCGAGCGGCAGGGAGGACCCGGCGAGCGCGCCCGAACCGAGCGGCGAGACCGCCGCGCGCCTGTCCCAGTCGCGGAGGCGGTCCACGTCCCTGGTGAGCGCGTGGACGTGGGCCAGAAGCTGGTGGCCGAACGACACGGGCTGAGCGTGCTGAAGGTGCGTCATGCCGGGGGCGGCGACGTCGGCGTTCTCCTCGGCCTGGCTGATCAGCGCCGTCTCCAGCTCCACCAGCCGGGAGACGATCATTCGGACGTGGTCACGCAGGTAGAGGCGCAGGTCGGTGGCGATCTGGTCGTTGCGGCTGCGCCCGGCGCGGAGCTTGCCGCCCAGCGAGCCGAGCCGTTCGAGCAGGCCGCGCTCCAGCGCCGTGTGCACGTCCTCGTCGGCCACGGTGGGGCGGAACTCCCCCTTGCGGCACGCCCGGTCGAGGTCGTCGAGCGCACCCAGCATGCGGTCGAGCTCCTCCTGCGTCAGCAGCCCGGCGCGGTGCAGCACGCGCGCGTGCGCGCGCGAGGCCAGCAGATCGTACGGCGCGAGCCGCCAGTCGAACTGCACGCTCACCGACAGGCGCGTGAGGGCGTCCGCGGGTCCCCCCTCGAACCTGCCACCCCAGAGCCGCATCGGCTTGTTGTCCGCCACCGTCTTCTCCCTCCGATATTCGAGTCCCTGCAGAAAAGATGACCGCGCGCCCGTTCCCGCCCGGGGCCGTCGTACGTGGATCCTTGCGCCTTTCGGGTTTTTCCGATGAACCCTTTCGGGTTTTCCCGGACGAGCCTTCGGCGCGAATCCCTCACGCGGATCCTTCTGCGGGACTAATCCGCGACCTTAGCCGACGTACGCCCCGGTCCCTGCACCGGAACCGGGGCGTATGCCGGGTGGATCAGGCCTGGCGGGCGTCCCGCGCGGCCGCGATTTCGCTGTGGTCCGTCGAGTACGGCGATCTCCTGCCGACGTCGATCGGCAGGCCCGTCTCCGACGGCCTCCCCACCGGTGCTCCGGGGGAGGCAGGGAATTGCCGCCGGCGTGCCGCGCCCGCCCTCGAGTGCGCCCGCCACGTCATGGTTCCCGCTTCTCGCTGCCGTGGTCGCGGACCTCCACGGCGAGCTTGTGCCTGGTCACGTCGGGCGTGCGGCGGGTGGCCAGGCTGAGCAGGGTCTCCGCCAGCGCCTGCCCTCCGGTCGGGTCACGGCTGATGACGAGGATCGTGTCGTCGCCGGCCACCGTGCCGAGGATGGACTCCCAGCCCGCGTGGTCGATGGCCGAGGCGAGGAACTGCGCCGCTCCCGGTGGCGTGCGCAGTATCACGAGGTTGGCCGACGCCTCGGCCGACACCAGGAGCTCCTCCGCGATTCTCCGCAGCCGCGCGTCGGGGTTTTCCGGCATGCCGTTCGCGGCACCGGTGCGGTAGAGCGGAATCCGTCCTCCGCCCTCGCCCGGCAGCGCGTAGACCAGCGTGCCGTCGTCGGCCCGCAGCTTCAGCGCGCCCAGCTCGTCGAGATCGCGGGAGAGGGTGGCCTGGGTGACCTCCACTCCCTGCTCCGCCAGGAGCTTGGCCAGCTCGGGCTGCGAGCGGACCTTGTGCCTGGTCAGCAGCTCCACGATGCGCGCGTGCCGGGCCGCCTTCGTCAGCGGGATGGTCACGACCCCTCCGCACCCCGCGTCGCCAGCCAGTGCAGCAGCGCCTTCTGGGCGTGCAACCGGTTCTCCGCCTGGTCCCACACCACGCTCTGCGGCCCGTCGATGACGTCCGCGGCGATCTCCAACCCCCGATATGCCGGGAGGCAGTGAAGCACGATCGCGTCCGGGTCCGCAAGGCCGAGCAGCGCAGTGGACACCTGGTAGGAGGCGAAGGCCGCGACCCGCTCGTCCTTGCCGTCCTGACCCATGGACACCCAGGTGTCGGTCGCGACCACATGCGCTCCGGCCACCGCGGCCTCCGGATCGCTCACCGCCGTGACGGATCCGCCCGTGGCCGCCGCGATCTCGGCAGCCCGCTCCATGACCAGGGCGTCGGGCAGGTAGCCCACCGGAGCCCCGATGCGGACGTGCATGCCGGCCGTGGCCCCGCCCAGCAGGTAGGAGTGGGCCATGTTGTTGGCGCCGTCGCCGAGGTAGGCGAGCGTGAGGCCCCGCGGCGAGCCCTTGTGCTCCCGGATCGTCTGGAGGTCGGCGAGGATCTGGCAGGGGTGGAACTCGTCGGTCAGCGCGTTCACCACAGGCACCGACGAGTGGGCGGCCATCGCCTCGATGCGCTCCTGGCCCGCCGTCCGCCACACGATCGCCGCGACCTGCCGGGACAGCACCCGCGCGGTGTCCTCGATCGGCTCTCCGCGTCCCATCTGCGAGGTGCCGAGGTCCATGAGCAGAGGCTGGCCGCCCAGCTCGGCGACGCCGACGGTGAAGGAGACCCGGGTGCGGGTGGACGGCTTGTCGAACAGCACGGCGACCGTGCGGGGGCCCTCGAAGGGCCGGTAGCCGAACCGGTCCTTCTTCATCGCCTCGGCGAGGTCGAGCACCTGCGCCTGCTCTTCCGGCGACAGGTCGTCGTCCCGCAGGAAGTGCCTGACACGCGCCGGGTCCGCGCCCTGCATCGCTCCCGCCGGGCCGGCGACGGGGTTCACGAGGTCGTTCTCAGACATCTGCATCCTCCAGGATGCCGGGCAGCGCATCGAGGAAGGTCTGCACGTCGGACTCGGTGATGACAAGCGGCGGCGCGAGCCGTACCGCGTCGGGCTGAAGGGCGTTGACCAGGAATCCGGCCTCCTGTGCCGCCGCCTGCACCTGCGCCGACTTCGGCGCGGTGAGCACGGCCGCCAGCCAGAGCCCGCGCCCCCTGATCCCTTTGAGCAACGGGTGCCGTACGGCGGCGACGCCCTCGGACAGCAGCGCTCCCACCGTGACGACATTGCCGAGCAGTCCGTCGCGCTCGATCGTGTCGAGCACCGCGAGCGCCGCCGCACACGAGACCGGGTTGCCGCCGAAGGTCGAGCCGTGGTCGCCCTTGGCGAAGACCTCCCCGGCCTCGCCGAAGCCGATGCAGGCTCCGATCGGCAGGCCTCCGCCGAGGCCCTTGGCCAGCGTCAGGACGTCGGGGACGACCCCCTCCGCCTGGTGGGCGAACCAGTGCCCGGTGCGGCCGATGGCCGACTGGATCTCGTCGGCCACGAGCAGCGCCCCCGCCGAGGAGCAGATCTCCCTGGCGGTGCGGAAGTAGCCGTCGGGCGGCGGTATGACACCCGCCTCACCCTGGGTGGGCTCCAGGAAGACCGCGGCGCAGTCCTCGGTCACCGCGTTCTTGAGCGCATCCGCGTCCCCGTACGGAACGAACCGGACATCGAGCGGGAACGGCCCGAACTGGTCGCGGATCGCCGGCTTGCCCGTCAGTGACAGCGCGCCGAGCGTGCGGCCGTGGAAGCCGTTCTCCGCCGCCACCATGTAGCCGCGGCCGTGCATCTTGCCGTACTTGATGGCGATCTTGACTGCCGCCTCGTTGGCCTCGGTGCCGGAGTTGGAGAGGAAGACCCTCGCGGGCTCTCCGAGCAGGGCGAGCAGCTTCTCGGCGAGCAGCACCTCGGGCTCGTGCAGGAACAGGTTCGAGGTGTGCGCGAGAGTGGCCACCTGCCGGGACACCGCCTCGACCAGGGCCGGGTGGTTGTGGCCGAGCGAGGTCACCGCGATGCCGCCGATGAGGTCGAGGTAGCGGCGCCCGTCCACGTCCCAGACGACGCAGCCCTCGCCGCGGGCGATGGCGACCGGCGGCACCCCGTAGTTGCGCATGAACGCCGCCCCGAAGCGTCCGCGCAGTTCGTCGTTGGTGGTCACCTGGCAACCTCCCCGTTCACGGCGCCGTCCGCCGTCGCTTCGACCCCGCCTCGCACCGCCGTCACGGCGCCGTCGGGCTCGACCATCGTCCCGATGCCCTCGTCGGTGAAGACCTCCAGCAGCAGCGCGTGCGGCACCCGCCCGTCGAGCACGTGGGCCTGTGGTACGCCGCCGCGCACGGCGGCCAGGCATGCCTCCATCTTCGGCACCATGCCACTGGACAGCGAGGGCAGCAACGCGGCGAGTTCGGACGCCCCGATGCGGCTGACGACCTCCTCGCTGTTGGGCCAGTCGGCGTACAGTCCCTCGACGTCGGTGAGGACGATGAGCTTCGACGCCTGGAGCGCCACGGCGAGAGCGGCGGCGGCGGTGTCGGCGTTGACGTTGTAGATCCCGCCGTCCTCGCCACGCGCCACGGACGACACCACCGGGATGCGGCCGTCGTCCAGCAGGGCCCGCACAGCGCCGGCCTCGACCCGGACGATGTCCCCGACCTGGCCGATGTCCACCTTGACGCCGTCCACGACGACGTGCTTGCGCTGGGCGGTGAACAGGTGGGCGTCCTCGCCGGACATGCCGACCGCGAACGGCCCGTGCCCGTTGATCAGCCCGACCACGTCGCGGTTGACCTGGCCGACCAGAACCATCCGGACGACCTGCATCGCCTCGGGCGTGGTCACCCGCAGCCCGGACACGAAGTGGCTGTCGATCCCGAGCAGATCGAGGTGCGACTGGATCTGCGGGCCGCCGCCGTGCACGATCACCGGCCGCAGGCCCGCGTAGCGCAGGAACACCACGTCGGCCGCGAACTTGGCCCGCAGGTGCTCCTCCGTCATCGCGTTGCCGCCGTACTTGATGACGACGGTCGCGCCGTGAAAGCGCGCGAGCCAGGGCAGCGCCTCGATCAGGGTGTGCGCCTTGTCCAGGGCGCCGTTACGCCTGACGCTCATGACGAGTACGCCGAGTTCTCGTGCACGTACGCCGCCGTGAGGTCCGTGGTGTGCACGGTCGCGGTGTGCGGGCCGGCGGACAGGTCGATGGTGATGGTGACGTCGCGGGGTCGCAGGTCGACCTTGGAGCGGTCGTCTCCCGCCGCGCCGCCGCGGCAGATCCAGATGCCGTTGACCGCCACGTTGACCCGCTCGGCGTCGAACACGGCGTCGGTGGTGCCGACCGCGCTGACCACCCGGCCCCAGTTGGGGTCCTCACCGTGGATCGCGCACTTGAGCAGGTTCGAGCGGGCGACCGCGCGGCCCACCGCCACCGCGTCCTCCACCGACGCCGCGCCGACGACCTCGATGGCGATCGCCTTGGAGGCGCCCTCGGCGTCGACCAGAAGCTGCCGGGCCAGGTCCGCGCAGACGGCGGTGACGATCTTCTCGAACTCGGCGAGGTCGGGGCGCACGCCCGACGCGCCGCTCGCGAGCAGCAGCACGGTGTCGTTGGTCGACATGCACCCGTCGGTGTCGAGCCGGTCGAACGTCGCGGAGGTCGCCCTGCGCAGCACCGTGTCGAGTTCCTCGGACGTGAGGTCGGCGTCGGTGGTCAGCACGCACAGCATCGTGGCGAGCGCGGGCGCGAGCATCCCGGCGCCCTTGGCCATGCCGCCCACCATGTAGCCGTTCTCGCCCCGCCGGAAGGAGATCTTGCTGACGGTGTCGGTGGTCCGGATCGCGTCGGCCGCCGCCAAGCCGCCGTCACGGCTGAGCTGCTCGGCCGCGGTCCCCACGCCGCCGAGCAGCGCGTCCATCGGGAGCCGCTCGCCGATCAGCCCGGTGGAGCAGACCGCGATCTCGGCCGCGGAGTCGTCCAGGACCTCCGCCACCTTCTCGGCGGTGGCGTGGGTGTCCTGGAAGCCCAGCGGGCCGGTGCAGGCGTTGGCGCCGCCGGAGTTGAGGACGACGGCCCTCACCCGGCCGCCGCCGAGGACCTGAGCCGACCACAGGACGGGCGCGGCCTTGAAACGGTTGCGGGTGAAGACGCCGGCCGCGGCACGCGAGGGGCCGTCGTTGACGACCAGGGCCAGGTCGCGGGCGCCGCCGCTCTTGATCCCGGCGGCGACTCCTGCGGCGCGGAAGCCCAGCGGTGCGGTGACGCTCATGCGCACTCCTGGAAGGGGACGATCTTGATCACGGTGCGACTCCATTGATGGGAAGGCCGGCTTCTTCCGGAAGGCCGAGAGCGAGGTTGGCGCTCTGGATCGCTCCGCCCGCGGTCCCCTTGGTGAGGTTGTCGATGGCCACGACGGCGACGATCCGCCCGGCCCGCTCGTCGAGGGTGACCTGCAGGACCGCGGTGTTGGCCCCGACCGTCATCGCGGTCGCCGGCCAGACTCCCTCGGGCAGCAGGTGGAGGAACGGCTCGTCCTTCACCGCCGTCTCGTACGCCTCCCGGACCGCGGCGGGGGTGACACCCGAGGCGGCGGGCGCCGTGCAGGTGGCGAGGATGCCGCGGCTCATCGGCGCGAGGGTCGGCGTGAACGACACCCGGACCGGCCGTCCGGCGACCGCCGACAGGTTCTGCTCCATCTCCGGAGTGTGCCGGTGCACCCCGCCCACGCCGTACGCGCCGACCGAGCCGATGACCTCGCTGCCGAGCAGGTGGGCCTTGGGCGCCCGGCCGGCTCCGGAGGTGCCGCTCGCGGCGACGACCACGACGTCGGGCTCGGCCAGCCCGGCCGCGAAGGCGGGGAACAACGCCAGCGTCGCGGCCGTCGGATAGCAGCCGGGGACGGCGACGCGCCGGGCGCCGCGCAGGACCTCGCGCTGACCGGGCAGCTCGGGCAGGCCGTAGGGCCAGGTGCCGGCGTGGACGCCGCCGTAGAATGCCGTCCACTCCTGCGCGCTGGTCAGCCGGAAGTCGGCGCCGCAGTCGACGACGAGCGTGCCGTCGCCGAGCTCGGCGGCGACCGCGGCCGACTGACCGTGCGGGAGGGCGAGGAAAACGACGTCGTGACCGGCGAGCACGTCGGGGGTGGTCTGCTCGATCACCCGGCCGGCCAGCGACGGCAGATGGGGCTGGTGGGCGCCCAGCCGGGTGCCCGCGCTGGACGCGGCGGTCAGCGCGCCGATCTCGACGGCGGGGTGTCCGAGCAGCAGACGGAGCAGCTCTCCTCCCGCGTAGCCGCTGGCTCCGGCGATCGCCGCCCTCATCCGCGCCCCCGATCCTTCGACCTCTGCATGATCATGCAACGGACCTCATGTTCTTGCTGGTGTAGAGAGTATGCATCGCAAAGCATGAGCATGCAAGCAGCGTTCCGAGGAATGGACATCTAGCCGACGTACCTACCGGTCGGTATCGTGAAACCTCCGGTTAAGGAACGGATCCGGGAGTGCGCCAGCATGACGATCACGAACGAACAGGTCCAGGCCCAGCTCACGGCGCCCGGGCAGCTCTTCGAGATGGAAGAGGTCGAGGTCGGCGGTCACAAGATCCGGGCGTGGAAGCATGCCCCCGCGACCTTCCGGGCCCTCCTGGAGATCACCCGATTTCACGGGGACAAGGTGTTCGTCGTCTACGAGGACGAGCGCATCACCTACGAGGAGCACTTCCGGCTGGCCGCGACGCTCGCCAACCGCCTGGTGGACGACTACGGCGTGCGCAAGGGCGACCGCGTCGCCGTGGCCATGCGCAACTACCCCGAGTGGATCGTCTCCTTCTCCGCCGTGCTCGCCGCCGGGGCGGTGGCCGTGCCGCTCAACGCCTGGTGGACCGAGCAGGAGCTGGAGTACGGCCTGAGCGACTCGGGCGCCAAGGTCGTGATCGCCGACGGCGAGCGCGCCGCCCGGATGGCCGGCAGCGGCCTGCCGATGATCGTCACCCGCGGCGAGGGGGCCAACTGGGCCGAGGTCCTCGGCGAGGTCCGCGCCGACGTGACGCTGCCGCAGGTCGAGCTGGGCCCCGACGACCTGGCCACGATCTTCTACACCTCCGGCACCACCGGCAGGTCCAAGGGCGCCCTCGGCAGCCACCGCAACCTCGGCCAGGCGCCGATGACCGTCGCGTACGCGATGATGCGCACGGTGGCGATGGCCGGCAGGGATGTGGCCGCGGCGGCGGAAAAGCGCAGGATCACCCTGCTGACCGTGCCCCTCTTCCACGTCACCGGGTGCTTCGCCGTGCTGATGACCACGATGTTCAGCGGCGGCGGGCTCGTGCTGATGTACAAGTGGGACCCCAAGCGGGCCCTGGAGCTCATCGAGCGCGAGAAGGTCACCGTGATGAGCGGCGTGCCGACCAACGCCTGGCAGCTGTTGTCGCACCCCGACCTGGGCAAACACGACATCTCCTCGCTCGGCTCCATCTCGTACGGCGGCGCACCGGCCCCGCCGAAGCTGCTGGAGCGGATCACCGAGACGCTCCCCAACCGCACGCCCGCCAACGGGTACGGCATGACCGAGACGACGGCGCTCGCGATCTACAACAGCGGCGGGGACTACCTGGCCAAGCCCGACAGCATCGGACTGCCGCTCGCCGTCGTGGACGTCAAGGTCTGCGACCCGCTCGGCGCCGAGCTGCCGCGCGGCGAGGTCGGCGAGCTGTGCATGCGCGGGCCGATCGTGATCATGGGCTACTGGAACCGCCCGGATGCCACGGCGGAGACGTTCGTGGACGGCTGGCTGCACACGGGCGACCTGGCCCGCATCGACGAGGACGGCTACGTCTACATCGTCGACCGCGCCAAGGACATGGTCATCAGGGGCGGCGAGAACGTCTACTGCGCCGAGGTCGAGGCCGCCCTGTTCGAGCACCCCGCGGTGGACGACGCGGCCGTCATCGGCATTCCGGACGACGAGCTGGGCGAGCAGGTCGGCGCGGTCGTACGGCTCAAGCAGGGCGCCGGCGCCACCGGGGAGGAGCTCCAGGAGTTCCTGCGCGGCCGCATCGCGGCGTTCAAGGTGCCGGTGCGGTTCTGGTTCAGGGAGGCCGAACTGCCGCGCAACCCCGGCGGCAAGGTGCTCAAGACCCACCTGCGCAAGGAGACCCTGGGTCTTTAGCGCCGCGACCCGGAGATCGGCGGGAGGGGCACCGCTTACCTCGCGCGTAATCGCCTCTCCTCGGGGCTCCGTGACACCGTTCACGTGTCGTCACGGAAGACATCCCCGAAGGAGTGGAAATGACTGACTACACCGCCCTGGCCGAGCGTTACATCGCCGCCTGGAACGAGCGCGAGGCCGAGGCCAGGGCGAAGGCGGTGGCCGGGCTGTGGACCGAGGACGGCGGCTACACCGACCCGCTGGCCGCCGTCACCGGGCACGACGGGATCGCCGCGGTGATCGCCGGCGCGCAGGAGATGTTCCCCGGGTTCGTGTTCACCCTGGGCGGGGCTGTGGACGGCCACCACGACATCGCGCGCTTCACCTGGCACCTCGGTCCGGAAGGCGCGGCCGAGCCCGTCGTGATCGGCTTCGACGTCGTGGCGCTCGCCGAGGACGGCCGGATCCGCAGCGTGTACGGCTTCCTCGACAAGGTCCCCGCCTGATCGTGCTCACGGGCGGCTCCGGAGCCGTCCGGGACTTCCACTCCCGGACGGCTCCCGAAGCCCGCCGCGCCGCCTCGCCCTGCCGGTCGTGTGCCCGAAGGCCCGCATGCGCCGCCCTGCCCCGAAGAAAGGGCGAGCGCGGGCAGCACAGACGGCGCGGTGCTCATCGGGCTGAAAACTTCATCGGCGTTCCGGCTTTACAGGTCGTCCTTTATCGGTTCATGGAGCCGAAATTTTTCAGCCGATCTTTGACATGTTTCAAAGCCGTTCTCACAATGATCCTCCGGCGAACCCCAGGGCCGGGTGGCGCTCCCCTGCCGGCGATACGCGCCGCCCGGCCCTCCCCCGATCGGAGGAGCAGACATGGCCGACAGCGCCGTGCCCACCACAAGACGCGCAGGCTTGCGCAGAACGATCGCCGCGGCGCTCGCGGGCGTCCTGACCGCGGCGATCGCGACCGTGACCCTGTCCGCCACGGCCGCACAGGCGGCCGACTGCAGCGCCGGATACGTCGGCCTGACCTACGACGACGGGCCCAATCCCAGCAACACCACCACCCTGCTGAACACGTTGAAGGCCAACGGCCTGCGCGCCACGATGTTCAACATCGGGCAGAACGCCCAGAACAATCCCTCCCTCGTCAGAGCGCAGGTCGACGCGGGCATGTGGGTCGGCAACCACAGCTGGACCCACCCTCACCTGACCCAGATGAGCAGCTCGCAGATCCAGTCGGAACTGCAGCAGACCCAGCAGGCCATCCAGCAGATCACCGGCTCCGCGCCCAAGCTGTTCCGCCCGCCGTACGGCGAGAGCAACTCCACGCTCAAGTCGATCGAGCAGCAGCTCGGCCTCCGGGAGATCATCTGGGACGTCGACTCCCAGGACTGGAACGGCGCCAGCACCGCACAGATCGTGCAGGCCGCCGGTCAGCTCCAGAACGGCCAGATCATCCTCATGCACGACCAGTACGCCACCACCGTCGCCGCCATCCCCCAGATCGCGGCGAACCTCCGCAGCCGCAACCTGTGCGCCGGCATGATCTCGCCGTCCACCGGCCGCGCCGTGGCCCCCGACGGCGGCGGACCCGTCTCTCCGTCCCCGTCGAACCCGCAGTCGCCCAGCCCCTCTCCCACGCTCACTCCTTCGCCGGTCCAGGGCGGATGCACCGCGACGATGCAGACCGTGAACTCCTGGACCGGCGGGTTCCAGTCCAACGTCACGGTGCGCGCGGGCAGCTCGGCGATCAGAGGCTGGACGGTGACCTGGAGCTGGCCCGGTTCCCAGTCCATCAGCCAGCTGTGGGGAGGACTCCAGTCCGGTTCCGGCTCCTCCGTCAGCGTGCGCAACGAGTCCTGGAACGGCGGCCTGGGCGGGGGCGCCTCCACCACCTTCGGCTTCGTCGCCAACGGCACCGCCGCCACGCCGACGCTGACCTGCAGCGCGTCCTGACCGACACCACGACGGCCCGCTGATCCGGGGCGACCGGGCGGCCGTACGGCGGAAGGAAACGACCCCGCCGTACGGCCGTCGTGTTCCCGGGTCCCCGCACCGGCCCCGGCGAGGGGGAAAAGCAGTTGCCCTCGGAGGGGGCGTCTCGTTGTGATGACTCGTCGTGGCCAAAAGTGCTGATCGCTCTCTGAAAGCCCTCGCCCGGCGGCTGAGGCTGGATCTCAGCCCGTTGCGCGAGTTCCGCGACTTCCGCCTCCTGCTCGGCTCGGAGCTGATCACGATGCTCGGCACGGTCATCACGACCGTGGCCGTGCCGTTCCAGATGAAGCAGCTCACCGAGTCCTACGTCGCGGTGGGCCTGGTGGGCATGGCCGAGTTCGTACCGATGGTGGTGTGCGGCCTGTGGGGCGGCGCGATCGCCGACGCGCGCGACCGGCGCACGATCGTGATACTCAGCGAGCTGGGGTTGTGCCTCTCCTCGGTGCTCCTGCTCGTCAACGCGCTGCTGCCCCGGCCGCAGGTGTGGGTGCTGTACGCCGCCGGGGGGCTGGCCGCCGGGCTCGGCAGCGTACGCGGGCCAAGCGAGCAGGCGCTGATCAACCGGGTGCTGCCGCTGGACCGGATGCCCGCGGCGTTCGCCCTGCAGGGCCTGGTCCGCAACGCCGCCATGATCGCCGGGCCGGCCGCGGGCGGTCTCATCGTGGCCACGCTCGGCCCGGCCGCCTCCTACGGCGTCGACGTCGCCACGTTCCTGCTGTCCCTCGCGCTGCTGGTCAGGGTCGGCGCGGTCCCCCGCGCCGAGGAGCCCACCCCCGCGTCGCTGCGTTCGTTGCTGGAGGGCGTGCGGTACGCGCTGCGACGGCCGGACCTCATGGGCACCTATCTCGTGGACATCGCCGCCATGGCCTTCGCCAGTTCCACCGCGCTGTTCCCCTTCCTGGCCGAGGACCTCGGAGCGCCCAAGGCCGTCGGAGTGCTGTACGCGGCCGGCGGCGTGGGCGCGGTGATCGCCTCACTGACCTCCGGCTGGACGGCCCACGTCCATCGGCACGGGCTCGCCGTCATCGTCTCGGCCACCCTCTGGGGCGTCGCCGTGGCGCTCGCCGCCCTGATGCCGGACATCTGGCTGGTCTTCCTGTTCCTCGCCGTCGCCGGCGGCGCCGACATGGTGAGCGGCCTGTTCCGCGGCACTATCTGGAACCAGACGATTCCGGACTCCTATCGCGGCCGGCTGGCCGGCATCGAGCTGCTGTCCTACTCGACCGGGCCGATGCTGGGCGACGCGCGGGCCGGGTTCATGGCCCGGATGGGCGGCCCCCGCTTCTCCCTGGGGGTGGGCGGCCTGCTCTGCGTGGCCGCGGTCGCGGTGATGGCGGCCGCGTTGCCGAGGTTCCGCGGGTACGACGCGCGGACCGACGAGCACGTGCTGGCCCTCCGCCCGCCGGAGTCCGCGACAACGTGAAATGTTCATCGGCGTTTCGGCAGCGCAAGGCGCACTTGATCGGTTCACGCTTCTGAAATATTTCTATTCGGCCTTTGACATGTTTCAACGGTGCTTCCCAGAATGATGCCCCGGCGAACACCCGGGGCCGGGTGGCGCTCCCCTACCGCGACAGGCACCGCCCGGCCCTCCCGATCGGAGGAGCAGACATGGCCGACAGCGCCGTGCCCACCGCAAGACGTCCCCGCTTACGCACAACGCTCGTCACCGCGATCACGAGCGTCCTGACCGCGGCGCTCGCCGCCGTGGCCCTGTCGGCCGCGCCCGCGAGCGCGGCCGACTGCAGCGCCGGATACGTCGGCCTCACCTACGACGACGGGCCCAACCCCAGCAACACCACCACCCTGCTCAACACGTTGAAGGCCAACGGCCTGCGCGCCACCATGTTCAACATCGGGCAGAACGCTCAGAACAACCCGTCCTTGGTGAAAGCCCAGGTGGACGCGGGAATGTGGGTCGGCAACCACAGCTACACCCACCCTCACCTGACCCAGATGAGCAGCTCGCAGATCCAGTCGGAGCTGCAGCGGACCCAGCAGGCCATCCAGCAGGCCACCGGCTCCGCGCCGAAACTCTTCCGCCCGCCGTACGGCGAGACCAACTCCACGCTCAAGTCGATCGAGCAGCAGCTCTCCCTCAGGGAGATCATCTGGGACGTCGACTCGCAGGACTGGAACGGCGCCAGCACGGCTCAGATCGTGCAGGCCGCGAGCCGCCTGCAGAACGGCCAGATCATCCTGATGCACGACCAGTACGCGACCACGGTCCAGGCAATTCCCCAGATCGCGGCGAACCTCCGCAGCCGCAACCTGTGCGCCGGCATGATCTCGCCGTCCACCGGCCGCGCCGTGGCCCCCGACGGCGGCAGCGGCGGCCCGACCGGCCAGCCGACCGTCACGCCCACGAACCCCGGTGGCGGCGGCTGCACCGCGACGCTGTCCGCGGGTCAGCAGTGGAGCGACCGTTACAACCTCAACGTCTCGGTGAGCGGCTCCAGCAACTGGACCGTGACGATGACCGTTCCCTCCCCCGCCAAGATCATCGCCACCTGGAACGTCAGCGCCAGCTATCCCAGTGCCCAGGTGCTGACCGCGAAGCCCAACGGCAGCGGGAACAACTGGGGCGTGACCATCCAGCACAACGGCAACTGGACCTGGCCGTCCGTCTCCTGCCAGGCCGGCTGACCACCGCACCGAGGTGCGGCGCTCTTCCAGGGGAGCGCCGCGCCTCCTGTCGTCTGCTCGTCGCCCTGCGAGCGCAGGAGTGTTCCGGCACCGGACCAGCGGGCAAACACATCGCGAGACGCTCATGCGTTGCTACGGTGAGCGCATGACGGCAGAGGCATGGAGCGGGCGCCATTGAGTGACACGCACGGTCTCCCGAGCTGGGTCTTCCCTCCGGCGGAAGGCTTCACGGCGACGAGGCCAGTGACGTGCTGTTGGCCGTCGAGGTCGTCTCGCCGGACTCGGAGGAGCGGGATCGCAAGCGCAAGCCGCAGCTCTACGCGGAGGCGGGGATCGCCCACTTCTGGCGTGTCGAAAGCCAGGCCGGACGGCCCACGGTCTACGAACTCGACCCGGCGACCACGTCGTACGCGCTGACCGGGATCTACCACGACCGGCTCAAGCTGTCGGTGCCCTTCGAGATCGACATCGACCTCACCGAGATCGACGCCCTCTGACCTTCGCCTTCACGAATCCGGCGGCAAAGCGGCCGCGGGGCTGCCGCCGCTGCCGGACATTCACCCATTGATCCTCTGGTTACCCGCGCGTATCGTCCAGAGTTGAGCACCGCTCACATTCACGCGCGTGAACAGCACCACCATCGGTCCCTTCACCCCCCGAGACCGCGAAGGGAAGTTCCCCCATGCACGCGCGCCTTCGACGGGCGATCACCGCTGCCGCCGCGCTGACCCTCGTCGCCGTCGGCCTGCCGGCGGCACCGGCCACCGCGGCCCCCTACTACCCTCCCGACGACTACTGCCTCGGCCAGTGCGCGGACGTCCTGCCGCCCGGCCAGAACGGCAACGCCACACTCGTGGACATCCTGGGCAACCAGACCCTCGGCACGTATCCGGCCCACAGCAAGGACCAGCTCGGCAAGTACGCCGACCTCGTCTCGGGCTACACCGGCCTGACCGACGAGCAGATCTCCGCGTTCTTCAACGACAGCGCGTTCGGCGTGCCGGCGAACCAGGTCGAGAGCACGGTGAGCCCGCGCTCCGACGTCACCATCGTCCGCGACAAGGCGACCGGCGTCCCGCACGTCACCGGCACCACCCGCGAGGGCACCATGTTCGGCGCCGGATACGCCGGCGCCCAGGACCGCCTGTGGCTGATGGACCTCATGCGCCACGTCGGCCGGGGCGAGCTGACGCCGTTCGCCGGCGGCGCCGCCGGCAACAGGGAGCTGGAGCAGAGCGTCTGGCGCAACTCCCCCTACACCGAGGCCGACCTCCAGGCCCAGATCGACCGGTTGAAGACGGCCGGGACCCGGGGCGCCCAGCTCTACTCGGACGTGCAGAACTACGTCGACGGGATCAACGCGTACATCGACCACTGCATGGCCAGCCGTGACTGCCCCGGTGAGTACGTGCTCACCGGCCACCTCGACGCGATCACGAACAAGGGCGGCCCGGAGGACTTCCGGATGACCGACCTGATCGCGATCTCCGGCGTGATCGGCGGCCTGTTCGGCGGTGGCGGCGGCGCGGAGATGCAGTCCGCGCTCGTACGCGTGGCCGCGCGGGCGAAGTACGGCGCCGCCGAGGGCGACCGGGTGTGGGCGGCCCTGCGCTCGCAGAACGACCCGGAGACCGTGCTGACCCTGCACAGCGGGCAGAGCTTCCCGTTCGGGGCGGCCCCGGCCGGCGCGACCGGAGTGGTGCTGCCCGACGCGGGCACGACCGCGCCGGTCGACATCACGGCCAACGAGACCGGCACCGCGACGTCCGCGACCACCCAGGTGAAGAGCGCGCTCACCGGCCTCACCGTGGACAACTCCAAGCCGGAGATGTCCAACGCCATCGTGGTCTCGGCCGCCAAGGCGACCGGCGGCCACCCGATCGCCGTGTTCGGCCCGCAGACCGGCTACTTCGCGCCGCAGCTGCTCATGCTGGAGGAGCTGTCCGGGCCCGGCATCCGGGCGCGCGGCGCCGCCTTCGCCGGGCTCAACCTCTACGTGCTGCTCGGACGCGGCACCGACTATGCCTGGAGCGCCACCTCCGCCGCCGAGGACATCACCGACACCTACGCCGTGACGCTGTGCGACCCGAACGGCGGCACGCCCACCGTCTCCGGCGACCACTACCTCTACCACGGCGTCTGCACGCCGATGGAGACGCTGAAGAAGACCAACTCCTGGAAGCCCAACACGGCCGACTCCACCGCCGCGGGGTCGTACGACCTGGTCATCAGGCGCACCAAGTATGGCCTGGTCACCTGGCGGGGCACGGTCGGCGGCGTGCCGACGGCGTTCACCACGCTGCGCTCGACCTACCAGCACGAGGCGGACTCCGCGATCGGCTTCCAGATGTTCAACGACCCGGCGGAGATGGGCTCGGCGGCGGCCTTCCGCAACTCGGCCTCCACCATCGGCTTCGCGTTCAACTGGTTCTACGTGAACTCCTCCGACGCGGCGTACTTCATGTCCGGCAACATCCCCGTGCGGTCGGCGGTGGCCGATCCGAACCTGCCCATGACGGGCGACGCCGCGCACGAGTGGAGCGGCTTCGACCCGGCGGCCAACACGGCGTCCTACGTCCCGCCCTCGGCCCACCCGCAGGCGGCCGACCAGGACTACTTCGTGAGCTGGAACAACAAGCAGGCCAAGGACTTCGGCGCGGCCGACGGCAACTTCAGCTTCGGCGCGGTCCACCGGGCCGACCTGCTCGACGCGCCGGTCAAGGCGGCCCTGTCCTCGGGCACCCTCGACCGCGCGGGGGTCGTGAAGATCATGGCGTCGGCTGCGACGACCGACCTGCGCGGGTGGAAGGTGCTGCCCACGCTGCTGCGCGTGATCGACAGCGCGTCCGTCTCCGACCCCGCCCTGGCCTCGGCCGTCTCCAAGCTGTCGGCCTGGGCCGCGGCGGGCGCCAAGCGGGAGGAGACCGCCAAGGGCAGCAAGACCTACGCGCACGCCGACGCCATCCGGATCTTCGACGCGTGGTGGCCGAAACTGGTGCGGGCGCAGTTCCGGCCAGGGCTGGGCGACGGGCTCTACCAGGCGCTGGTCAACGCGCTGCAGATCAACGAGTCGCCGTCCGGGCACCAGCAGGGCGACGTCTCCTCGCTGCCCGGCTCGGCCAACGAGGCGCAGCCCCACAAGGGTTCGTCGTTCCAGTACGGCTGGTGGGGCTACGTGGACAAGGACATCCGGGCCGTGCTGGGCGACCCGGTGACCGCTCCCCTGCCGGCGAAGTACTGCGGGGCCACCGTAGCGGCCTGCCGTACGGTCCTGCTGGACAGCCTGTCGGCGGCGCTGGCCGAGCCGGCGGCGACAACCTACCCGGGTGACGACTCCTGCTCGGCGGGCGACCAGTGGTGCGCCGACGCCGTCCGGCAGTCGCCGCTGGGCGGCGTGAAGCACTCGCTGATCTCCTGGCAGAACCGGCCGACCTACCAGCAGGTCGTCTCGTTCCCGGCCCACCGCGGCGACGACGTGACCGATCTCGCCCTGGGCCGTACGGCGAGCGCGTCCAGCACCCAGGGCTCCAACAGCGCGGCGAAGGCCGTCGACGGGGACCCGGCCAGCCGGTGGGCCAGCGGGTGGAGCGACAACCAGTACCTCCAGGTCGATCTCGGCTCGGCGAAGACCGTGGGACGGGTCATCCTGCGCTGGGAGACGGCCTACGGCTCGTCGTACCGCATCCAGGTCTCGCAGGACGGTGCCACGTGGACCACCGTCGCGCAGACGACCACGGGCGACGGCGGCGTGGACAACGTCACGTTCGCGCCGGCCGGCGCGCGCTACGTGCGGATGCAGGGCGTCAAACGCGCCACCGGCTACGGCTACTCGCTGTACTCACTGGAGGTGTACGGCAGGTAGGACGACGATCAGCCCGGCTCGCGCCAGCCCTCGCCCTCCTCGGCGAGGGCGTCGAGCCGGGCGAGGTCGGCCGGGCCGAGGGCGCCGTCCGGGTCGTCCACGACGACCACCCACTGGGCGTCCTCGGCGTCGTCCTCGCCCGCGAGCAGCTCACGGACGACGCCGGGAACGCCGAGTGCCGGGAACAGCTCGGCCACGGTCTCCGCGGACTCCTCCGCGCTGTCCCGCTCGGGGAACACCAGCAGGTGACGCACCGCTCCTCCGGGGAGAGACGACCGCGGGTGCCGGCACGTGTCGATCAACGCCGTGCCGGCACCCGCTCAAGCGATCATGCTCAGGCGCCGCGCAGCTGGGCTCCGGTGCGCTCGGCGGCGAGGGCGACGGCGGCGTCGCGCGCCGCCGTGGTCTCCTCGACCGTGAGCGTGCGGTCGGGCGCCCGGAACCGGAGCGTGTAGGCCAGGGACTTGTTGCCCTCGCCCACCTGCGGGCCGGTGTAGACGTCGAACAGCCTGATCGACTCCAGCAGCTCGCCCGCCCCCGCCCGGAGGGCTGCCTCGACCTCGGCGACCGGGGTGGAGACGGCGACGGTCAGCGCGACGTCCTGCGTCGCCACCGGGTAGGCGGACACGGCGGGCGTCTGCACCGGACCGGCGGGGCTCAGCAGCGACAGCTCCAGCTCCATCGCGCAGGTGCGCGGCGGCAGCCCGTAGGCCTCGACGACTCGGGGGTGCAGCTCTCCGGCGTGTCCGGCCAGCACCTCCTCACCGGTCTCGGCGTCGGTGACGGTCAGCGCGGCGCACCGCCCGGGATGCCACGGCTCGTGCCGGTCGGCCCGGACGCCGAGCTCCACGCCCGCCTCCCGGGCGACCGTGCGGGCCGCCTCGACGGCGTCCGCCCAGGACGCCTGCCGGCCCTCGCCCCACCAGCCGGAACGTTCGAACTCTCCCGCCAGCACCACGGCCACCCGGAGCGGCTGCCTCGGCAGCGCCGTCTCGATCGCCGCCAGCTCCTCCTCCGTGGGCCTGCGGTCGACCGGGAGGACCGGAGCCGTCGCCGGAGCCTGCGGCTCGGGCCGGTAGACCAGCCCGGACTCGAACAGCGCCACGTCGGCGAAGCCGCGCCCCACGTTGCGCACCAGGGTCTTCAACAGGCCCGGCAGCAGCGTGGTCCGCATGTACGGCTCGTCCTCGCTGAGCGGATTGACCAGCCGGGTCGCCCGCCTGCGGGGGTCCTGCTCGGGCAGCAGCAGGTTGTCGAGGTCGCGCGGCCCCATGAACGGGTAGGCGAGCACCTCCACGTATCCCGCGTGGGCCAGGGCACGGCCCACCCGGCGGCGCAGCCGCTGCGCCTCGGTCAGCCCGCCCCCGGCCGGCGCGGGCGGCAGGACCGACGGGATGCGGTCGTACCCCTCGAGCCGGATGACCTCCTCCGCGAGGTCGTTGGGGTCGGTCAGGTCGGGGCGCCACGTCGGCGGCGTGACGGTGATCAGGTCGTCGCCGTGGACGGCCAGCCGGCCGGCGAGGTCGCCGGAGGCGAGCACGCCGGTGGCCGCGACGCCGTGCCCGGCCGCGGCCGCGGGGGCGGCACCCTCCGTCACCACGCAGCCGATCTGCTCCAGCCTGCGGATCACGGTCTCCCGCTCGTACGTCACCCCCGCCACGCGGCTGGGGTGGTCGGCCGGGATGGTGATCCGCGTCGGAGAGACCTCCACCTGGGTGTGGGTCACTCCGGGATCGGCGACGGCCCCGCCCAGCTCGACCAGGAGCTGGACGGCACGCCACGACGCGGCCAGGGGCAGCTCGCGGTCGACGCCGCGCTCGAACCGCTTGGACGCCTCGCTCACCAGGTTGTGCCGCCGCGACTCGCGGGCGATGCCGGTGGCCGAGAAGTGCGCCGCCTCGATGACGATGTCGGTCGAGGCCTCGGAGATCTCCGTGTGCAGGCCGCCCATCGTGCCGGCCATCGAGATCGGGCCCGAGTCGTCGGCGATGAGGATGTCCTCCTCGTGGAGCGTGCGCACCACGTGGTCGAGCGTCTCCAGCGTCTCCCCCGGCCGGGCCCGCCGTACGACGATCGGGCCGGACAGGCGTGACCGGTCGAAGGTGTGCAGGGGCTGGCCGAGCTCCAGCATCACGTAGTTGGCGATGTCGACGGCCAGCGAGACCGAGCGCATGCCGGCGCGGGCCAGCCGCACCCGCATCCACAGCGGGGACTCGGCGGCCGGGTCGAAGCCGGTGACCGAGCGCAGCACGAACCGGTCG
The DNA here is from genome assembly GCF_040644495.1 of Microbispora sp. NPDC046973. Lineage (NCBI taxonomy): Bacteria > Bacillati > Actinomycetota > Actinomycetes > Streptosporangiales > Streptosporangiaceae > Microbispora > Microbispora sp. NPDC046973. The sequence continues at coordinate 363,007 of NZ_JBEYWQ010000005.1, read as the reverse complement.
CAGGCGGAGGGGTCGGCGATCGACGCGGGCCAGGACTCGCCGCCGCCGGACTCCGCCTCGGTCGCGGCCGGATCGCGGAACGGCACGCCGAACGCGATGGCCGCCTCACGGGCGACGCCACGGATCGACAGGGCGTATCCGCGGTCGGTGGCGACCTCGAGTTCGAGCACGTCGTCACGCAGGCCGAGCAGCTCGACCACGTCGGCGCCGATCGGGGTGTCCTGCGGCAGCACCAGGATGCCCGGGGAGGACTCGGCGATGCCGAGCTCGGCCTCCGAGCAGATCATGCCGTCGGACAGGCGCCCGTAGGTCTTGCGGGAGCCGATCTCGAAACCGCCGGGAAGCACCGCACCGGGAAGCGCGACCGGCACCACGGCGCCCTCGGAGAAGTTCGTCGCGCCGCACACGATCTCGCGCGGCGTCGCCTCCCCCACCTCGACCTTGCAGTGCCGGATGGGCTTCTTGAACCCGGTCAGCTCCTCGAACTCGAGGACCCGGCCGACCACGACGTTCTTGATCTCGTGGCCGTGCGAGTGGATGGCCTCCAGCTTGAGGCCGGCGGCGGTGAGCCGGTCGGCCACCTCCTGGGCGGTGACCGCGGGGAGATCGACGTACTCCCGCAGCCATGAAAGCGGGACCTTCATCAGACCTCCATCCCGAACGGCAGGGTGAACCGGATGTCGCCCTCGACCATGTCACGCATGTCCTCGGCGTTGTGGCGGAACATCAGCGTCCGCTCCACGCCCATGCCGAAGGCGAATCCCGAGTAGACGGCGGGGTCGACGCCGCAGGCGAGCAGCACGCGCGGGTTGACCATGCCGCAGCCGCCCCACTCGATCCAGCCCTCCGACTTGCAGGTGCGGCAGGGCGGGTTGCCCGGCACCGCCGAGGAGCCGCGGCAGACGAAGCAGCGCAGGTCGAGCTCGGCCGACGGCTCGGTGAACGGGAAGTAGTGCGGCCGGAAGCGGGTGGTGATCCCCGCGCCGAACATCACCTCGGCGAACCGGTCGAGCGTGCCCTTCAGGTGGGCCATCGTCAGCCCCTTGTCGACCGCCAGGCCCTCGACCTGGTGGAAGACCGGCGTGTGCGTGGCGTCCAGCTCGTCGGTGCGGAAGGTCTTGCCCGGCGACACCACGTACACGGGCAGCGGGCGCGACAGCAGGGCCCTGATCTGCACCGGCGAGGTCTGGGTGCGCAGCACCTTCCCGGAGTCGACGCTCTCCACGAAGAACGTGTCGTGGTCGGACCTGGCCGGGTGGTCGGGGGCGATGTTCAGCGCGTCGAAGTTGAACCACTCGCCTTCGAGCTCGGGCCCCTCCGCCACCTCGTAACCCATCGCCACGAACGCGTCGGCGATGCGCTCCTGCAGGGTGGTCAGCGGGTGCCTGGCGCCGCGCGGCGCGCGGTCCCAGGGCAGCGTGACGTCGACGGTCTCCTCGATGAGGACCCGCGCGTCCCGCTCGGCCTCCAGTTCGGCCTGGCGGGCGGCGAGCGCCTCGCCGATCGCCTTGCGCGCGGTGCCGATCCGCTTGCCCGCCTCGGCGCGCGCGGCGGGCGGCAGTGCGCCGATCTCACGGTTCGCCAGCGCGATGGGCGAGCGGTCGCCCGCGTGCGCGAGCCTGGCCTGCTTCAGATCGTCGAGGTCGCGCGCCGCGGCGATGGCGGCGAGAGCGTCGGCCTGCGCCCGCGCGACCTCGTCGGCGTGCAGCGGCGTCACCTCGACCGGGTCATAGGTGTTCGACAAGAGAGAGCTCCGTATCCAGGGGCTTGCGAGCGCCCTGCGCTCAGCGGCAACGAGTCTAGTCCGATCAGCCCACCGGGCCGTCCTCCGCGCGATCGGCCTGTGGAAAAGGCTCAGGCGAAGTCAGGGGTGCCGGTGGGCAAGGTAAATCGGAACTCCGCGCCGCCGCCGGGCGCGCGCTGCACGCTGATGGTGCCGCCGTGGGCCTCGACGAGGCCCTTGACGATGAACAGGCCGAGGCCGGTGCCTCCGCGGCGGCGGCCGTTGCCCCGCCAGAACTGGCGGAAGACGCGGCCGACCAGCTCGGGCGCCACGCCCTCACCCTGGTCCCGCACCGACACCGCGACTCCCCATTCGACCGGCTCCACCACTATGGTCACCGTACCGCGTCCGTGGCGCACCGCGTTTTCCACCAGGTTCGCGAGAATCTGGTCAATCTTGTCCTGATCGAGCCACATCTCGGGCAGTTCGCCGAGGACCTTCAGCCGGAAGCGGTCTTCAGGCTCCCCGGCCGCCACCCGGCCCGCGATGACTTTGCCGGCCCGGGCCGGCACGTCCACGATCTGACGGTGGATCTCCACCCTGCCCGACTCGATGCGCGAGACGTCGAGCAGTTCGGTGATCAGCCGCGTCACCCGGTCGGCGTCCGCGTTGACCGTCTCCAGCATGACGCGCTTCTGGGCGTCGGTGAAGCGCTCCCACTTGGCCAGCAGCGTCGCGGTGAACCCCTTGACGCTGGTCAGCGGCGAGCGCAGCTCGTGGGCCACGGTCGAGACCAGGTCGGCGCGGCTGCGCTCGATCCGGGCGCGCGCCGAGGCGTCGCGCAGCGTGATCACGACGCGCTCCACGCGTCCGCCGCGCGGCGGCGTGCGGACGAAGCGCGCGGCGACGAGCATCTCCTGGCGGCCGGGCAGGTGCAGCGGCCGTTCCGGCTGGCGGCTGCGGATGGACAGCCCGCCCTGCGGGTCGAGCCACTTCCACCAGTCGCGGCCGTCCTGGTCGCGCATCGGCAGCACGTCGCCGATGAACCTGCCCACCGCCGCCTCACGGGTCACCCCGGTCAGCCGCTCGGCCGCCCGGTTGACCATCAGGATCACGCCGTCGGCGTCGGTGGCGACGAGTCCGTCGGGAAGGTCGTCGACGTCGATGTGCGCCCGCCCTCCGGCGTCCCCCTCAAGGGCGCCGCCGGGGGTGTCGTCACCTCGCACGAGACCGCCTCCTCGAGCTCCGGAACTGCGCGCGCCGCCTGCGTCCTGCGCGACTCCTTCGCCGACAATAGCGGGTTTCCCGGGCTCGGCAGCAGCCTCAGAGCGCGGGGGTAGCGGGATCTTCCACGGAATGTAAGGTCTGCCGCTGAGCGCGCGCGGAGGCGTAGAGGCAGACCGCGGCCGCGGTGGCGAGATTGAGGCTCTCCGCCCGTCCGTAGATCGGGACGCGCACCACCTCGTCGGCCAGCGCGAGGAGCTCGGGCGGCAGTCCCCACGCCTCGTTGCCGAACAGCCAGGCGGTGGGCGCGTCCAGGGCGACCTCGTCGAGCGTCCGGGTGCCCGCGCCGTCGGCTGCGAGCACGCGCAGCCCCGCCTGCCGCGCGTGCAGTACGGCGTCCGCCACGGGAGTGCCGGTCGCGACCGGCAGGTGGAACAGGCTGCCCGCACTGGCCCGCACGCACTTGCCGTTGTACGGGTCCACCGAGGCATCGGTGAACACGACCGAGTCGGCGCCGGCGGCGTCGGCCGTGCGCAGGACAGTGCCCGCGTTGCCGGGGTCGCGCACGTGGGCGAGGATCGCCACCAGGCGGGCCCCCCGCGGCACCGCCTCGGCCAGCGGGACGTGCACGAACCGGCACACGGCCAGCAGGCCCTGCGGGGTGACCGTCTGGGTCAGCTCCGACATGACCTCGCCGCTCGCGCGGTGGACCGGGACGCCCGCCGCGACGGCGGCGGCCACGATGTCGGCGTGCCGCGTCTCCGCCTCGACCGTCGTGAACAGTTCGGCCGTGACGTCCTTGAGCGCGAGGGCCTCGCGGACCGCCTGCGGCCCTTCCGCCAGGAACGCCCGGTCGCGGTCCCGGAAGGCGCGCTTGGTCAGCCTGCGGGCCGCCTTGACGCGCGGCGACTTGATGTTGGTGAGCTCCGCCATGCCCGCTTGTCCCCCCTCGACGTGGATGAGGGCCCGCCGCAGGCGACGGGCCCTCGTCTTTGCGCAGGTCTCAGGCGACCGGCGCGTTCACGTCGGACGGGAGCGCCTTCCTGGCGGACTCGACCAGCGTGGCGAAGGTCTGCGCGTCGTTCACCGCGAGGTCCGCGAGGATCTTGCGGTCCACCTCGATGCCGGCCAGGCGCAGGCCCTGGATGAACCGGTTGTAGGTGATGCCGTTCGCGCGGGCGGCGGCGTTGATCCGCTGGATCCACAGCCGGCGGAACGTGCCCTTCTTGTCCTTGCGGTCCCGGTACGCATAGGTCATCGAGTGGAGCATCTGCTCCTTGGCCTTGCGGTAGAGCCGCGACCGCTGCCCGCGGTAACCGCTTGCCCGCTCGAGGACGACCCGGCGCTTCTTCTTGGCGTTGAGCGCCCGCTTCACGCGTGCCATGTTGTTCTATCTCCCCGGGTCGTTACTTCGCGAGCAGCTTCTTGATCTTCTTGGTGTCGGCGTCGGACATGACGACGACACCCTCGAGACGGCGCGTGCGAGTGGACGGCTTGTGCTCGAACAGGTGCTGCCGGTTGGCGCGGCGGCGGACAACCTTGCCGGATCCGGTGAGCCGGAACCGCTTCTTCGCACCGCTGTGCGTCTTCATCTTCGGCATCTCAGCCGTCTCTCCTCTTTCGTCCGTGCCGACGGCCCGGGCCGGTAACCCGGGCCGACGGCCTGCCTTACTCCGCGAGACCGTCCCGGTCTCGGTTTCCGTGTACGTCTGCGGCGCCCCGCCTGGTGGTTCAGGCGGGCGTCACTGCGGCTGCGCGGCCTGCTCCTCGGCGGGCTCCGCCGCCTGCTGCTCGGCGCCGCGGGCCTTGGCGGCGGCCTTCTCGGCCTTCGCCTCGGCCTTCTTCTTGTGCGGCCCGATCACCATGATCATGTTGCGACCGTCCTGCTTCGGCTGCGACTCGACGAACCCCAGGTCGGTCACATCCTCGGCGAGGCGCTGCAGGAGCCGGAAACCCAGCTCCGGCCGGGACTGCTCGCGGCCCCGGAACATGATCGTGACCTTGACCTTGTCTCCCGCCTTCAGGAAGCGCACGACGTGACCCTTCTTGGTCTCGTAGTCGTGCGGGTCGATCTTCGGCCGGAGCTTGATCTCCTTGATGATCGTGTGCGCCTGGTTACGGCGGGCCTCGCGCGCCTTCATGGCCGACTCGTACTTGAACTTGCCGTAGTCCATGAGCTTGCAGACGGGCGGGCGGGCCGTGGCCGCGACCTCCACCAGGTCGAGATCGCTCTCCTGCGCCAGCTTCAGTGCGTCGCCGATGGAGACGATGCCGACCTGTTCGCCGTTCGGGCCGACGAGGCGCACCTCGGGCACGCGAATACGGTCGTTGATGCGGGGCTCGGTGCTGATGGGACCTCCAAAAGACTTCCGCTTGTCTCGACCGTGCGGGGCAAAAACAAAACCCCGCACGTCACGCATGCGGGGTCACTGAGCTCTCCTGCCGAAAACTCCGGTGTGATCCTGAACCCGTCCGCCTTTCGGCGGAACAGGTGGGAGGAGGACCTCCGCTTGCGCGTCCAGCTCATGCCGGACCGATCGAGTTCCTACGCTACCACAAACCCGAAGGTCCCCCGACGTATTCCTGGGCCGCCCCAGGGGCGACGCAGAGGGCGCCATAGAGGGCGGCGCGGGAAGGCATGCAGGGCGGACACGGCGGCTCTCAGGAGGCCGCGCGCCGCGCGATCTCGGCCTCGCCGGCGGCGCGCATCGCCTCCACCGGCACGTCCGCGCTGCCGGTCATCAGCTCGACCTGCCGCACCGCCTGGTGCAGCAGCATCGGGAAGCCGCCGATCACGGTGCGCCCCCGCGCGCCCACGGCCGCGGCCAGCGCCGTCGGCCAGGGCGCGTAGACGACGTCGAACAGCGCCGCCTTCTCAGGGAGGCGGGCCGCGACCCGCTCGGCCAGCGCGTCGGCCGCGCCGGACGGCAGCGTGGAGACGACCAGGTCGGCCGCGGGGTCGAAGTCGCCGAAGGAGCGCACGGTCACGGTCGCGCCGAGACGCCCGGCGACCTGCAGGGTCTCTTCCGCGCGGCCCGGGTCGCGCACGACCAGCGTGACCTCCGCGAGGCCCGTCTCCCGCAGGGCGGCGACGGCCGAGGCCGCGGTGGCGCCGCCGCCCAGGATCACCGCGGAGGCGGGCGCGGGCACGCCCGCCTCCGCGAGCGCCTGGACGATGCCGTACACGTCGGTGTTCTCGCCGTGCCGCGCGCCGTCGCGGAACACCACCGTGTTGGCCCCGCCGACCGCGAGCGCGAGATCCGAGACGCTGTCGAGCAGCGGGAGCACGGCGCGCTTGAGCGGCATCGTGAGCGACAGCCCCGCCCAGTCCGGGCCGAGCCCGCCGATCAGGCCGGCCAGCCCGTCCTCGGCGCACTCGATCGCGTCGTAGCGCCAGTCGTGCAGGCCCATCGCCGCGTACGCGGTCCGGTGCAGCACCGGGGACAGCGAGTGGGCGATCGGGGAGCCGAGGACGGCGGCCCGGCGGCCGGTCGCGGTCATTGGTTGTTCCTGTTGAACTCCTCGCGGAGCTTCCAGAACTCCGCTTCCTTGTCGGTGAACTTGGTGATGCCCCGCTTGGGGTCGACCGTCACGAAGTACAGCCAGTTGCCGTCCGCCGGGTGCAGCGCGGCCTCGATCGCGTGGTCGCCGGGGTTGCTGATCGGGCCGGGCGGCAGGCCGAAGTACTTGTAGGTGTTGTAGCGCGAGGTGCTCTCCAGGTCGGCGTGCGAGGCCGCGATGCCGTACTTGTTCAGTCCGTACATGACCGTGCTGTCCATGCCCAGCTTCATCTGGGGATTGGAGGCCAGCCGGTTGTAGATGACCCGGGCGACCTTCGGCATGTCCGCGGCACTGCCGGACTCGGCCTGCACGATGCTCGCGATGACGATGATCTGCCTGGCGCTGAAGCCGAGCTGCTTCGCCTGCCTCTCCAGGTCGACCCGGTCCGCGGTCTGGTTGAACCGGTCGACCATCTTGGTGAGGATCTGCTGCGGGGTGAGCTTGCTGTTGATCTCGTACGTGGCCGGGAACGCGAAGCCCTCGAGACGGCCCTTGGCGTACGAGGGCAGCCCGATGTCGGCGCGGGCGGCCTTCTTGAAGTCCTCGACCGGCTTGCCGGTGGCGGTCGACAGCTCCTCGTAGATCTTGCTGAGGCGCAGTCCCTCACGGATGGTCAGCCGGTTGAGCACCCGGTTCTTGGGGTCGAGCAGGGCCAGGGCGGACGCGGCGGACATGCCCTTGCGCATCTCGTACTGGCCCGGCTGGAGCGAGGAGCTCTTGCCCGCGGCGCCGATGGCGTTGATGAACGCCCGCGCGCTGGCCACGACGCCCTCGTCCTCCAGCATCTGGGCGACGTCGGTGGCGCTGGCGCCCTCCTCGATCTCGACGACGACCTCCCCGCGCCCCTCCCCGGTGAAGTCCTTGGGGATCATCACGCTGCGCGCCCAGGTGAATCCGAAGTAGCCGAGGCCGCCGAGGACCCCGACGATGATCACAATGGCGAACAGTGTCGCGACCCTGCCCTTGCGCCGCTGTTTCTTGCGGCGTCTGCGGCTGCGCCGCTGCTGGGTCCGGCTGCCAGGGGGCCGGCGCCGGGGAGAACCGTCGTCGTCCTCGGCGCCGAGCAGGAAGTCCATGTCCAGATCATTCATAGTGCGCTGGCCAATCTCTCGGTACGAGAGGCCTCCCGTCAAGCGAGTGTGCCAAACCGAGGGGGTTCGGGACAGGGGGTTCCGCGGGGGGCGTTCCCGATATATGGAGCCCCGCCCGGGGGCGGCGGGGCCGTGCGGACGCACCGGGCGCGCTCCGGAACCCCGCGGGACGGCGCCGCGCGGATGCCCCGGGAGGCGATCAGTTCGTCCCGAGATACCTGTTCAGCTCCTCCCGATATTTCCTGAACTCCGCCTCTTTGTCAGTGAATTTGGTGATTTTACGCCGGGGATCGGTGGTGACGAACCAGTACCACGCGCCCTCGGCGGGGTGGAGGGCGGCCGTGAGCGCGCTCTCCCCCGGGTTGCCGATGGGCCCGGGCGGCAGCCCGGAGCGCGCATAGGTGTTGTACGGCGAGTCGACCCGCGTGTCCTCGGTGCTGACCTTGAGGGTGTGGCGGTTCAGCGCGTAGTTGACCGTGCTGTCCATTTCCAGCTTCGCGCCGCGCGCGAGACGGTTGTACACCACTCTGGCGATCTTGGGGTAGTCGGCCGGGACACCGCCCTCGGCCTGCACGATGCTGGCGACCGTCACCGCCTGTCTGGGCGTGAGCCGCACCCGCGGCGCCAGTTCCTCCAGCTTCACCTTCGCGGCGGCGACGCGGAACCGGGCCACCATCTTCCTGAGCAGATCGACGGCGGTCATCCCCGGCACGATCTCGTACGTCGCGGGGAACAGGAAGCCCTCGGCCGCGCCCTCGGCGTACGCCGGCAGGCGCAGGCGCCGGGGCTCGGCGACGGCTTCGGTGAAGTCCTGCAGGGGGATGCCGGTCCGGTCGGCGAGGGTGTGCAGCACCTCGCTCGTGCGCAGCCCCTCGGGCACGGTGACGGTGCGCATGACCCTGCTCGCGGGCGAGAGCAGCAGGTCGAGGGCGCCGGCGGCGGCCATGCGCCGCCGCAGCGTGTAACGGCCCGGATGCAGCCCGCTCTCCTTGGAGCGTGTGATCACCTGCTCGACGAACGACTGGGCGCTGGCCACCACGCCGGCCTTCTCCAGCGTCTCGCCGATCTCGGCGGCGCTCGCGCCCGGCGTGATCTCGATCGTGACCGTCCCCGAGCCGCCGCCGGAGTAGTCGGGGGCCTTGACGGGCTGCCCGACCACCTGGTGCACGCCGTAGGCCACCGCCACCGCGACCAGGGCGAGCCCTCCGGCCACGGCGGCCGCGGTCCGCCTCACCGTGCGGTCCCGCCGCTCGCTTCCTCACCTGACCCGGCGCCGGGTCGCGGTGGTTCGAGAGGTCTGCCGGGGGGATTGCCGGTGGCCCGCTCACCGTCGAGCGCGGCCTGCAGCAGGACGACGGCCGCCGCCTGGTCGATCACGTCACGCTGGTTGCGCGCCTTGACGCCGCTGGAACGCAGGCCCTGCTGGGCGCTGACCGTGGTGAGCCGCTCGTCCACCAGCCGGATCGGGACCGGAGCCAGCCGCGCGGCCAGCCGCGCGGCGAACTCGCGCGCCGCCCCGGCGGCGTGGCTCTCCCTGCCCGACAGCGACGTGGGCAGCCCGACCACGATCTCGATCGCCTCGTGCTCGGCCGCGATCTCCGCGATCCTCGCCAGGTCGCCGCGGCCGCGCCGTACGGTCTCCACCGGCGTGGCCAGCAGACCCGACGGGTCGCTGCGGGCCACGCCGATGCGGACGGAGCCGACGTCGACCCCGATCCTGACGCCGTGCCTCATCGGCCGCTCACGCCACCGCGGAGGAGATGGCCTCCCCGACCGCGCGAAGCGCGTCATCGATCGCCTCGGGCCGCGTGCCGCCGCCCTGGGCCACGTCGTCCTTGCCGCCACCGCCACCCCCGAGTGCCTTGGCGGCGACGCCGACGAGCCGGCCCGCCTTCAGGCCCCGCTCGCGTCCCGCCTCGTTGACCGCGGCGACGACGACCGGCCGGTCGGAGGGGACGCCGGAGACGACGACGACCGCGGCGCGGTCGCCAGGGAACCTGCCGCGCACATCGAGGGCGAGTTTACGCAGGTCGTCGGCGGAGGTGCCATCAGGCGCGCGGTGCGTCACGACGGAGACGCCCTGCACGTCGCGGGCCTGCGCGGCGAGTTCGCCGGCCACCGCGAGCACCTGCGCCGAGCGGAGCTTGTCCAGCTCCTTCTCCGCGGCGCGCAGCCGGGTGACGATGCCCTCGATGCGCTCGGGCAGCTCCTCGCGGCGGGTCTTCAGCTGCTCGCTGAGCTGGGCGACCAGCACGCTCTCGCGGGCCAGGAAGCGGAACGCGTCGAGGCCGACGAGCGCCTCCACGCGGCGCACGCCCGCGCCGATGGACGACTCGCCCAGCACCTTCACCAGGCCGAGCTGGCCGGAGCTGGCGACGTGCGTGCCGCCGCACAGCTCGCGGGAGTAGTCGCCGACCTCGACCACCCGGACCTCGTCGCCGTACTTCTCGCCGAACAGCGCGAGCGCGCCCATCGCGCGGGCCTGCGCCTGGCTGGTGTAGAACGCGTTGACCTTGAGGTCGTTGATCAGGACGGCGTTCACCTCGTCCTCGACGTCGCGCAGCATCGACGGGGAGACGGCCCCGGCCGCGGTGAAGTCGAAGCGGAAGCGGCCCGGGGAGTTCTCCGAGCCCGCCTGCGCCGCCGACTCGCCGAGGGCGTTGCGGAAGCCGCGGTGGACCAGGTGGGTCGCGGTGTGGCTGCGGGAGATCGCGCGGCGCCGCTCCAGGTCGATGTCGGCCTGCGCCTGGTCGCCGACCCGCACCTCGCCGGTGCGCACCTTGCCGCGGTGCACGACCAGGCCGGGCACCGGCGACTGGACGTCCACGATCTCGATCTCCGCGCCGCCGGTGCGGATCACGCCCTGGTCGGAGAGCTGACCGCCGCCCTCCGCGTAGAACGGGGTGCGGTCGAGCACGACCTCCAGCGTGGTCCCCGCGCCCGCCGCTGGGACGGACGCGCCGTCGACGAGCAGGCCGATGACGTTGGCCTCGGCGGTGGTGTGGTCGTAGCCGAGGAAGTCGACCTTCCCGGCCTTCTCCAGGATGCCGGTGAACACCGAGATGTCGGCGTTGCCGGTCTTCTTCGCCGCGGCGTCGGCCTTGGCGCGGTCCCGCTGCTCCTTCATGAGCCGGCGGAAGCCCTCCTCGTCCACCTGGAGGCCCTGCTCGGCCGCCATCTCCAGGGTGAGGTCGATCGGGAAGCCGTAGGTGTCGTGGAGCTGGAACGCCTGGTCGCCGCTGAGCGTCGAGACGCCCTTGCGCTTGGTCTCCTCCACGGCGACGTCGAAGATCGCCGTACCGGTGCGGAGCGTGCCGAGGAACGACGCCTCCTCGGCGTCGATGACCGTGTGGATGTTGGCGGCGTCGGCCTTGAGCTCGGGGTACTGCTGGCCCATCACGTCGATGGTGACGGCGGTGAGCGCGTGCAGGTGCCGCTCCTCGCCCGCGCCGAGCAGACGGAGGTTGCGGATCGCGCGGCGCAGCATGCGGCGCAGCACGTAGCCGCGGCCCTCGTTGGAGGGCAGCACGCCGTCGCCGACGAGCATGACGCCCGCCCGCATGTGGTCGGCGATCACCCGCAGCGACACGTCGGCGCGCTTGTCGCGCCCGTAGCGCGACCGGGTGAGGTCGGCCGCCGTGTCGAGAATCTTGTACGTGGTGTCGATCTCGTAGATGTTGTCGACGCCCTGCAGGATGGCCGCCATGCGCTCCAGGCCCATGCCGGTGTCGATGTTCTTGGCCGGCAGCTCGCCCGCCACATCGAAGTCGATCTTGCTGCGGACCTTGCTGAGCTGGAACTGCATGAAGACGAGGTTCCACACCTCGAGGTAGCGGTTCTCGTCGGCGATCGGCCCGCCCTCGCGGCCGTACTCGGGGCCGCGGTCGTAGTAGATCTCCGAGCACGGCCCGCCGGGCCCGGGGACCCCCATGTGCCAGTAGTTGTCGGCGAGGTCGCGGCGCTGGATGCGGTCGAGCGGCAGGCCCACCTTGCGGTGCCAGATGTCCTGGGCCTCGTCGTCGTCCAGGTAGACGGTCGCCCACAGGCGGTCCTCAGGGAAGCCGAAGCCGCCGTCGGACTCGGGCCGGGTGAGCAGCTCCCAGGCGAACGGGATCGCCTGCTCCTTGAAGTAGTCCCCGAAGGAGAAGTTGCCCAGCATCTGGAAGAAGCTGGCGTGCCGGGTGGTCTTGCCCACCTCGTCGATGTCGAGGGTGCGCATGACCTTCTGCGCGCTGGTCGCCCGCCGGTACGGCGGCGTCTGCTGCGCAAGGAAGAAGGGCTTGAACGGGACCATCCCCGCGTTCACGAGGAGCAGTGTCGGGTCCTCGGCGACCAGGCTGGCCGAGGGCACGACTGTGTGCCCGCGCTCCTCGAAGAAGCGCAGGAAGCGGCGCGCGATCTCTGCCGACTCCATTTCAGCGGCCGTCCTTTACGTCGTAGATTCTGTTTCTGCCTGTGGTGGTTCCATCAACCGTGTCGAGCCCGAACTCGGCACGCAACTGGGTTTCCCTGCTCGCCGACAGCCGGCGCACCTCGCCGGCGAAGTCCTTGAGCTGGTCCGCGAGGGTGACCGCGCGGCCGGCGGTGCGCCTGGCCACGTGGTCGGGCCGCAACGACTGAAGCTTACGCATGGTCCAGACCGCGAGGAACGCGCCCAGGGACATGTAGAAGAGCCGCCGGATCATCCGCGTCCCCTCCCGATCGCCCGGCGCTCCACGGCGCGCTCGGCCGCGTGCCGCTCGCTGATCCTGTCCCCGGTCCGAGGGCCGGTGCGCGGGCCGCCCCGGGCGACCCGCCGGGCCGGAACCCTGCCGGCGGCGCGCCTGGCCAGCGCCAGGCGGAGGCCGTCCCTGAAGGCGGAGATCTTGAGCACCGGACCGGCGAACAGCGTGGACGCCACCCCGGTGATCTTGACCATGTTGCCGCTGACGTCACGCATGTTGTCCGTGATCTCCTCGGCCGCCACCAGCCGCCGGTTGGCCTCGGAGACCGTCTGGCTCATGTCGTCGAGAAGCGGGGCGATGCGGTCGCTCAGCTCGGCCACCGACTTGCGGGTCTCGGTCAGCAGTCTGGCCAGCCTGACCAGCACGACGACCATGAAGCAGACCAGGATCACCCAGAAAATGGCGACCACGAGGCCCGCCAGCTCTCCCGCGGTAAGCATGTGCCGATCTCCCTAGATCAACGGAGCTGGAATGGCAAGACCTTATCGCGAACGACCTGCCCGCCGTTCCGCACCACACACTCAGGCTGCTCCGCACCACACACTCAGGCTGCTCCGCATCACACACCCGGGCCGCTCCGCATCGCGCACCCGGACCGCGGACCGGCGGCGCTCAGCCGCCGCGCAGGAAGCTGCGGATCTTCGCCCAGCGCTCGGCGAACCGCGCCTCCGCGCCGTGCGTGGTCGGCTCGTAGTAGCGGCGCTCCCGCAGCTCCTCGGGCGCGTAGTCCTGGCGGACGAGGCCGTGCTCGAAGTCGTGCGGATACTGGTAGCCCTTACCGTGGCCGAGCTTCCTGGCGCCCGGGTAGTGGGCGTCGCGCAGGTGGTCGGGGATGCGCCCCACCATGCCGCGCCGCACGTCGTCGGAGGCCGCGCCGATCGCCTTCACGACCGCGTTCGACTTGGGCGCAAGCGCGCAGTGGATGACCGCCTGGGCGAGGTTGATCCTGCCCTCGGGCAGGCCGATGAACTCCACGGCCTGGGCGGCGGCCACCGCGACCTGCAGGCACGTGGGATCGGCCATCCCCACGTCCTCGCTGGCGAAGATCACGATCCGGCGGGCGATGAACCTCGGGTCCTCCCCCGCCTCGACCATCCGCGCGAGGTAGTGCAGCGCCGCGTCGGCGTCCGAGCCGCGCATGCTCTTGATGAACGCGCTGACCACGTCGTAGTGCTGGTCGCCCTGGCGGTCGTAGCGGACGGCCGCCTTGTCGACGGCCTTCTCCACGACCTCCACCGTGACCTCCGCCGTGACCTCGTCGGCCAGCATCGCGGCGGCCTCCAGGTAGGTCAGCGAGCGCCGCGCGTCACCGCCGGCCAGCCGGACGAGCTGGTCGAGGGCGTCGGGGTGCAGCGTGACGCGCCCGCCGAGGCCGCGCGGGTCGGTCACCGCGCGCTCCAGGACGGCGCGGACGTCGTCTTCGGCCAGCGGCTCGAGGGTGAGCAGCAGCGAGCGGGACAGCAGCGGGGAGATGACGGAGAAGAACGGGTTCTCCGTCGTCGCGCCGATGAACGTGACCCAGCGGTTCTCCACCGCGGGCAGCAGCGCGTCCTGCTGCGCCTTGTTGAACCGGTGGACCTCGTCCACGAACAGCACGGTCTGCCTGCCGGTCATGCCGAGCTCGCGGCGGGCCTGGTCGATGGCGGCGCGCACGTCCTTGACCCCGGCGGAGACGGCTGAGATCTCCACGAACCTCCGCTTGGTCGCGCCCGCCACGACGTACGCCAGCGTGGTCTTGCCGGTGCCCGGGGGTCCCCACAGGAACAGCGACATCGGGGCGTCGCTCTCCACCAGCCGGCGCAGCGGCGTGCCGGATCCCAGCAGGTGCCGCTGGCCGATCACCTCCTCCAGCGAGCGCGGCCGCATCCGCACGGCCAGCGGCTCCTGGCCCCGGTGCGCCTCCTCGGCGGCCGAATCGAACAGGCTCTCCACGTCGCCGACACTACCGTCAGCCGCCCCACACGGCCGTCGCGCCCGTGTGCCCGGTCCGTACGGCGTAGTAGCCGACGGCCACGGCGAGGATCACGGCGGCGGCCGACACGACCAGGGCGACGGCCCGCGAGCCGCCGCCCTCGGGGGCGCGCCGGGCCCGGGTGAGCCACACCATCACCAGGGACACGACGGTCAGCCCCGCGGTCACCGGCACAAGGATCTCGGCGAGCCCGCTGTGGACCTCGATCGCGTCAGAGGGGTGGCCCTGGAACATGCGGTGCTCCAGCGCCTCCCCGCTCTCCTTGGCCGCGAACACCGCGCCGAGGGCCACCACGGCGGTCGCCACGAGGGCCCAGTCGAGCTTGTGCCGAAGGCGGGGCAGCGCGGCGTACGCGATCGCCAGCACCGCGAGCAGCGGCGCGAAGATCACCGCCGCGTGGACGATGAGAGCATGGGCCGGGAGTCCGAAGACCTGGTCGAACATCGTGCATCGCTCCTGAGACGGCGGCCGGGGCGCGGATTGCGAGCCGTCCCCCGGTGTACGGATTCGCTCGGCAGGAGGTTCCCAGGCGGATCTGAGAGCAAGATGAGCGCAAACCATCGTGATACCCATGGGACGCCTGCTTTACACGAAGCCGACGGGATCACGGATAGAGTGGCGCCTCAGTCGTAATAAAAGGGGAAAGGGAAGGCATAGCGGTGACCGACACTGATCGGCAGAAGCAACCGGCTTCGCGCGTGAGCACGGCCGGGCGCGCGACCACCCCCCGTCGCCGCCTGCGTGGCACCCTCGGCGCCGGCCTGGGGCTCCTCGCGCTGGCGGGCAGCCTGGTGGCCTGCAGTGACGGCTCGGCCGAAAACACAGCCAAGGCCACCCCCTCGGCCTCCGATTCCACGGGTCCCACGGTGACGCACACCGAGCTGACGGAGCCCACACCGTCGGCCAAGCCCACCAGCCTGCGTCAGGTCACGTGCGAGTACCGCAAGGACGACACGGGCGCCCCGTCGAAGTTCGTGGGCTTCCCGCCCAGCAAGCTGAGCAGGGGGGTCATCGCGGCCAAGAAGATGGTCATCACCACGAACCAGGGCCGGATCGTCATCGACCTGGCCACCAAGGACGTGCCCTGCGCGGTGAACTCCTTCGCCTTCCTGGCCAAGAAGAACTTCTTCGACAACACCGTCTGCCACCGCCTCGCGACGGTGGAGACCGTCGGCCTCGGCATGCTGCAGTGCGGCGACCCCCTGGCCAAGGGCGACGCCAAGAGCAAGACCGACGGCGCTGGCGGCCCGGGATACCTGTTCAACGACGAGAACCTCGGCGGACTGCCGCTCAGCCGCGGCACGGTCGGGCTGGCCCAGGCCACGGAGGACGCCAACTCCAACGGCAGCCAGTTCTTCATCTCCTTCACCGACGAGAACACGCAGCTGACCGCCATGGGCGCGGCCTTCACGATGATCGGTGTCGTGACCAAGGGCATGGACGTCATCGACAAGATCGCCAAGGGCGGGATCATCCCCTTCAACGGCGACCCCACGGCCGACGTGCGGGGCGAGGGGTCCAACGCCCCCAAGAAGAAGGTCATCATCAAGGACGTGGCCGTCATCTGACCGGCCCCGGACGCGAGACGGCCCCCGCGATCGATGTCGCGGGGGCCGTCTCACGTTCTGCTACGCCGACTCGGGCTTGTCGGCCTTCGGCCTGGCGTCCACGCCGGCCTCCTTGCGCTGCTCCGGGCTGATCGGGGTGGGCGCCCCGCTCAGCGGGTCGTAGCCGGACGCCGTCTTCGGGAACGCGATCACGTCCCGGATCGACTCGCCGCCCGCCAGCAGCATGCAGACGCGGTCCCAGCCGTAGGCGATGCCCCCGTGCGGCGGCGGGCCGTACTTGAACGCCTCAAGCAGCCAGCCGAACTTGCTCTCGGCCTCCTCCTTGGAGATGCCGAGCACGTCGAACACGCGCTGCTGCATCTCGGCGCGGTGGATACGGATCGAGCCGCCGCCGATCTCCATGCCGTTGCAGACCATGTCGTACGCGTACGCCAGGGCCTCGCCCGGGTTGTCCTGGAAGGTGTCGGCCCACTCCGGCTTGGGCGAGGTGAACGGGTGGTGGACCGGGGTCCAGCCGCCCTCGCCGTCCTCTTCGAACATCGGGGCGTCGACGATCCACAGGAACGACCACTGCGACTCGTCGATCAGGTCGCAGCGGCGGCCGATCTCCAGACGGGCCGCGCCGAGCAGGTCGCGGGAGGCCGCGCGCGCGCCGGCCGCGAAGAAGATCGCGTCGCCGGGCTTGGCGCCGGTCGCCTCGGCGAGGCCGCCCAGCTCGGTCTCCGAGAGGTTCTTGGCCACCGGGCCGCCCAGCGTGCCGTCCTCCTGCACCAGCACGTACGCCAGGCCGCGCGCGCCGCGCGACTTGGCCCATTCCTGCCAGGCGTCGAGCTCCTTGCGGGTCTGCGAGGCGCCGCCCGGCATCACGACCGCGCCCACGTACGGCGCCTGGAACACGCGGAAGGAGGTGCCGGAGAAGTAGTCCGTGAGGTCGGTCAGCTCGACGCCGAAGCGCAGGTCCGGCTTGTCCGAGCCATACCGCGCCATCGCCTCGGCGTACGTCATCCGGGGCAGCGGCGTCGGCAGCTCGTAGCCGAGCGTCTCCTTCCAGATCCGCCCGATGAGCGCCTCGCCCAGCTCGATCACGTCGTCCTGGTCCACGAACGACATCTCGATGTCGATCTGGGTGAACTCGGGCTGCCGGTCGGCCCGCAGGTCCTCGTCGCGGAAGCAACGGGCGAGCTGGTAGTAGCGCTCCAGGCCGGAGACCATGAGGAGCTGCTTGAACAGCTGCGGCGACTGCGGCAGGGCGTACCAGTTGCCCGGCTGGAGCCGCACGGGCACCAGGAAGTCGCGGGCGCCCTCGGGCGTCGAGCGGGTCAGGTTCGGGGTCTCGACGTAGACGAACCCGCGCTCGCGCATGACCTCGTTGGCGAGGTAGGTCGCCTGCGAGCGGATCCGCAGCGCGTCGGCGATCTTCTGGCGGCGGATGTCGAGGTAGCGGTACTTCAGCCGCGCCTCCTCCGACACGCCCGCGCTGCCCTCGATCGGGAACGGCAGCGGCGCCGACTCGCTCAGCACCTCCACCTCGGAGGCGACGACCTCGATCTCGCCCGTGGGCAGATCGGGGTTCTCGTTGCCTGCCGGGCGCCGGCGTACCTCGCCTGTGACCTTCACGCAGTACTCCGCGCGCAGGTCGTGAGCGTGGTCCTCCTCGCGGAAGACCACCTGGGCGGAGCCGGAGGCGTCGCGCAGGTCGATGAAGACCACGCCGCCGTGGTCGCGCCGGCGCGCCACCCATCCGGCCAGCGTCACCTTCTGGCCCGCGTGCTCCTTGCGGAGCGCGCCTGCCTCGTGGGTGCGGATCACGAGAGTTTCCCCTTCAAGAACTCGACGACCTCCGCGAGCGGAACCGCGGTCTGGTCGGCTGTGGTCAGGTCCTTCACTTGCACGGCTCCCGCCTCGATATCTCGGTCGCCGAGGATGAGCGCGTACCGCGCGCCGCTGCGGTCGGCGGCCTTCATCGCGCCCTTGACGCCACGGCCGCCGAAGGCCATGTCGACCGCGAGACCGGCCCTGCGCAGCTCGCTCACGAGCGGGAACACGCGCCGCCTGGCCTCCTCGCCGAGCGGCACGGCGAACACCTCGACGCCGCGGGGGCGCTCGGCCAGCAGGCCCTCGGCCTCCATCGCCAGCACCGTGCGGTCCACCCCGAGGGCCCAGCCCACGCTCGGCAGCGCCGGGCCGCCGATCTGCTCGCTCAGCCCGTCGTAACGCCCACCCCCGCCGACCGCCGACTGGGCGCCCAGGCCGTCGTGCAGGAACTCGAAGGTCGTACGCGTGTAGTAGTCCAGGCCGCGCACGAGCCGGGGGTCGTCCTCGTAGGCCACGCCGGCGGCCGTCAGCAGGCCCCTGACCTCCTCGTGGTAGGCCTTGCAGGCCCCGCACAGGTGATCGGTGACCAGCGGCGCGTTCTCCAGCTGCGCGCGCACCTCGGGGCGCTTGTCGTCGAGCACCCGCAGCGGGTTGATCTCGATCCGGTTGCGGGTGGGCTCGTCGAGGTCCAGGCCGCGCAGGAAGTCCTGCAGCGCGGCGCGGTAGGCCGGGCGGCACTCCTTGCAGCCCAGCGAGTTCAGCAGCAGCCGGACGCCGCGCAGGCCCAGCGAGGCGTAGCCGTCCATCGCCAGCACGATCAGCTCGGCGTCGAGCGCCGGGTCCTCGGCCCCCAGGGCCTCCGCCCCCACCTGGGAGAAGTGGCGGTAACGCCCCGCCTGGGCCCGCTCGTAGCGGAAGTAGCTGCCTGAGTACCAGAGCTTGATCGGCAGCGGCCCGCCGTACAGACCGTGCTCGAGCACGGCCCGCATCACGCTCGCGGTGCCCTCGGGGCGCAGCGTCAGCGACTGGCCGCCCCGGCTCGTGAACGTGTACATCTCCTTGGTCACGATGTCGGTCGACTCGCCGACGCCGCGCGAGAACAGCGCCGTGTCCTCGAAGGCCGGCGTCTCGATGTAGCCGTAGCCGGCGCGGCGGGCCGGCGCGGCCAGGGCGTCCCGTACGGCGAGAGCCCACTCCGAACGCGGAGGCATCCAGTCGAAGGTGCCCTTGGGCGCCTGAAAGGTCATCACAATCCCCTGGTCGGGCCTGCGTGCGGCGCGACGTCCCTGAGGAAGGGGTTGGTCGCGCGCTCGCGGCCGATGGTCGTCTGAGGTCCGTGGCCGGGCAGGACCGTGGTCTCGTCCGGCAGCGTCAGCGTCTTGGCGAGGCTGCGCAGAATGGCGGCGTAGTCGCCGCCGGGCAGGTCGGTACGGCCGATGGAGCCGGCGAACAGCAGGTCGCCCGCGAACAGGATCTGGGTGTCCTCGACGGGCGTCCGGAACGTCACCGACCCCCTGGTATGGCCCGGCCTGTGCTCGACCGTGAGCTCGAGCCCGGCCAGCGACAGCACGGCCTCGTCGGCCAGCTCCCGCACGTCGTCCGGCTCGGAAAGTTTCAACCCGCCGAACACCTGGCCCGCCTGCGGCGGGAACCCCTTCGCCGGGTCCGACAGCAGGTCGCGGTCCTCCGGGTGGATCCACGCGGGCACGTCGCGGGCGCCGCACACCGGGGCCACCGACCACACGTGATCGATGTGACCGTGGGTGAGCAGCACCGCGACCGGCTTCAGCCGGTGCTCGCGCAGCAGCGCGTCGAGATCCTCCACGGCGTCCTGACCTGGGTCGATGACCACGCACTCCTCGCCTGCTGCGGGAGCGACGACATAACAGTTGGTCTGGAACGACCCTGCGGGAAACCCGGCGACGAGCACGGAAGCGGCCTCTGCGTCTCTACGGATCAATCAAGGATTGCGCGAGCGAATGTAACCGAAGGGTACCGGTGCGGGTCGGCAGGCTGCGAACCAATACCCGTCAGCCGATACGATTCGCCCACCTCAATAGTCATTCTTGGAGCAGTCGAGCCGGATGCTATAGAACGGGCCGCCGTCCCCGGAGTACCTCCCGGGTGTGGCGGGCACGCGCCGGCGAGATCGCGTCCGGGCGTACGACCATGGGAAACAGGACGAGTCGGGAGGTCGAAGTGGTCACCGGCAAGGACCGGCAGAAGCAGCTGGCCCGGGAACACTACGAACGGCAGCTGCGCGCACGCGCGGAACGCGAGCAGAAGTCGCGGCGCGCCGCGATCATAGGCACCACCGCGGCCGTGGTGGTGGTGATCGGCGGCGTGGTGGCGGCGACGACCCTCCTCGGCCGCGAGGACGGCAACGCCACGGCGTCCGCGTCGGCGTCGGCGAGCAGCAAGCCCCTGGCGAACGACCCCAAGCCCTACGACCCGGCCAAGGGCACCTGCGGCTACGTCGCCGACGAGGGCAGCGGTCAGGTCAAGAACGTCGGCCTGCCGCCGGAGAAGGTGAGCACCGCCCCGGCGACCATGACCATCAAGACCAACCTCGGCGACATCGTCGCGAGGCTGGACAGCGAGAAGGCGCCCTGCACGGTCAACTCGTTCAAGTTCCTGGCTTCCAAGGACTACTTCGACGACACGAAGTGCCACCGGATGGGCACGGACTTCCCGATCCTGCAGTGCGGCGACCCGCTGGCCAAGGCCGACGGCAAGAACCCGACCGACGGCCAGGGCGGTCCCGGCTACCGCTTCGCCAACGAGAACCTCGCGGGCGCGAAGTACACGCGGGGCGTGCTCGCGATGGCGAACAGCGGCCCGAACACCAACGGAAGCCAGTTCTTCATCGTGTTCGGGGACACCGGGCTGAGCCCGGACTACACGCCTTTCGGTACGGTGACCAAAGGACTCGAAATCGTGGACAAGGTCGCCAAGAAGGGCGTCATCCCCAGTGCCGGCGGGGACGGCACTGGTGCCCCGAAGCAGCCCGTGGTCATCAAAGACGTGACAATCACCAGCAAGAGCTGACGTAATACAACCAAGGGCACATCGAGCCCTGGAGGCTGATTCAAGTGCGGGAGGACACGGTGAGCACCGACCCGTGGGGCCGGGTAGACGAGGACGGCACCGTCTACGTGCGTACGGCTGAGGGAGAACGGGCCGTCGGGTCCTGGCAGGCCGGTGAGCCGGAGGAGGCGCTGGCCTACTACCGCCGGAAGTTCGACGAGCTGGCGGGCCAGGTGCAGCTCCTGGAGCAGCGGGTGCGCGGCACCGACCTCGCGCCGGCCCAGGCCGAGGCGAGCATCGCCAAGCTGCGGGAGACGGTGACCGACGCCCACGCGGTCGGCGACCTCGGCTCGCTGCAGGACCGGCTGACGGCGCTGACCGAGCTGGTCGGCAAGCGGCGCGAGGAGCTGCGGGCCGCGCGCGACCAGGCCCGGGCGCACGCGCGCGAGGTGAAGGAGCGCATCGTCGCCGAGGCCGAGCGCATCGCCGAGGAGACGACGCACTGGAAGTCCGGCGGCGAGCGGCTGCGGCAGCTCGTCGACGAGTGGAAGGCCGCCGAGCGGGTCGACCGGGCCACCGAGGCGACGCTGTGGAAGAGGCTGTCCACGGCGCGCACGGCCTTCGCCAAGCGGCGCAAGGCGTACTTCTCCTCGCTCGACCAGCAGCGCGACGCGGTGCGCGGCGCCAAGGAGCGCATCGTGAGCGAGGCGGAGGCGCTGGCGGACTCGACGGACTGGAACGCCACCGCGGCGGCCTACCGGGAGCTGATGCGCCAGTGGAAGGCCGCGGGACGCGCCTCCCGCGAGGTCGAGGACGAGCTGTGGGCGCGCTTCAAGGGCGCCCAGGACCAGTTCTTCCAGGCCCGCTCCGCGGTGTTCGCGGAGCGGGACGCCTCCTTCGCGGCCAACGCGGAGGTGAAGGAGGCCCTGCTGGCCGAGGCCGAGAAGCTGCTGCCGGTCACCGACGCGCGTTCGGCGCGATCGGCGCTTCGGGGCATCCTGGAGCGCTGGGAGGCCGCGGGACCGGTGCCGCGCGACCAGCGCGACCGCCTGGAGGGCGGGCTGCGCAAGGTCGACGACGCGGTCCGCAGGGCCGAGGAGAGCGAGTGGAAGCGCTCCAACCCCGAGGCCAGGGCCCGTGCCCAGGACACGGTCAACCAGCTCCGCAGGTCCATCGACCAGCTGGAGACGCGGCTGACCAAGGCCCAGGCGGCCGGCCGGGACAAGGACGTCAAGGAGGCCGAGGAGGCGCTGTCCGCCCGCCGCTCCTGGCTCCAGGAGGCCGAGCGCACGCTCGCCGAGTTCTCCTGACCCGCTTCGCGCGCGACCCGGCGTGACCTCGTGTCACGCCGGGTTTCGCATGTCCGCCGCCCGGTGCGGACGCCCCGCCGCAGGGCGGGGGGCCCTCAGCTGGTCACGCGGTAGACGTCGTAGACACCCGCGACGTTGCGCACCGCCTTGAGCACGTGGCCGAGGTGCTTGGGGTCGCCCATCTCGAAGGTGAACTTGCTGATCGCCACCCGGTCGCGGCTGGTCGTCACCGAGGCCGACAGGATGTTCACGTGCTGGTCGGACAGGGTCCGCGTGACGTCCGACAGCAGGCGGGGCCGGTCGAGCGCCTCCACCTGGATGGCGACGAGGAAGACCGAGTCGTCCCCGGGCGACCAGGAGACCTGCACCAGCCGGTCGGGGTGTGCGCTGAGCTGCTCCACGTTGGGGCAGTTGGTGCGGTGCACGGAGACGCCGTGCCCCCGCGTGACGAACCCGACGATCTCGTCTCCCGGCACCGGGGTGCAGCAGCGCGACAGGCGGACCCACACGTCCGGGTCGCCCGCGACCATCACACCGGCGTTCGAGTTGGCCCTCAGACGGCCCTTGAGCCGCGTGGGGACCTGGGCCTCGGCGATGTCCTCCTCGGCACCCTCGACGCCGCCCAGGGCCTGTACGAGCTTGTCCACGACCGACTGCGCGGTGAGGTGCCCCTCGCCGACGGCCGCGTACAGGGCCGAGACGTCGGCGTAACGCAGGTCCCTGGCCAGGGCCAGCAGCGCCTCGCCGGACATGAGCCGCTGCAGCGGCAGGCCCTGCTTGCGCATGGCCCGCCCGATGGCCTCCTTGCCCGCCTCGATGGCGGTCTCGCGGCGCTCCTTGGTGAACCATTGGCGGATCTTGTTGCGGGCCCGGCCGCTCTTGACGAACTTCAGCCAGTCTCTCGACGGTCCCGCGTCCGGCGACTTCGACGTGAAGATCTCGACGGTGTCGCCGTTGCCGAGGCGGGACTCCAGCGGGACCAGCCTGCCGTTCACCCGCGCGCCGATACATCGGTGGCCGACCTCGGTGTGCACGGCGTATGCGAAGTCGACCGGGGTGGCGCCCTCGGGCAGGGCGATCACCTGGCCGCGCGGGGTGAAGACGAACACCTCCGAGACCGACAGGTCGAAGCGCAGCGACTCCAGGAACTCCCCGGGGTCGGAGGTCTCCTTCTGCCAGTCGAGGAGCTGGCGCAGCCAGGCCATGTCGTTGACCTGCTTGACCTTGCCGGGGCCGGCGCCGGTCATCTCCTCCTTGTACTTCCAGTGCGCGGCCACGCCGTACTCGGCGCGGTTGTGCATGGCCCGCGTGCGGATCTGGAGCTCGATGGCCTTGCCCTCGGGTCCCATGACCGTCGTGTGCAGCGACTGGTACATGTTGAACTTGGGCATGGCGATGTAGTCCTTGAACCGCCCCGGCACCGGCTTCCACTGGGCGTGGATCGTTCCGAGCGCGGCGTAGCAGTCGCGGACCGTGTCGACCAGGACGCGGATCCCCACCAGGTCGTAGATGTCGTCGAAGGCCACGCCCTTGGCGATCATCTTCTGGTAGATCGAGTAGTAGTGCTTGGGCCGGCCGCGCACGGTCGCCTTGATCTTCGCCTCGCGCAGGTCGGCGGAGACCTTCTCGATGACCTCGTGCAGGAACAGGTCGCGGCGCGGCGCACGCTCCGACACCATCCGGGCGATCTCGTCGTACCGCTTCGGGTAGAGCATGGCGAACGCGAGGTCCTCCAGCTCCCACTTGATGGTGTTCATGCCGAGCCGGTGGGCCAGCGGCGCGAAGATCTCCAGCGTCTCCCGGGACTTCTGCTGGCGCTTGTGCTCGGGCATGTAGCGCATGGTCCGCATGTTGTGCAGCCGGTCGGCCAGCTTGATCACCAGCACGCGGATGTCGCGCGACATCGCGACGACCATCTTGCGCACGGTCTCGGCCTGCGCCGCGTCGCCGAACTTCACCTTGTCGAGCTTGGTCACGCCGTCGACGAGCAACGCGATGTTGTCGCCGAAGTCGGCTCGTAACTCGTCGAGGCTGTAGGCCGTGTCCTCCACGGTGTCGTGCAGCAGGGCGGCGCACAGCGTCTCGTCGTCCGTGCCCAGCTCCGCCAGGATCGTCGCCACCGCGAGCGGGTGGGTGATGTACGGGTCGCCGCTCTTGCGCTTCTGATCGCGGTGGTGATACGCGGCGACGTCGTACGCGCGCTCGATCAGCCGCAGGTCCGCCTTGGGATGGGTGGCACGGACCGTCTTGAAGAGCGGCTCCAACACCGGATTCATAGCACCCCACTGCCCCCCGAAACGGGCGAGCCTCCGTCGCGTGGCCGGCGACGCCGGCTTGTCCTCCGGGACCGCCGCGGGGTCGCGCGCCGCGTCAGGGGGCACGTCTGCGACGGGCTCGGGGGCGTCGCGGGAGGTCACTCCGCGATCGACCCGCGCGCTGTCGGGCACGACCACATCACGGGGCACACAGACTCCTCACGTCGAGTCCAGATTCCACAGTGTATCCGTGCTGCCACAGCACTCTCGGCCGCGTGCCCCCTGACCGGCCCGCGCGGCTCAGACGGCGAGCAGGGTGCGGACGTCCAGGCCCGGCAGCCGATCGCGGCCGGAGAGGAAGGACAGCTCCATCAGGAAGGACGCGGCCACGACCTCCGCGCCCGTCCTTCTGACCAGCTCCACGGCCGCCCTGGCCGTGCCGCCCGTGGCGAGGACGTCGTCCACGATCAGAACCCGGTCGCCGGGGTCGAAGGCGTCGGCGTGCACCTCGATCGTCGCGGAGCCGTACTCCAGATCATAGGACGCCTCGTACGTGTCGGAGGGCAATTTGCCCTTTTTGCGCACTGGTACGAACCCCGCACCGCTGCGGTAGGCCACCGGCGCGGCGAGGATGAAGCCCCGCGCCTCGATGCCGACCACCTTGTCGAACGCCAGGCCGTCCCCGAGCTCGTCCACGACCTGCGTGAAGGCCGCGTGGTCCGCCAGCAGCGGCGTGATGTCCTTGAAGAGGATGCCCGGCTTGGGGTAGTCCGGGACATCCCTGATGAGAGCCGTCCAGTCAGTCACGACGCCCAAGCCTAGTGCCGCGACCGGCGGGATCCGCCCGGACGGAGCGGTGCATCGCACGGCGGAAAGGCGCGGACGGGGCGACCGGGACACGAAGGCGCCCCCGGAACCGGGCGGGTTCCGGGGGCGCCTGCGACGCGAGCCTGAATCAGCGCTTCTTGCGCTTCTCCGAGGCGGTGACGTTCTGCGAGCCGGCGGAGACGGGCTCCTTGGCCGTGCGGGCGGCCTTGGCGGCGGAGGCCTCCTTGGCCTGCACCCGCTGGGCCAGCGCCTGCCACTTGGGCTCCCGCTCCTTCAGCGTGACCAGGATCGGCGTCGCCACGCACAACGACGAGTAGGTGCCGACGATCATGCCGACGAACAGGGCCAGCGACAGGTCCTTCAGCGTGCCGGCGCCGAGCAGCGTGGTGCCGATGAACAGGATCGCCGCCACCGGCAGGATCGCCACCAGCGAGGTGTTCAGCGACCGGATCAGCGTGTGGCTGAGCGCGTTGTTGGCGGCCTGCGTGTAGGTCATCTTCGCGCTCGTGCCGAGCTTGCCCGTGACCTCCTTGATCATGTCGAAGACGACGACCGCGTCGTACAACGAGTAACCGAGGATCGTGAGGAAGCCGAGCATGGTCGCCGGGGTGACCTCGAAGCCCGACCAGGCGTAGACGCCCGCAGTGATCACGAGGTCGTGGACGAGGGCGACGATCGCCGCGAGGGCCATCCGCCACTCGAAGGCCACCGACAGGTAGAGCATGATCGCGATCATGAAGACCGCGAGGCCGATCCAGGCCTTCTGCGAGACCTCGCCACCCCAGGTCGCACCGATGACCTGCGAGCTGACCTGGTCCTCCGTGATGCCGTACTTCTGGGCGACCGTCTGCTGGACCTTGGTCACCTCGTCGCCCTTGAGGCTCTCGGTGGTGACCCGCCAGTTCGGCCCGGCCTGCTGCACGATGACCTGGTGAGGTCCGGCGTCCGCGACGGTCTCGCGGACCTGTTCGATGCTGGAGCCGGGCGTGCGCGTGAAGTCGAAGACCGAGCCGCCGCGGAACTCCACGCCCAGGTTCAGCCCGTTCAGCGCCAGGCCCAGGATGGAGACGGCCAGCAGGAACACCGACAGGCCGTACCAGATCTTGCGCTTGCCGACGAAGTCGATGTTGATGTCGCCGCGGTAGAGGCGGCTGATCACTCCCGGCATCACGCCTCCTGCAGGGTCTGCTCGGCGGGGCTGGTGCGGCCCATGCGCTCCGCGTCGAGTCCGGACAGCTTGTGGCCCTTCGAGAAGAACCGCAACCGCGCCACGAGGGACATCAGCGGCTTGGTGAACAGGAACACCACCACGATGTCGATGAGCGTCGTCAGGCCCATCGCGAACGCGAAGCCGGCCACGTCGCCGACCGCCAGGTAGAAGAGCACCACCGCGGCGATGAACATGACGGCGTCGGCGACCAGGATGGTCCGCCGGGCCCGCCGCCAGGCCACCTCCACCGCCGAGCGCAGCGTGCGGTGGCCCTCCTTGATCTCGTCGCGGATCCGTTCGAAGTAGACGATGAACGAGTCCGCGGTGATGCCGATCGAGACCACCAGACCGATGATGTGCGGCAGCGAGAGCCGGAAGCCGGCGTTGTGGCTCAGCACGTCCACCGTCAGGTAGGTGAACACGGTGGCCACGCACAGGCTCGCCATGCCGATGAGCCCCAGGCCGCGGTAGTAGAGCAGCAGGTAGATCACGACGACGATCAGGCCGAGCGCGCCGGCGATGAGACCGCCTCTCAGCTGGTCCTGGCCGAGGGTCGAGGAGACCGACACGACCGAGCTCTGCTGGAACTTCAGCGGCAGCGCGCCGTACTTGAGCTGGTCGGCCAGCTCGGTGGCGGTCTTCTGGGTGAAGCTGCCGGAGATGCGGGCGCTGCCGCCGGGGATGGCCTCCTCGATCGTCGGAGCGACGATGACGACGCCGTCCAGCACGTTGGCGAGCTGGTTGCGCGGGGCCGGCAGGCTGGTGATGCGCCGGGTGATGTCGGCGAACAGCGTGGCGCCCTTGGACTTGAAGTCGACCTGGACGATCCACTCACCGGTGGTGGGGTCGGTGCCCGCCTGCGCGCCGCTGATCTCGGTGCCCTGCACCGCGGCCTTGTCCAGGATGTAGCGGGCCGAGCCGTCGTCGCTGCAGGCGACGATCTGCTTGTTCGGGTCGTCGATGGCGCCCTGGCCGCGGTTCTTCGCGGTGCAGTCGATCTTGCGGAACTCGGCGAGCAGCGCCGGGTCGATGCCGCTGGTGTCCTGACCGGCCAGTGGGTCGCCCGTGTCCTGCGGAGCGGCCGTCGGCGTGGGGCTGGGAGCGGCCGAGGGCGACGCCTTGGCCCGGTTGGCGCGTGCGGCTCCCGCGCCGGCCCTGTGGTGGTTCGTGGCCCTCGCCGAGGTGCTCGGGTCCGGCGACGGCGCGGTCAGCGCCTTCGACAGGGCACGGCCCGCCGGGGTCGCGTTGCCGTTCGGGGCCGCGCTCTGCCCGGCCGGCGTGGACGCCTTCGACGTGGCCGCGGGCGTCGCCGCCGCCGACCCGCTGGGCGTGGGAGCCGCGGTGGGCACCTGCGCCGGCTGGTTCGTGGCGGCGGCCACCGCGAGGACCTGCCGCATACGCAGTTCGGCGGTGGTCGACACCAGCCGCAGCGCCTCGTCACGGCCCGCGCCCGGGATCTGGATCACGATGTTGTCGTTCGACTTCGCGACCTGGGCGTCGGAGATGCCGGTGCCGTTGACGCGCTGCCGGATGATCGTCACGGCTCGGTCGAGGCTCTCCTGGGACGGCGCCTTCCCGTTCGCCGTGACCGGCGAGAGCGTCACGGTCGTGCCGCCCGCGAGGTCGAGGCCGAACTTGGGGACGAACGCCTTCTGGAGGGCGACCGTCGCGCCCATGACGAGGATGAGCGCAAGGAGCAACAGGAGTGTGCGTCCAGGCTTGCTCTGGCTACTGGTCGGTGGGGCCACTGGAGGTCAGTTCTTTCGTCGAAAGGTTGTGATCAGCCTACTCAGGACTGCTTGGTGCTCGTATCGTCACCGTTCCCCGTGTCGGGAGCGTCCGTCACGGTCTCCTCGGCCTCCCCGTCCGTCACCTCGTCCACGGGAGTGAGCACCCGGCCGATCGCCGCCTTGGTCCAGCGGGTCTCGACGCCGGGGGCCACCTCCAGCACGACGTCGTCGTCCTGCAGGGCGACGACCGTCGCGAACAGTCCTGTCGTGGTCATGACCCGGACGCCCGGGGTGAGGGAGTTCTGCATCTGGATCTGCTCCTGCTGCCGCTTGCGCTGCGGACGGATCAGGAGGAAGTAGAAAACCACTACCAGCAAGATCAGTGGCAGGAACGTCCCAAGCGGGTTGTTACCCACGGGGGCCACCCTTCCGTAACGTGATGAACCGGCCTGACGCCGGAGGTCTTGTGCGCTTCACACGCGGGCCACCGCGACTTCTCGCGTGTGCGGCCAGTCAAGCCACGCAGTGTATGCGAGCACGCTGAAGCCCGGCAACGAACCCACGGCTCGGCGGGCAGGAAAGTTCCCGTTTCATGGGCTTCGCAATCGGTCTGTTACCTCTTTGCCCCGGTTTCCACTTCCAGCCGCCGCGCCGGCGTTCAGGCGTCGTCGAAGAGCGTGGGCACCGCCACCGACCCGACCGCGTCAGGAGGCGGAGTCAGGCCGAGATGCGCCCAGGCGGCGGCGGTGGCGACGCGGCCCCTCGGGGTGCGGGCCAGCAGCCCCTGCCGCACCAGGAAGGGCTCGGCCACGACCTCGACGGTCTCCGGCTCCTCCCCCACGGCCACCGCGAGCGTCGACAGGCCCACCGGGCCGCCGCCGAACTTGCGCAGCAGCGCGTCGAGCACGGCCCGGTCGAGCCGGTCCAGCCCCTCGGCGTCGACCTCGTAGAGGTTGAGCGCCGCCGCCGCGACCTCCCGGGTGATCACGCCCTCCGCCCGGACCTCGGCGAAGTCGCGCACCCGCCGGAGCAGGCGGTTGGCGATGCGGGGCGTGCCGCGCGAGCGCCGGGCGATCTCGTGGGCGCCCTCGTCCGGCAGCTCCACCGACAGCAGCCGCGCCGAGCGCCGCAGCACCTGCTCCAGCTCGGCCACCTCGTAGAAGTCCATGTGGGCGGTGAAGCCGAACCTGTCGCGCAGCGGCGCGGGCAGCAACCCGGCCCTGGTGGTGGCTCCGACCAGCGTGAACGGGGCGATGTCGAGGGGGATCGAGGTGGCGCCGGGGCCCTTGCCGACGACGATGTCCACCCGGAAGTCCTCCATGGCGAGGTAGAGCATCTCCTCCGCCGGGCGGGCCATGCGGTGGATCTCGTCGATGAACAGGACCTCGCCCTCGGTCAGCGTGGACAGGATCGCGGCGAGGTCGCCCGCGCGCTCCAGCGCCGGGCCCGAGGTCATCCGAAGCGGCGCGCCGAGCTCGGAGGCGATGATCATGGCGAGCGTCGTCTTGCCGAGCCCGGGGCCGCCGCTCATCAGGACGTGGTCGGGCGGGCGGTTGCGGCGCAGGGCGCTCTCCAGCACCAGCGACAGCTGCTCGCGCACCCGGCCCTGCCCGATGAACTCGTCCAGGCGCCGGGGGCGCAGCGCGGCCTCGATCGCCCGCTCGTCGCCCTCCGGCTCCGGCGACACGAGATCCCGCTCGAAGCTCACTCGACACCATCCGCTCGGCCTGCCGGGACCCGTCCGCTTCCCGGTGAAACTTTCATGATCCGTCAGCCCGCCGCGCGCCCCGCACGGCGCGCGAGGCCCGGCCCGTCACGAGGTCACCGTACGCTCAGCGCCCGCAGGGCGGACTTGAGCAGCGCGGCCACCTGCGGGGCGCGGCCGGCCGCGACCTCCGCCTCGGCCTCCGCGGTGACCGCCGCGACCGCCTCGTCGGCGTCCCTGGACGAGTAGCCGAGCCCGACCAGTCCCGCGTGGACCTGATCGCGCCACACGGGCGGCGCCGCCGCGCCGTTGATCGCGGCGTCGACGGCCGCCGCCGGGGTGCCGAGCTTGTCCTTGAGTTCGAGCACGATGCGCTGCGCGCCCTTCTGGCCGATGCCGGGCACCATCGTCAGGGCCTTGATGTCGGCGCTCGCCACCGCGACCCGCAGCGCGTTGGGCGCGTGGACCGCGAGCATGGCCAGGGCCAGGCGCGGCCCGACCCCGCTGGCCGTCTGGAGCAGTTCGAAGACCGTGCGCTCGTCGTCGGAGGCGAACCCGTACAGAGTGAGCGATTCCTCGCGGACGACGAGCGAGGTGGACAGCCGGGCGGGTTCGCCGACGCGCAGCCCGGCCAGGGTGCCAGGGGTGCAGTGGACGAGCATCCCGACGCCGCCCACCTCGACCACGGCGCTGTCGGCGCCGATCGCCGCCACCTGCCCCGCAACGGATGCGATCACCGCGTGCTCCCTCCCCGGTCCGGACGCCCGGCCGCGACTTCGCCGGGCCTCCCAGTCCTACCAGAGCCTGCGGGGCCCCCACCCCCGGAACGGGCCCGGGCCAGGGCGTCGGCCAGGCGGTGCTGCACGCCGCCGCGCCAGACGTGGCAGATGGCCAGGGCGAGCGCGTCGGCCGCGTCCGCGGGCTTGGGCATGGCGTCGAGCCGCAGCAGCCGGGTGACCATCGTGCCGACCTGCTTCTTGTCGGCGTTGCCGTTGCCGGTGATGGCGGCCTTGACCTCGCTCGGCGTGTGCAGCGCGACCGGCAGCCCCCGCCGGGCCGCGCAGACGATCGCGACGGCCGACGCCTGTGCCGTCCCCATGACCGTACGGACGTTGTGCTGGGCGAAGACCCGCTCGACGGCGACCGCGTCGGGCCTGATCTCGTCGAGCCAGCGCTCGATCTCCGCCTCGATGACGACCAGCCGGGACCCGATGTCGTCGTCGGTCGGGGTGCGGACCACCCCGACCGACAACAGGCTCAGCGGCGCGCCCGCACGGCCCTCCACGGCGCCGAGACCGCACCGCGTCAGCCCCGGGTCCACGCCCATCACCCGCAGTTGGGGCAACCGCACCGGCACGCCTCCCTGATCCCGGCGGCGCGGCCGCCGCTACGCCGAACATCTGTTCGGCCGGTCACTCTATCGCGATCAGCGGCCGCGCGGGCGCGTCAGAAGTAATCGATCATGTACGCGGCGCAGCCGAACGCGGCGTCCAGCGCGTCGTCGGCGTCGGGAGAGCCGCCGCTCAGCAGACCGGCGCGGCGGAGCGTGGCCGTGGGCACGCCGGCGAACAGCGCGGACATCCCGCCGATCGTGAGCCGCGTCGCGTCCCCGGAAGGCGTCTCGCGCCGCGTCACGGCGCCGGCGCCGCCGTCCACCCGCAGCAGCCACGCGCCCGCGTTGCCCGGGCGCAGGGAGTCGGTCACCTCGATCGGGGTCTCGACGCGTACTCCGGCGGGGAAGCCGCGCCCCTCGACGGCGGCGGGCAGGTCGATCAGCCGGAACATCCACCGGGTCTGGGCGACCTCGTCCTTCGACCGCTCCCGCAGCATCCAGAGCACCGGGTCGGCCGGGTCGACGCAGGCGGTCACCGACGTCGCGACGCTCGAGGCGCTGCCGACCATCGACCACAGGGCCCTGGCCGTCGCCTCCGACCCCGCCAGCAGGTTGTCGACCTCGATGTCCCCGTCGCTCCACCGGTAGACGACGAACCCGTCCTCGGCCAGGTAGCAGAAGTCGTCGTCGTCCTCCAGCCACAGCCGCCAGGTCCGCTCGTCGAAGCACAGCGGCCCGCTCGCGCGGTTGGCGGCGTGCACCCTGCCGATCAGGGCCACGAGCTCGGCCGCGTCGGCGGGGCCCATCCGGCGCAGCTTGACCGCGCCGGCCGCGCCGCCGGGGCCGCCCACCGTGCGCAGCGCCTCGGCGGGCACGGTGATCCGCTGAAGCACGCCGGCGTGCTCGTAGCCCGCGCTCCGGTACACCGGCGTGGTGGCCGGGTAGAGCGCCGAGACCGCGTGGCCGAGCTCCGCGCAGCGCTCGATGGCCGCGTGCGTGAGCGCCCGGCCCACGCCCCTGCCGCGGTCCTCCGGCGCCACCGTCACGCCCGCCACGCCGCCCATCGACAGGGGGCGGCCGTGCCACCACTGGACGTACGGGTTGATCCTGGCCGTGCCGACGAGGCGGGGGCCGTCGAAGGCGCCCAGGTAACGGCCCTCGGGCAGCATCGGGGAGACGAGCTTGCGCCAGGTCTCCGCGCCGCCGCCGGACAGCGGGCCGAAGGCGCGCCTGCGGTTGTCGAGGACGGCGTCCAGGTCGTCGCTCGTGAGATGACGGATTTCCACAACCGGCCAAGCTATGCGGGCCCCGGCGGCCTCTGCCACCCGTTTTCCGCCCCCTCGCCGCCCTGGAGCCGAGGCTCTGTGCCGGCCTGGACCCGAGGTGCTGTGCCGGCTGGGAGCCGAGGGCCGGTGCCCGCCTGCGGCGTCAGGCCTCGACCTTCTCCATGACCTCGTCGCTCACGTCGAAGTTCGCCCAGACGTTCTGCACGTCGTCGCTGTCCTCGAGCGCGTCGATGAGCTTGAAGACCTTGCGGGCGCCCTCCTCGTCGAGGGGGACGTTGAGCGTGGGGACGAAGCTCATCTCGGCCGACTCGTAGTCGATGCCCGCGTCCTGCAGCGCCTTGCGCACGGGGATAAGGTCGGAGGCCTCGCAGACCACCTCGAAGTTCTCGCCGAGGTCGTTGACCTCCTCGGCCCCCGCGTCGAGGACGGCCATGAGCACGTCGTCCTCGGTCAGCGACCCCTTGGGCACGATCACGACGCCCTTGCGGTTGAACATGTACGACACCGAGCCGGGGTCGGCGAGCGAGCCGCCGTTGCGGGTCAGCGCCACACGCACCTCGGACGCCGCGCGGTTGCGGTTGTCGGTGAGGCACTCGATGAGGACCGCGACGCCGCCGGGGGCGTAGCCCTCGTACATGATCGTCTGCCAGTCGGCGCCGCCGGCCTCGAGGCCGCCGCCGCGCTTGCGGGCCCGCTCGATGTTGTCGATCGGGACCGAGTTCTTCCTGGCCTTGGTGATGGCGTCGAACAGCGTGGGGTTGCCGTCCGGGTCGGGCCCGCCGGTCCTGGCCGCGACCTCGATGTTCTTGATGAGCTTGGCGAAAAGCTTGCCGCGCTTGGAGTCCAGCGCCGCCTTCTTGTGCTTCGTCGTCGCCCATTTGGAGTGGCCGGACATCGCCTAGAGCTCCCTCACCATTTCGACAAAATACGAGTGCACCCGCGCGTCACCGGTCAGCTCCGGATGGAAGGACGTCGCGAGCAACGGTCCCTGTCGGACCGCGACGATCCTATCCCCAGCTTCGGTGCGGCCCAGCACTTCCACGTCGGGCCCCACGGACTCGACCCAGGGCGCGCGGATGAAGACGGCCCTGATCGTCGCGCGCCCGGCGAAGTCGAGATCGGCCTCGAACGAGTCGACCTGGCGGCCGAAGGCGTTGCGGCGGACCACCATGTCGATGCCGCCCAGCGTCTCCTGGCCCTCGATGCCGCCCTCGATCCGGTCGGCCAGCATGATCATTCCGGCGCACGAGCCGTAGGCGGGCATGCCCTCCTTGATCCGCAGCCGCAGCGGTTCGAGCAGCTCGAAGGTGGTGGCGAGCTTCCACATCGTGGTCGACTCCCCGCCCGGGACGACCAGCGCGTCCACCGCGGCGAGCTCCTCCTGCCTGCGCACCGGCGTGGCGGTCGCGCCCGACTCCTCCAGAGCGCGGATGTGCTCGCGCACGTCGCCCTGCAGGGCGAGCACGCCGATCTTGGGTGCGGACGTCACGGTTTCCCTTCCTGTGGTGGCCCTGTTCAGCGTATGGCCACGGTCTTGCCCGCCCAAAACGATAAATCAGACACGGCCAGGGAGTGTCTGACAAAGGCCGCCCATCGCGCAGCAGGGCATGTTTTGTCAGACACGACCCAGTTTCGCGAGGGCGGGGAGGGCGCGGGCGATGGCCGAGCGTTCCTCGGGGGTCAGCGCGCCCAGCCGGCCGGACAGGTAGGCGATCCTGGCCTGCCGTACGGCCCGGAGGCGGTCGCGGCCCTCGCCCGTCAGCTCGACGGTGCGCACCCGCGCGTCGGAGGCGTCGCTGCCCCGCGCGACGAGACCGGCCTCTTCCAGACGGTTGACCTGCACGCTCATGGTCGGGAGCTGCACGCCGTGCTCCTCGGCGAGGTCGGTCATCCGGCGCGCGCCGTCCTCCAGGGAGCCGAGCACGGAGTACTGCTGGGCGGTGACCGGCTGCCCGGCCGTCGTACGGCGCAGCAGCATCACGATGTGGCGCAGCTCGCGTGACAGGTTCTCGGCGAGCCGTCCGGTGTCGTCGGTCGTCATAGCAGGTCACCATAACGGTGGCCGGGCCGGGACAGACGAAGCGGGCGGCGTCCCCGGAAAGGGGACGCCGCCCGCCGCAGCGCGCCGTCAGGGGCGCTCGGTCTCCTGCCGAACGGTCGCCTCCACCATGTCCTCGGCCGTCATCTCACTCCGCGCCGCGATCGAGGGGTCGAGCGGGCGCAGGTACGTCTGCTGCACGCCGGGCACCCTGTCCTCGATCACGAACGTCGCCCTGGTGCGCACCTCGGAGCCGGGGGCCGAGACGACGGGCACCACCCTGAAGTCGGCGGTCAGCGCGTCCTTGTCGATCTTGGTGAGGACGTAGCCGCGCTGGTTGTTGTAGAACTTCAGGTGGGGGTTGATCTTCAGGAACGGGTGCGCCGCCGGGTCGGAGTCGGCCCCGTCGCCGGTGGTGCTGATGGAGGTCGCCACCAGCTCGGACCCGACCGTGGGGCCGGTCGGGTCGTCGTAGTCCAGCTTCAGGTCGCCGGCCCAGTGCGCGTGCACGTCTCCCGTGAGCACGACCGGGTTGCGCACGCCGGCGTCGATCCAGCCCTGGGTGACACGCTGCCGCGAGGCGACGTAGCCGTCCCAGGCGTCCTGGCTGGTGATCTTCGCCGGGCCGGCGTTGTTGTCGCGCTGGCCGAAGAAGACCTGCTGGCCGATGACGTCCCAGCGGGCCCGCGACCGGCGGAACCCGTCGAGCAGCCACGCCTCCTGCTCGAAGCCCATGATCGAGCGGGCCGGGTCGACCGCCTCCGGGCAGTCCTTGTAGCCGTCGCCGCAGCCCTGGTCGTCGCGGAACTGCCGGGTGTCGAGCATGTGGAAGTTCGCCATCGCCCCCCACCTGACGCGCCGGTAGAGCTGCATGTCGATGCCGCGCGGCACCGAGGTGCGGCGCAGCGGCATGTTCTCGTAGTAGGCGCGGAAGGCGGCGGCCCTGCGCTCGAGGAAGGTGGGCTGCTCCTCCGGGTGCTCCGGCATCTCGTCGGCCCAGTTGTTGTCCACCTCGTGGTCGTCGAAGACGACCAGCCACGGCGCGCCGGCGTGCGCGGCCTGCAGGTCGGGGTCGGTCTTGTACTGCGCGTGCCGCTGGCGGTAGTTCGCCAGCGTCATCGTCTCCGGCCCCTCGTGGTCGCGCACGTTGCCGCCGGCGGCGACGTAGGTGTTCTTGGTGTACTCGTACTGGTAGTCGCCCAGATGGAGGACCAGGTCCGGGTGGTCCTCGGCGAGGCGGCGGTAGGAGGTGAAGTAGCCGTGCTCGAACTGCGCGCAGGACACGAAGGCCATCGTCAGCGGGCCGCCGAACGACAGCGGGTGCGGCGCGGTCAGGGCCCTGCCGGCCGGTGAGACGTACGGCCCGAGGCGGAAGCGGTACCAGTACTCCCTGCCGGGCTGCAGGTGGTCCACCTCGACGTGGACGCTGTGCCCCCATTCCGGGCTCGCCTCGGCCACGCCCGCCCGCACCACGCGGCGGCAACTCTCGTCGGCGTAGACCTGCCACTGCACGGGGAAGGCCCGCTGCGGCATGCCGCCGAGCCCGTCCTCGGCCAGCGGCTGCGGGGCGAGGCGGGTCCAGATCACGAAGCCGGCGTGGTCGGGGTCTCCCGAGGCCACGCCGAGGGTGAAGGGGTCGGAGCGCAGGTCTCGGGAGGCGAGTTCACCCGCCGCCTCGGGGGTGGGTGCGGGGGCCGCGGAGGCGGCGGCGGGGATCGCGGCGACGGCGCCCGCGGCGAGTCCGGTGACCAGGAAGGAACGACGATCGAGGCCGGGCAATTGGGCTCCCTGTGACGATCAGAGGGGGGACGCCCGCAGCCTGACGATCGATCGTGACAGGAGAGCAAAGATCGGCGGAACGATATCGGTCCTCCGAAAGGCGACATCACCGCACGCCCATCCCGGCGTCGGCGCGCGGACAGCAAGAACGCCCGGCCGGGATGTCCCAGCCGAGCGTCTCTCTCCTGTGTGCCGAGCTTCCTGGGCCGTCTACCAGCCGCGCTCGGCGAGGCGGTGCGGCACGGGGATGTCGTCGACGTTGATGCCGACCATCGCCTCGCCCAGGCCGCGCGAGACCTTGGCGATCACGTCGGGGTCGTCGTAGAACGTGGTGGCCTTGACGATGGCGGCGGCGCGCTTGGCGGGATCGCCGGACTTGAAGATGCCCGAGCCGACGAAGACGCCCTCGGCGCCGAGCTGCATCATCATCGCGGCGTCGGCCGGGGTGGCGATGCCGCCCGCGGTGAACAGCACCACCGGCAGCTTGCCGCTCTTGGCGACCTCGGCCACCAGCTCGTACGGCGCCTGCAGTTCCTTGGCGGCGACGTACAGCTCGTCTTCGGGCAGCGAGGTGAGGCGCTTGATCTCGCCCCGGATCTGGCGCATGTGGGTGGTGGCGTTGGAGACGTCGCCGGTCCCGGCCTCGCCCTTGGAGCGGATCATGGCGGCGCCCTCGGTGATGCGGCGCAGCGCCTCGCCGAGGTTGGTGGCCCCGCACACGAAGGGAACGGTGAACTGCCACTTGTCGATGTGGTTGGCGTAGTCGGCCGGGGTGAGGACCTCGGACTCGTCGATGTAGTCGACCCCGAGCGCCTGGAGCACCTGGGCCTCGACGAAGTGGCCGATCCTGGCCTTGGCCATCACCGGGATGGAGACGGCGTTGATGATGCCCTCGATCATGTCGGGGTCGCTCATCCGGGACACGCCGCCCTGGGCACGGATGTCGGCGGGGACGCGCTCCAGCGCCATGACGGCGACGGCTCCGGCGTCCTCGGCGATCTTGGCCTGCTCCGGGGTGACGACGTCCATGATGACACCGCCCTTGAGCATCTCGGCCATGCCGCGCTTCACGCGGGCGGTGCCGACGGCGGTGGTCTCGTTGACTTCGGGCGTGCTGCTGGACACGGTGCTACCTCACGACGGCGGGCCTACGGAATCCCCTCCATGGTAGGCGCTGGCCGATCCCGCACCCGACGCACCCATTTGTCAGAGCCGGCCGGGCCTTTTGTCCATCATGGCGCGACGGGCTTGCGCGAGGCGAGCACCACCCAGACCTGGCCGCGGGCGAACGGCATGGGCGTGCCGTCGGCCATGGTGTAGGTGGTGCCCTCCTTCTCCGATGCGCGCGACCACTTCACCCGGTAGGCCTGGCCGTCCCTGAGCACGACGCCGGTGCCCTTGCCGACCGTGTGCACGAGCGGGGTGTAGCTGCCGGTGAAGTCGTGGAACTCCGAGCGGTCGGTCTTCACCCACTGGATGACGATCGTCGGGGCGCCCTGCTGGCCGCCCTCGGCCGCCATGTCCTTCTCGCCGTCCTGCGTCACCAGCCAGCGCTTCTGCGCCGCCGACCAGGCGAAGGTGAAGCGGGCCGCCGGATAGCGGACGGTGACGCTCTTCTGCGGCGTGCCCCCGGCCGGCGGTTCGTCGGAGAAGACGAAGCCGATGTCGTCCGCCTTGCTCGCCTGCGGCGCCTTGGCGAGCAGCTTCCTCGGGCTGCCGACGAGGTTGTACGGCGCGACCCGGCCCGGCGCGCGGGTGTAGGCGCCGGGGACCCGGCTGTCGGACACGTCGAACAGCGAGGCCTTCTGGACGTAGGGGATCATCTTCGTCTGCACGCCGGAGTAGGCCAGGGCGGGCTTGCCGAACATCGGGAGGATGTGCAGGTCGGAGATGCGGGCGCTGCGGACCGGTCCCACCTGCGCGGGCAGCTTGGAGGAGAAGATGGCCATGAGCCGGGTGAGCCCGCCCTCGACCTGCTCGACGAAGACGACGTCGGCGCTGCGCAGGCCCAGCTGCGGCTTGCCCGCGTGGGTGTTCTCGATCTTCACGGCGAGGACCGGCTTGCGGGCGGCGACGGGGCGGCCGGTGAACGGATGCTCGGGAGGCGGCGTCGGCGACGGGGACGCCAGCGGGCTCGCGTCCTGGGACTGGGCGGCGGGCTTGTCGTCGCCCGAGCACGCGGTTGCGGTCAGGATGACCGCCATGGCCAGCGTGAAGCCGATCCCTGCCCGCACCGTACCCGCTCCTCCCGGTGGAAAGCCCCCGCCACCAGGCACGACGGACCTGGCCCACGCGGACCCGTTGACCAGCATGGCAATGAAACGGCATGAGCTTACCGGGATCGGCCCGAAATACCCGACAAAAAGTGACTATCCAGTAGCGAGGGATTCGGGCGGTTCGTCGTCGATGTCGAAGAAACGGGGCGGATCGGTGTGCCCGGCCAGGCGCAGCGTCCGGGCCAGCCAGCGCCGCTGCGCCGTACGGGTGACGCCGGCGGCGTTGTTGTAGAACCGGCGCGAGTAGACGACCTTGGCGACCGCCGTGTCCAGTTCCTCCAGCAACGCCGCGCCCGCGGCGTGCTCGGCCAGCTTCTCCCGGAACCGCTCCTGGTCGACCACCGCCCGCAGCGTCCTCGACAGGTCGCTCTCGGCGTGCTCGCGCTCGTCCGGCCCCGCCGTACGGGCCTCGTGGGCGGCCGCGGCGAGCACCAGCGAGGTGGCGGGGTCGAGGATGCGCGAGCCTGCGAGCTCCAGGCAGACCGCGGCGCGGCGCAGCAGCGCGGCGTCGAGCGCGGCCTGCGCGGTCTCCAGGCGGATGTGGAGGCGGTCGAGCCGCCCGGCCCGCCAGGAGACGTAGACGGCGAACAGCACGACGACCACGGCCGCCACGAGGATCAGGGTCGTGGTCACGCCGGCGCCTCCCGGCACGTGGCCTGATCGCTGCGGATCGTCATGGCAACACGTCCTCCACCACACCCGCGCTGGCATGGGTGACCGTCTCGTAGACGCGCACGACCTCCCGCGCGACCGTCGACCAGTCGTACTTCCACACCGCCTGGCGGGCCTCGTCGGAGAGCTTCGTGCGTCGCTCGGGGTCGTCGAGCAGCCGGGCGGCCTCCCCGGCCAGGGCGGCGGCGTCCCCGGTCGCGAACAGCGCCCCCGCCTGCCCGTCCCCCAGCACGCGCCGGAAGGCGGGGATGTCGCTGGCGAGGATCGGCGCCCCGGCCGACATGGCCTCGGTGAGCACGATCCCGAAGCTCTCCCCGCCGAGGTTGGGCGCGCAGAAGACGTCCACGGAGTGGTAGGCGCGCACCTTGTCGGCCTCGCTGACCATGCCGAGCAGCCCGACCCTGTCCCGGAACTGCTTGGGCACCCGCCCGAGCACGTCGTCGGGGTCGCCCGGACCGGCGATCAGCAGGCGCAGCGCGGGCCGCTCGGGGGCCAGCAGGGCGAAGGCCTCCAGCAGCACGGCCAGGCCCTTGCGCGGCTCGTCCATCCGCCCGAGGAAGCCGATCACGTTGCCGTCGGGGCCCCAGCCCGGCAGCGGCTCGCCCTCGGCGTACCTGCGCACCGTGACGCCGTTCGGGATCAGCACCGCGTCGCCGCCCAGGTGCTCCACCAGCGTCTTTCGGGCGGCGTCGGAGACCGCGATCCTGCCCGTGATCTTCTCCAGCGCGCTCTGCAGCATCGGCGCGGCCACCGACATCGCCCGCGACCGCTCGTAGGAGGCGTGGAACGTCGCCACGATCGGCCCGCGGGCGACCCAGCAGGCGAGCACGCCGAGGGACGGCACGGCGGGCTCGTGCACGTGCAGCACGTCGAACCCGCCCTCCCTGATCCACTTGCGCACCCGGTTGGCCGACAGGAACCCGAACGCCAGGCGGGCGACCGACCCGTTGTACGGCACGGGCACGGCGCGGCCCGCCGGGGTCACGTACGCCTCCAGTTCGGCGTCGTCGCCCGCGGGGGCGATGACGGACACCTTGTGCCCGTCGTCGATGAGCGCCTCGGCGAGGTCCCTGATGTGCGCCTGCACGCCCCCGGGGACCTCCCAGGTGTACGGGCAGACGATGCCGACGTTCACGACTCGGCCCCGCCGCGGGGCTCCAGGTCGTCGAGCCATAGGCGCTGGAGCATGTGCCAGTCCTCCGGATGCTCGGCGATGCCCTTCTCGAACACCGCCGCCACGGCCTGGGTCATCACCCCGACCTTCTGCTCCCGCGTCCCCTCGGCCGGGACGGGGATCTCCTCATGCACCCGGATGCCCCAGCCCTCGCCGTCGAACCACAGCACGGCGGGCAGCAGCGCGGCGCCCGTCTGGATCGCCAGCACGGCCGGGCCGGCGACCATGCGCGTCCTGGCGCCGAAGAACTCGACCTCGACGCCGGAGGCGGTCAGGTCGCGCTCGGCGGGCAGGCAGACCGGCTTGCCCTCGCGCAGCCGCTTGGCGAGCGTGCCGAACGCCATCGCGCTGCCGCCGTCCCTGGCGGTCAGCGGCAGCACCTCCATGCCGAGTTGCTCGCGGTAGGTGACGAATCGCTCGAACAGCGACTCCGGCTTCAGTCGTTCGGCGACGGTGGTGAAGCGGTGGCCCATGTGGACCAGCCAGGCTCCGGCGAGGTCGTAGTTGCCCATGTGGGGCAGTGCGATCACCACTCCCCTGCCCCGGGCGAGGTTGTCGAAGATGTGCTCGCCCCCGGTGGCCCGGGTGCCGTCGAGGATGCGCTCGCGGCTGTAGGCGGTGAAGCGGAACGACTCCATCCAGTAGCGGAAGTAGGAGCGCATGCCGGCCCGGCTCAGGTCGCGTACGGCGTGGTCGCCGGGGTCGCCGCCGACGACGCGGGCCAGGTTGGCCTCCAGACGGCGCACGGACGTGCCCCGCCTGCGCCACAGCCAGTCGGCGAGGACCCGGAAGAACCAGGCGGCCAGCCGTTCCGGCACGTAGCGGACCACGGCCCAGCCGGCGGTGTACGCCGCCGCGACCAGCCGGTCGGCGAGCGGCGCCGCGCCGGGTCGCGGGGGCCGCCCGGGGGGTGGGCCGGCCGTGCCCTTCATCTGACCACCGCCTGTCTGTAGACGTGCACCATCCGCTGGACGACCGTGACGGCGCTGGCGGCGGCGAGCAGCCAGAGCCCGGCCGCCAGGACGTACGGCACGCCGAGGCCGGACAGGCCGGCCGCGACGAGCACGACCACGAGACGCTCCCCCCGTTCGGCGATGCCGACGTTCGCGGTCATGCCGAGGCCCTCGGCCCTGGCCTTGGCGTAGGAGACCAATGCTCCCGCGACGAGGCAGAAGAGCGCGACTGTCGCGAGGACGATCTCGGGCTCGTCCTTGAGGACGAAGTAGAGGATCAGCCCCGAGAAGATCGAGGCGTCGCCGAGACGGTCGAGCGTGGAGTCCAGGAAGGCGCCCCACGTGCTCCCCTTGCCCGTCATCCGGGCCAGCACGCCGTCCAGGAGGTCGGCGAGCACGAAGAACGTGATGACGAGCGTTCCCGTGAACAGATGCCCGAGCGGGTAGAAGACGAGAGCGGAGGCCACCACTCCGAGCGTGCCGATCGTGGTGATCACATCGGGCGAGATCCCCCACCGGGCGAGGGCTCGCCCCAGCGGGGTCATGACTCGGGTGACGGCGGGGCGCAGGATGTTCAACATCGCCGTCCGATCGTAGGCCATCCAGCGCCGCCGCACCTCGCAAGCACATTCCGCCGAAAAGTCTTGTGATATGCGCCACATGGGTAAAGGGTGAAGAGCACGCGCCCGCAGGACCGCGCGGGGATGACGCGGAGGTGAACCCCTCCGTGCCGGCCGCCGCACGGTCCTGAGTGGGCGAGGCCCCCGGGCGCGGACAGCGACGGCACGAGCGGCCGGCGCGGGGTGCGTGCCACGTGCCCATCCCGACCGCTCAGAGATTCGGGAGGCGATGTGGCCGAAAGATCATCCGGCGCGACAACAGGGGCCGCGGGCAGGGCACCCGCGGCCGATCGGCCGGACATGGTGCGCAATGTCGTGCTGGTCGGCCATTCCGGGGCCGGGAAGACCACGCTGGTCGAGGCGCTGCTCGCGGAGACGGGCACCATCCAGCGCCCCGGCCGGGTCGAGGACGGCACCACGGTCAGCGACTTCGACGAGGTCGAGGTGCGCCAGCAGCGTTCCGTCAACCTGTCGGTCGCCCCCGTCGTCCACAACGGCATCAAGATCAATTTTCTGGACACCCCGGGGTACGCCGACTTCGTCGGCGACCTGCGGGCCGGGCTGCGCGCGGCCGACGCGGCGCTGTTCGTCGTCTCGGCGGCCGAGGGCGTGGACGGGCTCACCCGCATGCTCTGGGAGGAGTGCGCGCTCGTCGGGATGCCCCGCGCCGTGGTCATCACCAAGATCGACCATCAGCGCGCCAACTTCGACGAGGTCCTCGCCACCTGCCAGGACACGTTCGGCGACGGCGTGGCGCCGCTCTACCTGCCGGTGGACGGCACCGGGCTGCTCGGCCTGCTGTCGCAGCGGCTGTTCGACTACGGCGGCGGGCGCCGGACCGAGCGGGAGCCCGACGCCGACCAGCTCACGCTCATCGAGCAGTACCGCGGCGACCTCATCGAGGGGATCATCCAGGAGAGCGAGGACGAGTCCCTGATGGACCGTTACCTCTCCGGCGAGACGATCGACACCAAGGTGCTCATCGACGACCTGGAGAAGGCGGTCGCGCGGGCCGGCTTCTACCCGGTCCTCGCCACGGCGCCCGGCGTCGGCATGCTGGAGCTTCTGGAGATCGTCACGCAGGGCTTCCCTTCGCCTCTGGAGCACCCGCTGCCGAAGATCACCTCGATCGACGGCAAGCCGTGCAGGGAGATCACCGCCGATCCGGACGGCCCCCTCGTGGCCGAGGTCGTGAAGACCACGAGCGACCCGTACGTCGGGCGGATCAGCCTGGTCCGGGTCTTCTCGGGCACGCTGCGGCCGGACATGACGGTGCACGTCTCCGGCCACGGACTGGCGGAACGGGGGCACGAGGACCACGACGTCGACGAGCGCGTGGGCACGCTGTCGTCGCCGCTCGGCAAGTCGCAGCGGACCGTGGGCAAGTGCGTCGCCGGGGACATCTGCGCGGTCGCCAAGCTGTCGCGGACCGAGACGGGCGACACGCTCTCCGACAAGGACGACCCGCTGCTGGTCGAGGCGTGGACCATGCCCGAGCCGCTGCTGCCGGTCGCCATCAGGGCGAGGTCGAAGGCCGACGAGGACAAGCTCAGCCAGGCCCTGGCCCGCCTGGTCGCGGAGGACCCGACCCTTCGGCTGGAGAACAACGCCGAGACCCGCCAGCTCGTGCTGTGGTGCATGGGCGAGGCGCACTCCGACGTCCTGCTCGACCGCCTGGCCAAGCGGCACGGGGTCGAGGTCGAGAAGATCGACCTGCGCGTGCCGCTGCGGGAGACGTTCGCCGGCAAGGCGCAGGGCATGGGCCGCAACGTCAAGCAGACCGGCGGCCACGGGCAGTACGCGATCTGCCACATCGAGGTCGAGCCGCTGCCGTCGGGCGGCGGGTTCGAGTTCGTCGACAAGATCGTGGGCGGCGTGGTGCCGCGGCAGTTCATCCCGTCGGTGGAGAAGGGCGTGCGGGCGCAGATGGAGCGCGGCGTCGTCGCCGGCTATCCGATGGTCGACGTCCGCGTGACGCTCTACGACGGCAAGGCCCACTCGGTCGACTCCTCCGACATGGCCTTCCAGATCGCCGGTCAGCTCGCGCTCAAGGACGCCGCGTCCAAGGTGGCGACGCACCTGCTCGAACCGGTGGACGAGGTGTCGGTGCTCGTGTCGGACGAGTACGTCGGAGCCGTGATGTCCGACCTGTCCTCCCGCCGCGGGAGGGTGCTCGGCACCGAGCCGGTCGGCACCGGCCGCACGCTGGTGCGCGCCGAGGTGCCGCAACTGGAGGTCACGCGCTACGCGATCGACCTGCGGTCGCTGTCCCACGGGGCGGGCACGTTCAGCCGTTCCTTCCTGCGGTACGAGCCCCTGCCCGCCCATCTCGCCGACAAGGTGGCCGCGGCGGGCGAGCAGTAGTCCGATCGGAGACCCCGGCGGCCGCCTCCCGTCCGCCGGGGTCTTCGCAGCTCAACCGCGCCGTCGCCGGAGCCGGGTTTCGTTCGCGTGGAGTAAGGGGAGCCCCAGAGGGTGCCCCGCGTCACATCCGCATCACAAGTTCATTTCGTTTTTCTGGCTAAACCGCTCTTTTGCCGATGTAAGACTTATGGCCGGACTTACTGGCAAATCAGAGGGGTAGCCACGTGACCGAGCGGGGACAGGTCATCCGCCCGTTGATCGCCACCACCGTCATCGCCGCCGTCGCCGTCGGAGCCGCCTACACGCTCGGCCCCGGCGCCCAGGCCGAAAAGGTCGGCGCCGAGAAGACCGGTCGTACGGCGGCGGTGAAGGCGACGCGGCAGCAGGTCGAGGCGGAGACGCTCACGGCGGCCGACACCTGCGCCACCAGCGTGAAATACCCCAA
Source organism: Microbispora sp. NPDC046973 (assembly GCF_040644495.1). NCBI lineage: Bacteria > Bacillati > Actinomycetota > Actinomycetes > Streptosporangiales > Streptosporangiaceae > Microbispora > Microbispora sp. NPDC046973. The sequence goes on along the minus strand of NZ_JBEYWQ010000005.1, from coordinate 318,324 downwards.
GCGCCAGCTTCGCGGCGTCTGGATCGCCACCGTGCACAATCTCGACTGGCCGTCGAAGCCGGGGCTGTCGCCCGACCGGCAGAAGGCCGAATATGTGAAAATCCTCGACAACGCGGTCAAACGGCGACTGAACGCGGTGTTCTTCCAGGTGCGGCCCGCCTCGGACGCGATCTACCGCTCGCCGCTGGAGCCGTGGTCCCAGTGGCTCACCGGCACGGCGGGCAAGGACCCCGGCTGGGACCCGCTGCCGTTCCTGGTGGAGGAGGCCCACAAGCGCGGCCTGCAGTTCCACGCCTGGTTCAACCCCTACCGGGCGGCCGACTCGGCCACCTCCAAGCTGCCCGACGGGCACCCGGCGCGGCTGCATCCCGACTGGACCGTCAAGCACGAGGGCAAGCTGTACTACAACCCCGGCCTGCCGCAGGTGCGCGACTGGGTGACCACGGTCGTGACGGACGTCGTCAAGCGCTACGACGTCGACGGGGTCCACTTCGACGACTATTTCTACCCCTACCCGGGCCGGGGCACGCGGTTCGCCGACCAGGCCGCCTACAAGAAGTACGGCAAGGGCCTGACGCTCGCCGACTGGCGGCGGCGCAACGTGAACCAGCTGGTCGCCCAGGTCTCGCAGGCGGTGCACACGGCCAAGCCGTACGCCGTCTTCGGGATCAGCCCGTTCGGCATCTGGCGCAACACGGCCGAGGACCCGGCGGGCTCGGCCACCAAGGGCATGTCGGCCTACGACTCGATCTACGCGGACGCCAGGGCGTGGATCAAGGCGGGCTCGGTCGACTACGTGATGCCCCAGCTCTACTGGCCCCGGGGATTCGCCGCGGCCGACTACTCCGTGCTCGCCAAGTGGTGGGCCGACGCGGTGAAGGGCACCGACGTCGACCTCTACATCGGGCAGGCGCTCTACCGGGTGGGCGCCGCCGACACCCCGGCCTGGACCAAGGCGGGCGAGCTGCCCGCCCACCTCACGCTGAACCGCAAGTATCCGGAGATCTCGGGCGACGTCTACTTCAGCGCCGCGCAACTGGTGAAGAACCCGCTGGGCGTGCTCGACCGGATCATGAAGAGCCACTACGCCCGCCCGGCGCTGCCGCCGGTGCTCAGGCAGGGGTCCGCGCCCGCGGCCCCGCGCGGGGTGAAGGCGGCCGGCGGGACGCTGACGTGGCAGGCCCAGCCGGGCGCCCAGGCGTACGGGATCTACCGGGTGACGGGCAAGGACGCCTCCTGCGCCACGGCGGACGCCCGCAACCTGGTCGCCGTCGTGCCGGCTTCCCAGGCTCCGTCGTACGCCGCCGGCGCCCCCGGGGCCTACTACGTCACCGCCGTCGACCGCCTCGGCAACGAGAGCCCGGCGACCCGGGCCGCCTGACCCCGCCCCCCGCGCCCTCCCTCCCTCGGGACGGGTCGTCGCGGAATGCCGCGGCGAGGATGTTGTCGAGCGGCATGGACGCGGCAACCGCCCCGCACTTGGAGCAGAGCTTGGAGGAGGGAAACCACCGGCCGATCCGATGGAAGACCTGCCCGTGCATGCGGGCTTCGTACTCCAGCATGGTCGCGAAGGATGACCAGCCGGCGTCGTGCACACTCCTGGCCAACCGGGTGCGTGCTAGCCCGTTGACCGCCAGATCTTCCACATAGATCGCTTGGTTGTCGCGGATCAGCTTCGTGGATTGCCGGTGGTGGAACTCGCGGCGCGCGTCGGCGACCTTCGCATGCCGGCGGGCACCCTGTTGCCGGGCCTTGGCCCGGTTGTTCGCCCCTTCGCTCTTGCGGGACAGCGCCCGCTGGAGCCGCGTGAGTTTCTTCTCCGCCCGCCGCAGGAAAGCGGAGGCGGTATTCAGGTCCGCGAACGCCTGCTGCCGTCTCTACCGACTTCGAGTGCGAACCGGCCGAATACGCTGTGGTCGCGCGCCTCCTTCGCCGCGAGTGTGGGCGGCGAACCTGTCAATGTCCTGCGCCAGTACAACGAACAGCGAAACCGGCCCCCTGTGAGTTCACCGGACAGTACGCTTCACCCCGCCTGAAAGGCCGGAGCGCTGCGGACGAATCCTGGTAGCGTGGTCGCGAGTTTTTTCAAGATCACTTACGGGGGGTCGCCGGTGAGAGGCACGTGGGTGAAGCGCGCGGTCGCCGCCGTCGTGTTCGGCGTGTCGGTCGTGGCCTGCACTCCCGCGGCGGTCGCGGCCGCCGGACTCGCGGCCGGGCCGGCGACGGCGCGCGGCGAACGGGTCGTGCTCGTCGGAATCCCCGGCCTGATGTGGAGCGACGTCACCCCGGCCGACACCCCGAACCTGTGGCGGCTCGCCGGCGAGTCCGCCCTCGGCTCCCTGTCGGTGCGGGCCGTACGCAAGGACACCTGCCCGTACGACGCCTGGCTCACAGTCTCTGCCGGGGTGCGGTCGGCGGTGGGGGGAGCGTGCGGCATGGCCCCCACGCCCGAAGCCGACGGCGAGGGGGCGGTCGTCCCCGAGTTCTCCTGGCTGTGGGAGGTGCGGGAGCAGCGCGAGGCGGGCACGCTGGGGCAGGCCCTGCACGCGGCCGGGCGGACGACGATGGCCGTCGGGCCGGGAGCGGCGCTCGCGCTGGCCGACCGCGAGGGCAGGGTGGACGTCTACGCCCCCTCCCCCGCCGAGGTCACACAGTGGTCGCGCGGCGACGTGGTCGCCGTGGAGATCCCCGACCTCATCGCGCCCTACGTCTCCGGCGACCGGCTGAGCGAGGTGCCCGAGCTCCTGTCCGCCGACGCGCGGCGGGCCGCGGCGCGGGCGGCCGACGCGAAGCTGGGCGCGTTCCTGCCGCGGCTCGGATCGGCGACGGTGCTGGTCGCCGGGCTCTCCGACCACGGTTCCGTCCCCCACCTCAGGACCGCGATGATCCATGGTGGCGGGGCTTCGGGCACGCTCGGCGCCCGCTCCACCCACCGGGACGACATGATCATCGTTCCGGATCTCACCGCCACGATCCTGGCCAGGACCGGGGTGGCCGCTCCCCCGGCCGTCGTCGGCGTGCCGGTCGAGACCCATGCGACGGGCGGAACCCAGGACGAGCGCGTGTCGGCCCTGCGCACCGCCGACGTCGCCGGGCAGACGATCCGCGACGCGACAGGCGTCTTCTTCACCACGCTCGCCGTGCTCCAGGTGCTCTTCTACGTCACCGCGTTCCTGCTGCTGCGCCGCCGCGACGGGCTGCCCGCCGTACGGGCCGCCGCCGTGGCACTCGCCTCGATCCCCGTCTCGACCTACCTCGTCAACCTCACCCCGTGGGCCCGTACGGCACAGCCCGCGGTCACGCTGTTCGCCTCGATCGCGGCGATCGCCGCGGCGCTGACCGTGGCGGCGCTCGCCGGACCGTGGCGGCGCGGCGTGCTCGGACCGCTGACCGTGATCGCGGCGGTGACCGCGGGGGTGCTGCTCGGCGACCTGCTGACCGGCACGCCCCTGCAGCTCAACAGCCTGATGGGGTACACGGGCGTGGTCGGCGCCCGCTACTACGGCCTGGGGAACATCCCCTTCGCGTTGCTCGCCACGGCCGTGCTGCTCGTCACCACGGCAGCCGCCGACCGGCTGGTCAGGGCGGGCCGCAAGGCCGTGGCGGTGGCCCTGGTCGCCGCGCTCGGTGCCTTCGCCATGCTGCTCGACGGATGGCCGGGCGTGGGCAGCGACTTCGGCGGCGTCATCGCCTTCGTCCCGGGCATCGCGGTCACCGCTCTGATCGTGGCGGGCAGGCGGGTGTCGATCGTCAAGCTGGGCGCCTTCTGCGCGGCGGGCGGCGTGCTGGTGATGGCGATCGCCTACCTCGACTACCTGCGTCCGCCGGCCAGCCAGACGCACCTCGGCCGCTTCGTGGGGCAGGTGGCCGACGGCACGTTCCTGCCGGTGATCTCCCGCAAGCTCGGGGCGATGCTCTCCACGCTGCTCAGCCCCAACCTGATGCCCGTGGTGATCGCCGCGTTCGCGTTCCTCGTCTTCGCGCTGCTGCGGCCGGGGGCGGCCAGCGCCGGCGTGCTGCCGATCGCGTTCGAACGGGCGCCCATGCTCAGGGCGGGCCTGCTCGGCGCGCTCGTCAGCGGTCTGGTCGGCATGCTCGTCAACGACTCGGGGGCCGCGGTGCTGTCCATGGCCCTGGCTCTGGCCGTGCCGCTCGTCCTCAGCGCGGGCATCCGCGCCCTGCAGCACGGCGAGCCGGCCTCCGGCGGATCGCCGGCCCCGCCTCCGAGCCCCGCGGCCGCCTGAGGCCGTCCGGGCGGCCGGCTCTCGGCCGGGGAACGGTCAGGACGCGGCGGGCCAGGCGTCGGCGAGCAGGTCGCGGGTGTCGCGCAGCAGCTGCGGCAGCACCTTGGTGCGCCCGACCACCGGCATGAAGTTGGTGTCGCCGCCCCACCGCGGCACGACGTGCTGGTGGAGGTGGGCCGCGATGCCCGCGCCCGCCACGCTGCCCAGGTTCATGCCGACGTTGAAGCCCTGCGCCCCGCTCGCCTTGCGCAGCGCCTGCGTCGCGCGCTTGGTGAACTCGGCCAGCTCCGCCGTCTCGGGCCCGTCGAGGTCCGCGTAGTCGGACACGTGCCGGTAGGGGCAGACCATCAGGTGCCCGGAGTTGTACGGGTAAAGGTTGAGCACGGCGAACACGGCCGATCCCCGGGCCACGATCAGCCCGTCCTCGTCGGGGAGCTTGGGAATCTCGCAGAAGGGGCAGCCGTCATCCGCGCCGGACCCGCTGGGCTTGTTCTCGCCCTTGATGTAGGCCATCCGGTGCGGGGTCCACAGGCGCTGGAAGCTGTCGGGAACCCCGGCGCCCTCCTGCTCGATCGGCTCTGAGTCCACGTCCGCGATCTCCTCCGCTCCCGTCGTCCCTGTGCACTGTCGCATTTGGTACTGGGCACTGGCAGCAGCATATGACCTCGCGGATCTCCTCCCACCGGCCGGGTTGCGCCGGCCACCGCCAGGGCGGGCACGACCGGCGGCTCACGGATATCGGCGGACACCGGACGGCCTGCCTGATCATCGGGCACAATGCACCTGCCGGACGCCCCACCCCCCAGGAGCCGTCACATGAGCGAGGCCGCCGCCGTCGAGGAGCGAGTGGAAGAGCAGACCGACGCGTACGCCGAGGGGAGCCTCGACGACCCGGCGGGCGTGGAGGCGGGCCCGGAGGCGGCCGACCCGGCGGAGCCGGAACCTTTCGCGGGGACGCCGAGGCCCGAGGCGCCGACCGCGAACGTCCTCAAGGGCCGGATCAAGGTCGCCGACGAGGTGGTGGAGAAGGTGGCGGCGCTGGCCGCCCTGGAGATCCCCGGCGTCGCCGACCTGGGCGGCGACCTTGAGCGTGCCTTCGAATCCGTACGCGACCGCATCGGTGTGGGAAGCAAGCGGGCGACGCAGGGCGTGCAGGCCAAGATCCAGGATCAGCAGGTCTCGGTCGACGTGACCATCGTCATCGTGTACGGCCACGTGGTGATGGACGTCGCCACCGAGGTCAAGGTCAACGTCGCCCGGTCGGTGAGCCGGATGCTCGGCATGCGCGTGGTCGAGGTCAACGTGACCGTCGACGACGTCCGCCTCCCCGGCCAGGACTCCCCCGCCGAGGCCGCCCGGGCATCCTGAGCCGGCCTTCCGGAGGACTCCCCTGCCCGCTCTGCCGGGGAGGAGCGGGGCCGGGGAGAAGCGAGCCGGGAAGAAGCCAGAACGCGGGAGCCCCGGGTGGGGCGCCCGCGTTCGGCGTGGCCGGTCGTCAGACCTGGACGCGGCGGCGGACGGCGTCGACGATCTCGTTGATCGCCTCGTCGATCGGGACGCCGTTCTTCTGCTCGCCGTTGCGGTAGCGGAAGGACACCGCGCCCGCGGCGATGTCGTCGTCGCCCGCCAGCAGCATGTACGGCACCTTGGCCTTCTGGGCGTTGCGGATCTTCTTCTGCATGCGGTCGTCGCTCTCGTCGACCTCGATCCTGATGCCCTGCTCACGCAGCCGCTTGGCGACGTCCTGCAGGTAGGGAACGTGGGCGTCGGCGATCGGGATGCCGACGACCTGCACCGGGGCGAGCCACGCGGGGAACGCGCCCGCGTAGTGCTCGACCAGCACGCCGAAGAAGCGCTCGATCGATCCGAACAGCGCCCGGTGGATCATGACCGGTCGCTGCCGGGTGCCGTCGGGGGCCTGGTACTCGAGGCCGAAGCGCTCGGGCAGGTTGAAGTCGAGCTGGATGGTCGACATCTGCCAGGACCGGCCGATGGCGTCCCGGGCCTGCACCGAGATCTTGGGCCCGTAAAAGGCCGCGCCGCCCGGGTCGAGGACCAGCTCCAGCTTCTCCGACTCGGCCACCTCCCGCAGGGTCTGGGTGGCCTCCTCCCAGGTCTCGTCGCTGCCGACGAACTTCTCCGGGTCCTTGGTGGAAAGCTCCAGGTAGAAGTCCTCCAGGCCGTAGTCGCGCAGCAGGTCGAGCACGAACCGCAGCAGCGAGGTGAGCTCGTCGCGCATCTGCTCGCGGGTGCAGTAGATGTGCGCGTCGTCCTGGGTCAGGCCGCGTACGCGGGTCAGGCCGTGCACCACGCCCGACTTCTCGTAGCGGTAGACCGTGCCGAACTCGAACAGTCGCAGCGGCAGCTCACGGTAGGACCGCCCGCGCGCCCTGAAGATCAGGTTGTGCATCGGGCAGTTCATCGGCTTGAGGTAGTAGCGCGCGCCCTCCAGCTCCATGGGAGGGAACATGCCGTCGGCGTACCAGTCGAGGTGGCCGGAGATCTTGTAGAGGTTGTCCTTCGTGATGTGCGGGGTGTTGACGAAGGAGTAGCCCGCCTCCTCGTGCCTGCGGCGCGAGTAGTCCTCCATCACCCGGCGGATCACGCCGCCCTTGGGGTGGAACACCGGCAGGCCGGAGCCCAGCTCGTCGGGGAAGGAGAACAGGTCGAGCTCGGCGCCGAGCTTGCGGTGGTCGCGCTTCTCGGCCTCCTCCAGCAGGTGGAGGTACTCGTCCTGCTTCTCGCGCGACTCCCAGGCGGTGCCGTAGATGCGCTGCAGCTGCGGGTTCTTCTCGCTGCCCCGCCAGTAGGCGCCGCCGGACCGCATGAGCTTGAAGGCCGGGATGACCCGGGTGCTCGGCAGGTGCGGCCCCCGGCACAGGTCCTTCCAGCACAGCTCGCCCGACTTGGGGTCGAGGTTGTCGTAGATGGTGAGCTGGCCGCCGCCGACCTCGACGTTCGCGCCGTCGGCCGCCTCGGCCGCGCCGCCCTTGAGCCCGATGAGCTCCAGCTTGTACGGCTCGGCGGCGAGCTCCTCGCGGGCCTCGTCGTCGCCGACCGGGCGGCGCCGGAAGGTCTGCCCCTGCTTGACGATCTCGCGCATGCGCTTCTCGATGCGCTTGAGGTCGTCGGGGGTGAACGGCTCGCGGACGTCGAAGTCGTAGTAGAAGCCGTTGTCGACCGGCGGGCCGATGCCGAGCTTCGCCTCGGGGAAGATCTCCTGGACGGCCTGGGCCATGACGTGCGCGGTGGAGTGGCGCAGGATGGCCCGGCCGTCGGGGCTGTCGATCGCGACCGGCTCGACCACGTCGCCCTCGGCGACCTCGGCGGCCAGGTCGCGCAGCTCGCCGTTGATCCGGGCGGCGATCACCGACCTGCCGTCGGCGCCGAGCGCCTCCCCGGCCGTCGTACCCGCCGCCACCACGCGCTCGGCTCCGGCGAGGGTGATGCGTATCTCAAGGGCGGCGGACACGGTGGCTCCTTAGGACAGGTTCGGCGCATGGATCTCGGGGCCCGCGCGCACGCGAGGCGGCGGCTCCGGTCGCATCCGATGCTACCGGTGCCGCCGCCCCCGAATGGCGGTCATGCGCCGCGCCCGCCGCCGGACTCGCCCCGGATTCAGCAGAGCCCGGGATTCAGCAGGGCCACGTCCAGTCGCGGATCTCGGCGGGGTCCTCGCCGAACTCGCGGGTGTGGGCGCGGGCGCGCAGCCGGGCGTCGGCCATGCGCTGGCGCAGGTGGGCCGCCCTGCTGCCCAGGCCGGGCACCCGGTCGATCACGTCCATCACCAGGTGGAAGCGGTCGATGTCGTTGAGCATCGCCATGTCGAACGGCGTGGTGGTGGTGCCCTCCTCCTTGTAGCCGCGCACGTGCAGGTTGTCGTGCCCGGTGCGCCGGTAGGTCAGGCGATGGATCAGCCACGGGTAGCCGTGGAAGTTGAAGATGATCGGCCGGTCCGTGGTGAACAGCGCGTCGAACTCGGCGTCGGGCAGGCCGTGCGGGTGCTCGGACGCCGGCTGCAGCCGCATGAGGTCGACCACGTTGATCACGCGGATCCGCAGCTCGGGCAGGTGCTCGCGGAGCAGCGCGGCGGCGGCCAGGGTCTCCAGCGTGGGCACGTCACCGGCGCAGGCGAGCACGACGTCGGGGTCGGTGCCCTCGTCGGTGGAGGCCCAGCCGAGGATGCCCAGCCCGCGGGTGCAGTGGACGATCGCCTCGTCCATGCTCATCAGGTCGAGCACGGGCTGCTTGCCGGCCACGACGACGTTGACGTAGTCGCGCGAGCGCAGGCAGTGGTCGGCGACCGACAGCAGGGTGTTGGCGTCCGGCGGCAGGTAGACGCGGACGACCTCGGCCTTCTTGTTGACGACGACGTCGAGGAAGCCGGGATCCTGGTGGCTGAAGCCGTTGTGGTCCTGGCGCCAGACGTGGGACGACAGCAGGTAGTTCAGCGAGGCGACCGGCCGCCGCCAGGGGATCTTGCGGGAGGACTCCAGCCACTTGGCGTGCTGGTTGAACATCGCGTCCACGATGTGGATGAACGCCTCGTAGCAGTTGAACAGCCCGTGGCGGCCGGTCAGCAGGTAGCCCTCCAGCCAGCCCTGGCACTGGTGCTCGCTGAGCACCTCCATGACCCTGCCCCGGGGACCGATGTTCTCGTCGGTCGGCAGCAGGGCGGCCTCCCACTCCTTGTCGGTCGTCTCGAAGACGGCGGACAGGCGGTTGGAGGCGGTCTCGTCCGGGCCGAGCAGCCGGAAGTTCGTGGGGTTGGCCGCGATGACGTCGCGCAGGAACGCCCCGAGCACGCGGGTCGGTTCGCTGGAGGCCGTGGCCGGGGCCTTGACCTCGACCGCGTACTCGCGGAAGTCGGGCAGCACGAGCGGGCGCAGCAGTTCCCCGCCGTTGGCGTGCGGGCTGGCGCTCATCCGCAGCGGACCGTCCGGGACGGTCCGCGTGATCGTCTCGACCGGCCGCCCGCCGGCGTCGAACAGCTCTTCGGGCCGGTAGGAGCGCATCCACTCCTCCAGGGCCTCCAGCCGGTCGGGCCGGTCCCGGACGTCGGTCAGCGGCACCTGGTGGGCGCGCCAGGTGCCCTCGACCGGGACCCCGTCGACCTCGCGCGGCCCGGTCCAGCCCTTCGGCGTACGCAGGATGATCATCGGCAGCGGACCGCGGTCGGCCAGCTGGTCGAAGACGGTGTCGAGGGTGGCCGCCATGAGCTCGTGCATCTCCGCCGGCTCGTGACCGGAGACGATGTGCGGGCGGTAGCCGTACCCCTCGAAGAGCTTGACCAGCTCGTCCTCCGGGATCCTGGCCAGCACGGTCGGATTGGCGATCTTGTAGCCGTTCAGGTGCAGGATCGGCAGGACCACCCCGTCGGTGTCCCGGTTGAGGAACTTGTTGGAATGCCAGCCGGTGGCGAGCGGGCCGGTCTCGGCCTCGCCGTCGCCGACCACGCAGGCCACCACGAGGCCGGGGTTGTCGAAGGCCGCGCCGTACGCGTGGGACAGGGCGTAGCCGAGCTCGCCGCCCTCGTGGATGGATCCCGGGGTCTCGGGGGCGACGTGGCTGGGGATGCCGCCGGGGAAGGAGAACTGGCGGAAGAGCCTGCGCATGCCCTCGGCGTCCTGGGTGACGTGGGGGTAGCGCTCGGTGTAGGTGCCTTCGAGCCACGCGTGGGCGACGGCCGCCGGGCCCCCGTGACCGGGGCCGGCGATGTAGATCATGTCCTGGTCGCGCTCCCGGATGATCCGGTTGAGGTGGGCGAAGCAGAAGTTGAGCCCGGGCGTCGTACCCCAGTGGCCGAGCAGCCGCGGCTTGACGTGCTCGGAGGTGAGCGGGTCGGTCAGCAGCGGGTTGTCCATCAGGTAGATCTGGCCGACGGAGAGATAGTTGGCGGCCCGCCAGTAGGCGTCGATGTTCCCGTGTGCGTCCATGCCCCTGACACTTTCCCAGCGGCGACGGCCGAACCAGGGTCTTTCGCCCACAAAACAGCGTGCCCACCGACGGTAGTCTTGGCGCCATGTCCGGCACCCGATGGCTCGACCAGGAGGAGCAGCGCACCTGGCGTTCCTACCTCCGGACGAGCCAGCTCCTCCAGGAGGCCCTCGAACGGCAGTTGCAGCGCGACTCGGGCATGCCGCACGCCTACTACATGATCCTGGTGGTCCTCTCCGAGTCGCCCGGGCGGACCATGACGATGACGGAGCTGTCCGCCATCCTCCAGTTTTCGGTCAGCCGCCTGTCCCACGCCGTCTCGCGGCTGGAGGAGAAGGGCTGGGTGCGGCGGCTCAAGCGGCCGGAGGACCGGCGCACGACCGTCGCCGAGCTGACCGACGAGGGCTTCGCCGCACTCGAGGATGCGGCGCCGGGCCACGTCGAGGAGGTTCGCCGGGTGCTGTTCGACCCCCTCACCCCCGGCCAGGTGCGGCAATTCGGCGAGATCCTCGACACGATCCTGTCGGCCTTCGAGTACCAGCGGGCCGCGGAGGCCGAGCGCCCCCGTGCGCTCGACGCCGCCGCCCAGTGAACGCCGCCGCCCGGTGAACGCCGCCGCCCGGTGAACGGCGCCGGTCCGTCACCCGACGGCCGGCACCTGCTCGGGCGGCACCTGCTCGGGCGGCAGGGCGAAGTGGACGCGGATGCTCGTCCCCCGCGGGTGCCGGTGGATGCGGACCAGGTCGGCGAACTCGTGGGCGACGAGCAGGCCGCGACCATGGGTGGCGTGGTCGGGGGGCGGCACCCGCCCCGCGAGCGGGTCGGCGATCCGGCCGCCGTCGTCGATCTGGCACACCAGCGTCCCGTGCTCGGTCCAGACCGTCAGCGTGCCGGCCCCGTCGGTGTACTCCCCGGTGTTGGTGGCCAGCTCGTTCACGGCGATGAGCATCTCGGTCAGGCGCCGCCCCCCGAGCCCGGCCGCGAGGGCCTCGCGGGACAGGAACGCGCGCAGCGCCGGCAGAGCGCGCAGGCCCTCGAAGCGGTAGGCCGCCGCGGTCGGCGGAGGGGCGGGCAGCGGGACGTCGAACGCGGCGGCGGTCTCGATCGGGTCGGTGTAGACCGGGCTGTCCCAGACTCCGGTCGCGTCCTGCATCACGGGATGGGTCCGGTGCGCGTCGGCGACCGCCTCCGGACTCAGCCGCGCCACGTCGTACGGGCACAGGATCGCGGCCTCCTCGGCGGCGAAGACCGCGTTGATGAGGGCCTCGTGCTGGGCGCAGGCGGGATACTCGATCTCGCTGCGCCCGTCCCAGATGGGCTCGCCGATGATCCAGACGCGCCGGCCCGTGTGCTCGCGCCGGAAGGCGAGCAGGACCGACGGGATGATCCGCCCCGGGTTGCGGCCCGCGACGCTCATGTCCCTGAAGACGACCCGATGGGCGTCGCTCCCGAGGCGGGCCCGGATCAGCTCGCCGTTGCCGCCCGGCACGGCGACCATCGCGGGCTCCTCGGCGGCCAGAGCCCGCCGGAGGAAGGCGGCGCATTCCGTGGCGTACTCGTCCTCGTCCCGATACAGCAGCCCGATGTGGTCGAACCCGGTCATGCCGTCACCTCCGCGCGGTCGACCGCTCCAAGGATCTCCTCGCCGCCCAGCACCTGTAACAGCCGGGCGACCTGAGGTGGACACCCGACCACTCTGATCCCTCCGGGAAGGGCACGGTGGCTCTCGATCAGCAGCCGTGCGACCGCCGCGTCGGCGAAGCGCAGCTCCGACAGGTCGACGGTCAGCGGCCCGCGCGCGTCCGGCAGGTCCTCCCGCAGTCCGGCGAGCGTGGCGGCGAGCGCCTCCCGGTTGGACGCGTCGGCCTCGCCGGAGAGGGCGAGGCCGGGTGGAACGGCCGTCCGCCGCATGCGCAACAGCGGGGCCCAGCTCTCGTCCGGCCCGGGGCCGAGCCGGGAGGGGTGGGCGGCGGAGATCCGGTCGAGCGCCTCCGGCGGCATCGTCCGCCGGTCGTACAGGCACATGGCGAGGGCCTGGCCGCCGGAGAAGACCCGGTTGACCTCGGCCTCGTACCAGTGGAGGCGCTCGGCGCCGGGGATCTGCGAGGCCCCCCAGGCCATGTCGCCCAGCGCCCACAGGCCGGTGTAGCCCGCGTCGAGAGCCTCCGCGAGCGCCCGCCGCCAGCCGCCGACCGCCGCCTCGGGGTCGAAGGAGCCCGACGCCAGGTAGGTGTCCCCCGCGGCGTACACCTGCAGTGCGCCGGTTTCGCACAGCGCCCGGGCGTCCACGCCCTGGGTCACGAGCTCGTCCACGGCCTTCTCCGGGGAGCCGGCGGAGAAGGCGACGACCCTGTTGCCGCCGCCGACGCCGGCGCGGACGAACCGGGCGACGGCGGTGAGCCGCTGCGCCTCGTCGTCGTAGACGGTGCACACGTGATCGCCGGCGACCAGCCGGTCGAACAGGGACGGGACCATGGCGTCCACCTCATAACACGCCGCCTGGGGAATGCGGGCGCCCCCAGGCTATAGGCGTCCCCGCCTCAGGGAGGACCTTCGCCGCCGATCCTCCCTGAGGCGGGGCCGGGGGCTCAGGCGCCGGGCGGGTCGGGGTGGAGCATGAGCAGCACGGCCCGGTTGCGCTCGTCGTGGCCCCGGTAGACGTGGGGCCGGGAGGCCTCGAACCGCAGGGAGTCGCCCTCCGACAGGTCCACCGGCGCGTCGGCGGGCCCGGCCGTGATCCGGCCGCCCGTGAGGACCAGGCACTCCTCGACGCCGGGCAGATGAGGCTGCGACTCCTGCCCGTTCGCGGCCACCTCGATCGCGTAGACCTCCACGGTGCCGCGCAGCCGGATGCGGTGCAGCAGGCGGGCGCCCACGGCGTCGCCGGTCACGGCGGGCCGCTCGTCGTCCGCGCGCACGACCTCCACGACGGGAGCCGGCGGCTCGATCAGCTCCCCCAGTGAGACCTTGAGCGCGGTGGCGAGGGCCCACAGCGTGCCGAGGGTGGGGTTGCCCGCGCCCTGTTCGATACCGTGCAGGGTCGTCTTGCTGATCCCGCCCGCCGCCGCGAGGTCCGCCAGGGAGATGCCGGCCGCGTTCCGCAGCCGGTGGACGTTGTCGCCGACCACTTGCGCCATGTTCACGCGTATCAGCATAGTGGTACGCGAGTATCAGCAAAACGAACGGAGTGCTCATGACCGTGTCCCGGCTCCGCGACATCCCGGGCATCGGGGTCGACCTCGTCGGCGACGCCGCCGACGCGGCGGACGATCCGGAACTGCTGCGGCTGGAGAACCTGGACACCGACCTCCGGCCGCCCGCCGTCGCGATCGAGGCGACCCGGGCCGCCCTCGACGACGACGCGGCCAACAGCTATCTGCCGTTCCAGGGCCGCCGCTCCCTGCGTACGGCCGCCGCCGCGCACGTCGGCCGCATGGCAGGGCGCTCGTACGACCCCGGCACCGAGTGCGTCAGCGTGGCGGGCGGGCTCAACGGCGTGCTGAACACGCTGCTCGCCACCGTCGAGCCGGGGCGGGAGGTCGTGCTGTGCGACCCCGTCTACGCGGGGCTGGTCAACCGGGTGCGGCTGGCGGGAGGCGTCCCCCGCTTCGTGCCCGCCAGGGCCACGACCGGAGGCTGGACGCTCGACCCGGAGGAGCTGGCCGCCGCGGTCACCGGACGGACCGCCGCGGTGCTGATGATGAGCCCGCTCATGCCGACCGGGCTCGTGCTCGACGACCGCCACTGGGCGGCGCTCGCCGCCGCCTGTCAGCGGCACGACGCCTGGCTGATCTACGACGCCGCGATGGAGCGCATCCGCTTCGACGGACGGCCGCCGAGCCACCCCGCCGCCCGCGACGACCTGGCCGGCCGCACGATCACCGTCGGCTCGGCGTCGAAGGAGCTGCGGCTCATCGGCTGGCGGGTCGGCTGGGTGGTGGGGCCGGCCGCCGTCCTCGCCGACATCCGCCTGGTCGGCCTCACCAACGTCGTGTGCCAGGTGGGGATCGCCCAGGAGGCGGTGGCGGCCGCCCTGGACGACCCGGGCGCCGAGGCGGACGTGGCGGCGGCCACCGCGGTGTGGGCACGCCGCCGGGACGCCGTCCTGCGCGAACTGGCCGACTATCCGGTCGTCCCGCCGCACGGCGGCTGGTCCGCCCTGGTCGACACCCGCCCGCTCGGGCTGACGCCCGCCGAGCTGTCCCGGCTGCTGTTCGAACGCGGCAGGGTCGCCGCCACGCCCATGGACGGCTGGGGCCCGTCGGGGGCGCACTACCTGCGGCTCGTGTTCGCCAACGAGCCGGTCGAACGGCTGGCCGGGCTCGGCGAGCGCTTCCGCCGCGCGATCGGCTGACCCTCAGGCGTCCGGGTTGTGCCGTGCTTTCAGCTTGTCCGTGCTTCCGGGTTGTGTCGTGCGATGGCGGCGTTGAGTGCGGTGGCGAAGACCGTCCATCCGGCGTACGGCAGCAGCAGAAGCCCGGCCGTACGGTCCTGCCGGAGGAGGCGGCGGGTCAGCAGGGCGTTCGACACGTTGAGCGCGAGGATCTCCGCGAGCGCGAGGCGGGGGTTGTCCGCGCTCATGCGGGGATGTGGTTGCGCAGGCGCAGCGCGTCGGGATACGGGGACAGGTAGGTCTGGTCGCGGAGGTACCGCGCGTGGACGTCCCCCGCGCCCCTCGCGTGGTGCCTGAGCAGGGCGAGCGGCACCGCGAGGGCGACCCTGCGGACCTGGTACGACGCGATCACCTCGGCCAGGTCGGCCCGGCGGGCCGGGTCGAGCTCCCGGCCGATCATGCCGAGGCAGTGGTGCAGGACGTTGACGTGGCGCCCGACCGTGGCCCTGGCGGCGAGCGCCGCGCGGAACGCCCGGCCGTACTCGCGGGCCAGCGACTCCCGTGGCCGCTCGCCCGCCGCGGCCACGAGCCGCCCGATCTCCCGGTAGGCCGCGGGCGCGTGGGCGAGGATCTGCATCTTGTGCCGGGTGTGGAAGGCGACCAGGTCGCGGGGGCGCCAGTCGCCGGCCAGCAGGGCCCGCAGGCGGGCCGAGGCGAAGATCCGCTCGACGAACGCCTCGCGCAGCACGGCGTCGTGCAGCCGGCCCTCGTCCTCGACCGCCAGCTCGGGGCGGGCGGCGGTGAGCGCGGCGGCGAAGATGCCCTTCCCCCGCCGGTCGGCGGCCGCGCCGGACTCCGCGTACACGGTGATGCCGTGCAGCCCGCAACTCGGGCTCCTCGACTTGAACACGTAGCCGTCGACGTCCGCCAGACCGGCCGCGCGTCCGGCGGCGAGGGCGGTCATCGGGGCGGTCAGGTCCTCGCGCGTCCGGCGGGTGACGAGCCGTGGTCCGTCCGGGGAGCGCTCCAGGCGGAGCGTCTCACGCGGGGCGCCGAGGCCGATCTCGATCTCGGGGCAGACCGGCACCCAGTCCACGTGCTCCGCCAGCTCCTCGGTCAGGAACCGGTCACGGCTGTGGCCGCCGTTGAACCGCACGGGTGCGCCGAGCAGGCAGCTCGACACGGCGACCCTGGGCCTGATCCCTTCCGCGGGTTCCATGATCAGGCCGCCGGCCGGAGCAGGGCGGACAGGCGGTGCAGGCCGCGCGCCGTACGCGCCTTGACCGTGCCGAGCGGGACCCGCAGATGCTCGGCGATCTCCCGCTGGGTCAGGTCTCCGTAGTAGGCCAGCTCGATCGCCTGGCGCTGCACCTGCGGAAGCGTGGCCAGCGCGCGGCGGATACGGTCGCGGTCGGCGAGCTCGTCGCCGTCCAACCGGCCGTCGTGCCCCGCCGGATCGGGGACCGCCTCCAGCGGCACCGTCGCCGGCGTACGCGCCCGCAGGTGGTCCACCGCGCGGTTGCGGGCGATGCCGAACAGCCAGGCCGACAGGCTGCGGGCCGGGTCGAAGCGGTGCCGGAAGCGCCACACCTCGGTGAAGACGACCTGCAGGACGTCTTCCACGTCCTGGGGCGGCACCAGTTTGCGCAGGTAGGAGCGTACGGCCGGCGAGTGCGCCCGGTAGCACTCCCCCAGCGCTCCCGTGTCTCCCGCGGCGAGGCGGAACTCCAGGGTCTCCTCCATCGGCCCCCCTTGAGCAGAATCTATTCAAAACCTATTCATAGGTGCCCGTGTTCGACGTGAGCAACCATGGGGGCCGAACACTGGTGTTAAAAATGCGTCAAAGAGGTCGAATCACCGCAGAGTGGTCATTACCGCCGAGATGGCGTCACGAAACGTGTTCACCCGGACGACCTGCGTAGGCAGGCCGTCCCACCACCCGGGGCCGCCGACGACGACGCGGCAGGCGGGGCGGAGCCCGGGGAGACCGGCCAGCGGGGCCGGATCGCCCGTCTCCCGGATCTGCGACCACACGAACACCGCAGCGGGACCGAGGCGGCGCATCGCGTCCGCCAGCGCGGTGTACGGCGTGCGCGCCCCGAGCAGGCGGGTCTCCACCCCGAGCGCGCCGAGCGCGGCGGCCAGCGCGTGGATCGGCAGCGCGTGCTGCTCCTCCTCCGCACCGGCCAGCAGGACGGGACGGGGATGCACGGGCGAGGGCGCACGCGCCGAGAACCGCGCCAGTGCGGCCTGCAGCCGATCGGAGAACAGGTGCTCGACCTCGATCCCGGCACCGGTGTCCTGCTGCCTGCGGCTGACGGCCGCGAACACCGGCAGCACGAGCCGCTCCCAGGTCCACACCACGCCGTGCGCGGCCAGTGCCGCGTCCAGTCCCGCGTTCACGGTCGCGGCGTCCAGCGCCGCCGCCGCACGGGCCAGCATGGCCGCCGACAGCAACCCGGGTTCCGCGGCCGGCCGTACGGCGGGGGCGGGCGGCATCGCGCCCTCCGGCGATCTGGAGGACTCCGGCGGCCTGTGGGACTCCGGCAGCCTAAGGAACTCCGGCGCCCCGGGGGACTCCGGCCGCCCGGGCGACTCGGGCGGCGCGGCGGCCCTCTCCCCCGCCGGCCCCGCCGGGGACGCCGCCCGCTCCCCGGCGGCGGGCCGCGGCCGCAGCGCCTGCCTGGCGGCGTCGGCGGGGGGCATCCCGGCCCGGATCAGCCGGTTCATCTCCTCAAGGCGGCGCAGGTCCGCGTCGTCGTAGCGGCGGTGCCCGCCCGGGCTGCGCCTGCTCGGGCCGATGCCGTACCTGAGGTTCCACGTGCGCAGCGTGGACGCGGGCACGCCGAGCCGCCGGGAGACGGCGCCGATGCCGTAGCCCGGCTCCTCCTCGGTGGCGTTCTCGCCGGCCCCCGGCCCGCCCTCGCGCGTCACGTGCTCACCCCGTGTCCGTCCGTCCGGTCGTCGCGGCCGCCCGCCGTCCTCCGGCCACCCGCACGCCCTCCATGTCACCGGCCCGCGCACGGTGCTCCCGGCCGCCCCTGACCTTGTTTCGGCGCGGCGGCCCGGCACGGATGCAACCGCCGGAGCGGGCGGGCGCGAAAACTCTACTGACGGCGCCGCCGATCACCGTAACGATCGAAGGAGCAGTGCGCATGCTGACGTTGACCCGCGAGACCGGCGGCGTTCGGGACGACACGCGGGAGCCGTTCGATCGCCGCCTTTCGGGCCTGTTCGACCGCGCCCTGGACGAGCTGCTCCGGCGCGAGATGAGCCGGCTGTCCTTCCTCGACGCCGACGACCGTGAGGTGCTGCGGCGGCACCTCGCCGACTTCGTCGCACGCGGCGGCAGGCGGCTGCGGCCGGCGTTCGTGTACTGGGGCCATCGGGCCTCCGGCGGTTCGCCCGACGACCTCGGGGCCGTGCTGGCGGCGGGCTGCTCGATCGAGCTCCTCCACGCGTGCGCGCTGATCCTCGACGACGTGATGGACGAGTCGCCCCTCCGGCGCGGCCGGCCGGCCGCCCACCTGGCCCTCGCGGAGCGCCACCGGGAGCTCGGCTGGGCCGGGTCGTCGCGCCGGTTCGGAGAGTCGGCCGCCATCCTGCTCGGCGTGCTCGCCTTCACGTGGGCCGACTCCGCGCTGCTGGCCGACCGCCGCAGGCTGGCCGACGCCCTGGAGGTCTTCACCCAGCTGCGCGTGGAGCTGGTCGCCGGGCAGTACCTCGACCTGACCTGCGCCGCCCGGGGCGGCGGCGACCGCCGGGAGGCCCGGCTGATCTCGACGTACAAGTCGGGCAAGTACACGGTCGAGCGGCCGCTGCACCTCGGCCACGCCATCGCCGGAGGCGAGCCCGGGCTGCGCCGGGTCCTCAGCGCGTACGCGCTCCCGTTGGGTGAGGCGTTCCAGCTCCGCGACGACGTCCTCGGCGTCTTCGGCGACCCGGCGCAGACCGGCAAGCCCGCCGGGGCCGACCTGCTGCAGGGCAAGCGGACCTACCTGCTGACGCTGGCCCGCGAACGGGCCGACGGCCCGGGAGCCGCGCTGCTCGACGCGCTGCCGGGGACGGGCGAGGCGCGGGCGGACCGCCTGGCCGCGGCCCGGGAGGTGATCTCCGCGACCGGCGCGCTGGAGGCGGTCGAGCGGCGCATCCGCGGCCTGACCGAGTACGCGGGCGAGGCGCTGTCCGGGGCGGACATCCCCGCGGACGCCCGGGCGGCCCTGCTCGGTCTCGCCCGCCGCGCCGCCCAGCCCGGTCCCGCTCCCCGGACGCGTCCGGCTCCCCAGACGTGTCCGGCTCCTCTGGCCGGCCCCGCTCCCGAGGACGGCTCCGCTTGTCCGCCCGGCTCCGCCGAGCCCGCTGCCGGCGGGGCGGGCCGATGACCGCGGGCGGGCCGATCGTGGTGATCGGCGCCGGGCTGGGCGGCCTGTCCGCCGCGATGCGCCTGGCCGGGGCGGGCCGTGAGGTGACGGTCGTGGAGGCGGCCGACGCGCCCGGGGGCTGCTGCGGCACCGCGACCCTGGGCTCCCACCGCTTCGACACCGGGCCCTCGGTGCTGACCATGCCGGGGGTGCTGGCCGACACCTTCGCCGCCGCCGGGCAGGATCTGGAGCGCTGGCTGCCGCTGCGGCGGCTCGATCCGTACTACCGGCTGACCTTCCACGACGGATCGCGGCTCGACGTGGTGGCGGGGGCCGACGCGATGGCCGAGCAGGTGCGGGCGCTGTGCGGCCCCGCGGAGGCCGGGCGCTACCGGCGGTTCCGGCGCCTGCTGGGAGAGATGTTCGAGGCCGAGTGGAGCGCGTTCATCGACCGGGACATGACCCGGCTGCGCGCGCTGGCCCGGCCGTACGCGCTGATGCGGCTGGCCGCGCTCGGTGGCTTCCGCCGGCTGGACGGGCTCGTGCGGCGTCACCTCACCGACGAGCGGCTGATCAGGGCGCACACCTTCCAGGCGCTGTACGTCGGCCTGTCGCCGCGCCGCGCCCTCGGCATATACGCGGTGATCGCCCACATGGACACGGTCGGCGGGGTCTACTTCCCGCGGGAGGGCGGCATGCACGCCGTCCCCCGGGCCATGGCCGCCGCAGCCGAGAAGGCAGGGGCGGTCTTCCGGTACGGCGTGCGGGCCACGCGGATCGAGACCGACGGGGCGGGGGTGGCCGCCGTCCGCCTCGACACCGGCGAACGGCTCGCGGCCCGGCACGCCGTGGTGGCCTTCGACCTGGTGCGGGCGCACGGCCGGCGGGGCGGCGACGGCCTGCTGCCTGAGGAGGCGGCCGACTGGCGGCTGCGGCGGCCCCGCTTCTCTCCCTCCTGCCTGGTGGCCCACTTCGCGCTCGACCGGCGCCCGGAGGGGCAGGCCCATCACACCCTGCACTTCGGGCGGGAGTGGGAGACGACGTTCGCGGCGCTGGAGGCGGGCAGGCCGCAGCCGGACCCGAGCCTGCTGGTCACCTGTCCTCACAACCACGGGCCTCACAACCACGGGCCTCACAACCACGGGCCCCACAACCACGGGCCGGCCGGCGGCGGCCCCGCCGTGCTCAGCGTGCTGGAACCCACCGCGAACACGCGGGGCGGCGCCGACTGGACCACCCTCACCCCCCGTCTCCTGGACCGGATGGTCGACCGGCTC
This sequence comes from Microbispora sp. NPDC046973, assembly GCF_040644495.1. Taxonomy (NCBI): domain Bacteria; kingdom Bacillati; phylum Actinomycetota; class Actinomycetes; order Streptosporangiales; family Streptosporangiaceae; genus Microbispora; species Microbispora sp. NPDC046973. The sequence goes on along the minus strand of NZ_JBEYWQ010000005.1, from coordinate 298,172 downwards.
GACCGCCTCGGGTACGGCGATCTGTCCGGCACGCCCCGGCTGGTGTTCGATCCCCCCGCCTGGCGGCGGCGCGGCCACTCGGCCGGCACGCCCTTCGCGCTCGACGCCCGGTTCACCCAGACCGCGTGGTTCCGCCCGTCCGGGGCGGCCCGGCGGGTTCCCGGCCTCCACTTCGCCGGCATGTACACGGCTCCCGGGGTCGGGGTGCCGCCCGTACTGATCTCCGGCCGCCTGGCCGCCGAACGCATCCTGGAGAGCACCCCATGAGCACGCCGAGCACGCCGTCCGGGGCGCCGGCCGCGACGCTGACGGCCGGCTACGAACGGTGCCGCAGGCTGCACGCGAGCTACGGCCGCTCGTACTACCTGGCCACCCGCCTGCTGCCCGCCTGGAAACGGCCGCACGTCCACGCGTTGTACGGCTTCGCCCGCTACGCCGACGAGATCGTCGACTCGCTCGCGCTGACCGGCGACCGGGCCGCGGCGCTGGAGCGCCTGTCCTCCCGGCTCGCGGCAGCGCTGGACGGCGACCGCGTCCGCGATCCGGTGCTCCCCGCGTTCACGCACACGGTGCGGGCGTTCGCGATCGACCAGGCCGACGTGCGGGCGTTCCTCGCGTCCATGCGCGCCGACCTCACCGTGCACCGGTACGCGACCTACGACGACCTGCTGGGATACATGGAGGGGTCGGCGGCGGTCATCGGGACGATGATGCTGCCGGTGCTGGAGGCGCTGCCGGGCGAGGAGGCGCGGGCCCACGAGCCCGCCCGCCAGCTCGGGCTGGCCTTCCAGCTCACGAACTTCATCCGCGACGTCCGCGAGGACCTGGCGCGGGGCCGCGTCTACCTGCCGCTGTCGGACCTCGACAAGTTCGGCGTGACCGAGGACGACCTGGCCGCGCCGTACGCCGCGCCGGCCGTGCGGGAGCTGGTGGCCTACGAGTGCGACCGCGCCCGCGACCACTACCGGCGGGCCCGCGACGGGATCGAGCTGCTCGCGCCGTCGTCCCGGCCGTGCATCCGGGCGGCGTACGAGCTGTACGGCGGCATCCTGGACGAGGTCGAGGCGGCCGGGCACGACGTGCTGGCCAGGCGGGCCAGGGTGCCCCGGCGGCGCAGGCTCGCGATCTTCGCCAGGCACCTGCTCGCCGCGCGCGCCGCCGCGCAGGCCGAGCGCCGTGTGGAGGTGGCCTGACATGGATCCCGAGCAGGATCCCGAGCAGGATCCCGGGCAGGACGCCGCGCCGGGCGCCGGTCCGGTCCCCGGGCCGAGGATTCCCGCCCGCGATCCGGACGCGACGTCCCGGCCGGTCGTGGTGGACGCCATGGGCGGCGACCACGGGCCCGCGGAGATCGTGCGGGGCGCGGTCGAGGCGTGGCGAGAGCACGGCGTGCCGGTCGTCCTCGTCGGCCGGGCCGGGGTCGTACGCGAGGAACTGGCCCGGGCCGGGGCCGCGGGCGAGATCGACGTCGCGCACGCCGCCGACGTCGTGCCGATGACCGAGCGGGGCGCGGGCGCGGTCCGCAAGGTCTGCTCCAGCCTGGCCGTCGGCTTCGACCTCGTGCGGGACGGAGCGGGCGCGGCCTTCGTGTCGGCGGGGTCCACCGGGGCCGTGGTCGCCTGCGCGGTCGACCGGCTGGGCACCGCGCCCGCCGTGCTGCGCCCCGCGCTGGCCGTGGCGCTGCCGACGACGGCGGGCGGGGCCACCGTACTGATCGACGCCGGCGCGACCATGGACCCGACGCCCGAGATGATCGCCCAGTTCGCGCTGCTCGGGGCGTCGTACGCGCAGCTCGTGCTGGATGTGGCCGACCCCCGCGTCGGGCTGCTGTCCATCGGCGCGGAGCCCGGCAAGGGCAACCGGCTGAGCCGCCAAGCCGAGACCCTGCTGCGCGGCATGCCGCTGCGTTTCCACGGCAACGTCGAGGGCGGCGACGTGCTCACCGGGGCCGTCGACGTGATCGTCACCGACGGCTTCACCGGCAACATCGTGCTGAAGAACGTGGAGGGGACCGTGCGCGCCACGCTCGCCCTCGCGGCGGCGGAGGGCGTGGCCGGGTCCGCCGGCCTCGGCCGGGTGGCGCGGCGCTACGCCCCCGAGACGCACGGCGGCGCGGCCCTGCTCGGGCTCGCCCGCACCGTCGTCGTGGCCCACGGCTCCTCCCGGGCCGCGACGATCACCAGGGCCTGCGTGGTGGCGCGCGACCTGGCCGAGGGCGAGGTCGTGGCCCGCCTCGGCGACCGTCTCGCCATCCACCCCGGGCGGTGACCGCACCCGCCGCCGGGCCCGGCTCCGGCCCGCGTTCCGGCCCACCTTCCGGATCATCGGGACGCCCGAGCGGCCTGCCGGACCGCTCAGCGGTCGGCGGGCGGACCGGCGAGGGGGTCGGCCAGGGGGTCGGCGCCGTCCCAGGTGCCCGCGCTGGCGTACGGGATGAACCGGGCGAACAGCTCTTCCGAGTACCAGTCGTGAGCACGGACCCGCTCGACGACCTCGCGGTGTGCCCGCCCGGCGTAGGCGAAGGCGCGTACGGCGGCGGCGTCGCGCCACAGGGAGAAGGTCGCCTGCCTGGCCAGCGGCCACTCGCCCAGCCCGACGGAGGCGAGGCAGCCCTCCTGGGCCCGCAGCGACCGGTCGACGGCGGGTGCGGACCGGTAGAACGCCGGCAGCCGCGACGGCCGGATCGACGCCCGGGTCAGCACCGCCACCGGACCGGGGTGCACGCCGCCGGTCACGAGGGTGAACGGCTCGACGCCGTTCCAGCGTCCGCGCGAGGCCGTCGGCGCGAGCCGTACGCTCCAGGTCTCGATCGCCTCGCGCCGCCACCTGGCGGGGATCGGCGAGCGTGCCAGGAACTCCTCCAGCGCCCGCTCGTCCCGCCAGACGGCGAGCAGCGCCCAGCGGCGCAGATCGGCGCCGAGGGTCGTCGACGGCCCCCGGCCCGTGCCGAGCAGCCGCCAGAACAGCAGCCCCCCGGTGCGGCGCAGCACCGGGCGGTCGAAGGCCATATGACGCATCGCCCCCCGGTCGGCGTATCTCTGGAGGTGGAACGTGACGACGCTCCCGCCGCTCGTCCCCGTGCTGGTGGCGCTCATCGGCGGCTACCTTCTCGGCTCGATCCCGGTGGCGGTGCTGGTCTCGGGGCGGCGGGGCGTCGATCCCCGGGAGGTGGGCGACCGCAACCCCGGCTTCTGGAACGTCCGCGAACGGCTCGGCCGCCGGGCCGCCGCGCCGGTCTTCGCCGGCGACATGGCCAAGGGCGCGCTCGCCGGGCTGCTCGGGCTGCTGGCGGGGGGCGCGCACACGACCGGGCCGGGAGTGGTCGCCGGCCCGAGCGCCCCGGCCGCGTACCTGGCGGTGGGGGCCGCGATGATCGGGCACGCCTGGCCGGTCTTCGCCGGGTTCCGCGGCGGGCGGTCGGTGCTGACCTTCGCGGGCGGCATCGCGGTGATCTGCCCGCCCGCGTTCGTGCTCGCGCTCGCCCTTCTGGGGGTGACGTTCCTGGTCACGCGGTCGTTCGCGATCGGGGCCAGGGCCGGGGTCTTCGCGATCCCGCTGCTGCAACTGCCGTTCGCGCCGATCGGCCACGTCGCCGCGACCGGCGCGCTGATGTGCCTCATCGGGCTGCGTTTCGGTCAGGCGGCGCTGGCCGCGCGCCGCACGTGACGGCATCGGCGAGGGCCGCGCGGCCGGGGCCGTAGGCGCGGCTCCGCCAGGTCCTGACGGGCCGCAGCGTCGCCTGCGTCAGCCGTACGGCCGTGGCCGGGTCGAGCAGGAACGACAGCATCACGCCCGCGCCCGGTCTGGCGTAGCTGCGCCGCAGCGCGGTGGTGAGCAGCACCCGTACGGCGAGCAGCGTCAGGTCGAGCCGGGTCGGCCGCCCGGCGGCCAGGCGGAGCGCCGGCAGCGCGGCGGCGAGCCAGACCACGGCGAGATCGGCCGCCTGCCAGGCGGGGCGGGTGACGTCGCGCAGCGGCAGCGAACGCCCCCACTCCCGCCACACCTCGGCCGCCGACTCGTGCATGTCGACCTCCAGCAGGTCCCCCGCGTCGAGGAAGCCGACCCTCCATCCGTCTCCGGCCAGGGCCCTGGCGAGGGCGACGTCGTCGGTCATATGACCGCGCACCCGGGCGAAGCCGTCGGCCCGCCGCATCGCCTCCCGGCGGAAGGCGAGGCACTGGCCGTTGGCCACCACCCGGTGGGGCGGCGGCGGGGCCGGGGGCCCGATGGGGCCGAACCGGTAGACCAGCGTGGCGAGGAACGACGCGTGCAGCGCCTGCTCGGCGAGGCCGTCGCAGACGAAACGCGGGCCCGCGCTGACCAGGTCGTGGTCCCCGAGGGCGGCGGCGAGCGCGTGGAAAAGGCCCGGCCGGGGCCGGGTGTCGGCGTCCAGGGTGACCACGACCTCGCCCCGCGCCTCCCGCAGCCCCTGGTGCAGCGCCCACTGCTTGCCCACCCAGCCGTCCGGCAGCGGGCGCCCGCGCACCACCCTCGCCCCGCGGGCGGCGGCGAGCCGCGCGGTGCCGTCGGAGGACTCGTCGTCCACCACGATCACCTCGGTGACGGCCGGGTCGGCCAGCACCGCCCGCAGGCAGGGGCCGAGCCGCCGCTCCTCGTCCCTGGCCGGGATGATCACCGAGATATCCGGACCTGCGGAGACACCCGGACCTGCGCCACCCGGACCTCCACCACCCGGCGTTCCGCCGCGGCCGATCCACGCCGCCGAGCCGCCGGTGCCGGGAGAGGTGTCCGGCACGGGCGCGGCGAGCGGGGGGAGGCGCCGGCGGCCGCGGGCGAGCCGCGCCAGCACGACGAGAGCGGCGGCGGCCTGGGCGGCGGTGAGCACCCGTGCGGCGGCCCCGGCCCGCGGGCGCCCGGCCGTCCCGACGGCCCCGCCGGTCCCGATGGCCCCGCCGGTCCTGGTCGTCCCGGCCGGTTCGGCCCTCACCGTCTCGCCTCCTCCGGCCGCCGCCCTGAACGGGGGAGGTCCCTGCGCACCAACGCGGCCACGATCCGCCCGCCCATCGCCACCAGCGGCAGCCCGCCTCCCGGATGCGCGGACCCGCCGACGAGGTACAGCCCGCGCCGCGGCCCCCGGTTCCCGGGGCGGCGGAAGGGGGCGAACGGGCCGCCGTACGCGCCGCCGTAGATCGCCCCGCCCCACGCGCCGTACCGGTCGCGCAGGTCGGCCGGGGTCAGCAGGTCGAGGAAGCGCAGCCGCCCGGACAGGTCGTGCCCCCGGCTCGCCAGCCGGTCGAGGACGAGCTCCGCGTACGCCTCGGGCGGCGTCGGCCAGCGCGCGGGGTCGCCCGCGGGGACGTTCACCAGCATGCTCCAGCTCTCCGCGCCGGCGGGAGCCTGGGTGGCGTCGGCCACCGCCGGGCAGCCGATGTAGACCGTGGGGTCCTCCGGAGGCCGCCGCCTGTCGAAGATGTCGCCGAACTCGCGCCGGTAGTCGGCGGAGAACACGACCGAGTGGTGCGGCAGGCCCTCGGTCCGTCCCTCCACGGCGGCGAGCATCAGGAAGGCGGACGACGACAGGCCCAGCCGGGCGATCCGGCGCAGCCGGGCACGGTCGGGCAGGAGCCGCCCGTACAGGGCGGCCGCGTCGGCATTGACGATCACGATGTCGGCCCTGACCACCTCGCCGAGGGCCGTGCGGACGCCGCCGACCCGCTCCGCGTCGGCGACGACCTCGGTGATCTCGGTCTCCAGGCGGATCTCGACGCCCGCCTCGCCGAGCGACGCGGCCAGCGCGTCGGCGAGGCGGGGCAGCCCGCCCCGCACGTACCACCCGCCGTCACCGTGCTCGATGGCGGGGACGCAGCCCAGGGCGGCGGGCGCCCGGTAGGGGTTCGACCCGGCGTAGGTGGCGTAACGGTCGGCGTACTGGCGCAGGCGGGCGTCCCGGAAGAAGCGGCCCGCCAGCGCATGCAGGGTGCGGCCCGGCGCGACCGCGGCCAGGTCGCCCAGCCGGGGGCGCGGGAGAGGTCCGCCCGGCTGCCCATCCGCCGGTCCGCCCGCCGGTCCGCCCGCCGACCGGCCCGGCCGATCGCCGGGCCGCCCGCCCGCCGGCCGGAACGGCGGCTCGATCACGGGCCCGGACGGCGGTCCCGCGAAGAAGGTGCGCGTGGAGGCGTCCAGGCAGCGCTCGGCCCAGCGATGGAACGCCCGCCAGTTGCGGCCCTCGCCCGGCGCGAGCCGGTCCACCGCCTCCGCCGTACGCTCCGGGTCGCGGTAGGTGGACAGCGTCGAGCCGTCCGCGAAGCGATAGCGGCACAACTCATCGAGTTCGAGCAGGTCGAGCGGCACACCGAGGTCCAGGAAGAGGCCGGGCAGCGTGAGCAGCGAGGGGCCGATCGAGAACGTGAACCCGGCCCGCCTGTGCTCGGCCAGCTTGCCGCCGAGCCGCGGCAGCCGCTCGTAGATCCGCACGTCGTGCCCGTCCCGCGCGAGCAGGAGGGCGGCCACCATGCCGCCGACGCCGCCCCCGACCACGATCACCTCCGCCATGCGCGCCCCCAGGCGAGCAGGGCGAAGGCGCCCATCGCGAGCCCTCCGGCGGCGGCCACGAACGGATCGGGCGGCCTGAAGACCACGGCGAAGCCGACGGTCTCCATGGTCGTCATGACCGTGTAGAGCGCGACGAGCCCGGTCGTCCCCGCCGCCTCGACGCCGTTCGCGGGCCGGTCTGCGGAGGCCCGGCCCATGACGCGGCCGACAAGCACCATGACCAGCAGAGAGACCAGCAGCCAGCCGGCGAAGTTGGCGAGCGGCACACCGCGGTAAGGTCCCGGCTCCGCCCAGACCCACAGCCCGAGCCTGAGCATCTGCGGGTCGAGGAACAGGTCCCACGCGGTGAGCGCCAGGGCTCCGGCGAGGATCGGCGTCAGCGGGCCGCGCGGCGCCACGCGGCGGGCGACGGCGTGGGCGGCCAGGCCCATGCCGCCCCAGGCAAGGGCGACGATCAGCGGGACGCCGCCCGGCCGCGGCCACAGGGCGTCGGTGTAGCGGTAGGCGCCGAAGGGCACGCCCGTCCTGGTGCCGATCCACTCGGCGGCGTAACCGGCCGCCACCGCCGCCGCGAACGCGCCCGCCGCCCTGCGCGGGGTGTGCGCCGCCGCGGCGAAGGCGAGTGCGCTCACCGCGAGCAGGACCACGACCGCGGTGGTGAGGCGCAGGTCCTGGGGCCGCAGTCCCGTCGCGATCTGGGCGGCCACCATCGCCGCCAGCGCGACCACGCCGGCCGCGTTCAGCCGCGAGCCCGCCGGCGGCCCGCTCGGCCACCCTCCGCGCCGCCCGGAGCGCGCGCCGTCAGCCTCGGCCGCCCTCTTCGCCGCGTTCTTCCCTGTGGTCTCCCACGTCTCCACGTAGGGTGATTCGAGCGCGTCCCCCTGATCGGATGCGCTCGACCCCCTGCGGGAACGGCTGAGGAAGCTCGGCTACGCCCGGCGATACCCGGCGGGTCGTCACCAGCGGTGGTGGACCTGCGGGCGGATCAGGTCGTCGTACACCTGGCGGACCGCGTCGTGGGTCTCGGCCGGCAGGGGCGGGAACTGGGCCGCCGCCGCGTTGGCCTCGGCCTGCCCGGCGTTGCGGGCGCCGGGGATCACGACACTGACGCCGGGCTGGTCGATGATCCAGCGCAGCGCGAACTGCGCCATCGTCATGCCGTCCGGCACGAGGCCGCGCAGCCGCTCGACCGCCTGGAGGCCCACGCCGTACTCGACGCCGGAGAAGGTCTCGCCGACGTCGAACGCCTCGCCCTGGCGGTTGAAGTTGCGGTGGTCGTCCTCGGCGAAGACCGTCTGCGGGCCGTACTTGCCCGACAGCAGGCCGCTCGCCAGCGGGACCCGGGCGATGATGCCGACGCCGGCCTTCTCCGCGGCGGGCAGGACCTCGTCCAGCGGCTTCAGCCGGAAGGCGTTGAGGATGATCTGCACCGTGGCCACGCCGGGACGCGCGATCGCGGTCAGCGCCTCGGCCACCGTCTCCACGCTCACGCCGTACGCGGCGATGCTGCCCTCGGCGACCAGCGTGTCGAGCCCGTCGAAGACCTCGTCGGTCTCGAAGACGGCGCTCGGCGGGCAGTGGAGCTGCACCAGGTCGAGCGTGTCGACGCCCAGGTTGGCGCGGGAGCGGTCGGTCCAGGCGCGGAAGTTGTCCAGCGTGTAGACCTCGGGCGTCTGCTGCACCCTGCGGCCCATCTTCGTGGCCACGGTCAGGCCGGACCGCTCCTTGATCAGCTTTCCGATGATCTTCTCGCTGCGGCCGTCGCCGTACACGTCGGCCGTGTCGATGAAGGTGGTCCCGGCGTCGACCGCGGCGTTGAGCGTGGCCAACGCGTCGGCCTCGCTCACCTCGCCCCAGTCGGCCCCGAGCTGCCACGCCCCCAGCCCGACGACGCCGACCTGCCTGCCCGTCCTGCCCAACACGCGCTGTTCCATGAGGTCAGATCGTAGCGGGGCAGCTCAGGCGGGGGCCGCTCCACCCGCCAGGTGGTGCAGGAACCAGTCGCGGGCGAGCCGTGCGACCGTCTCCAGCGCGCCCGGCTCCTCGAACAGGTGTGTGGCGCGGGGCACGATCTCCAGCCGGACCGGTGCGCTGATCGCCCGCATCGCCTCCCTGTTGAGGTCGAGGACGACGGAGTCGCGCTCCCCCACGATCAGCAGCGTCGGCTGGCGGACCGAGCGGAGCGCGCCGGCGGCGAGGTCGGGCCTGCCGCCCCTGGACACCACCGCCCCGACACCGCCGGGCCGCGTCGCCGCGGCGACGAGCGCGGCGGCGGCGCCGGTGCTCGCGCCGAACAGGCCGACGGGCAGACCGCCGACGACCTCGTCCTCGGGCAGCCGGTCGGCCAGCGCGCCCACCCTGTCGGCGAGCAGGCCGATGTCGAAGCGCAGGTGGCCGGTGACCGCGTCGACGCGCTCCTCCTCCACCGTGAGCAGGTCGGCCAGGACAGTGGCCAGTCCGGCCCGCTGCAGCTCCCCGGCGACGTACCGGTTGCGCGGGCTGTGCCGGCCGCTGCCGCTGCCGTGGGCGAACAGCACCGCTCCGCGGGCCTGCCGGGGGACCGCCACGTCGGCATCGAGCACGACATCGCCGACCGGCATCCGCACGCTGAGTTCGACTTCGCTCATGACGCCCGCCCCCCTCGGCCGCGCCCGGCTGAGCGGCACCGGACGATCAGGACGGCGCTGCACAACCGGGACGGCGCTGGACAACCGGGAGGCGTACCCCCGGCCGGTCGAGGCAAACCGGTGACGGCACGGCCTCCACGAGCGCGGCGACCGCAGGAGCGAGGTGAGCGCTGTGAGGTCAGGAGCGACGTGAGCGCAGCGCCTTGAGCACCCGCACGCCGTCGTCCTCCCCGGCCCGCGCGCCGCGGGACGCGCCATCCACCAGGCTCCGGTACTCCTCCGACTCCATGGGACACAGCGCGATGCGGCCGTCCCGGTCGAACAGCAGCCCCCAGCCGTATTTCTTCGGCAGCGGCGACGACCTCAGGCACGCCTGGGAACGGGAGAAGAACTGCTTCCTGAGCTCCGCGCGCCGCTCGGCGGGCAGGTCCGCCGGCAGGTCCTGGCGGCGCAGCCAGGTCTCGAACAGCACGTCCTCCTGCGTCAGCCCGTACGGCGCGCCGGAGATCAACTCATACTGCAGGACGGCGACGGTGGGCTTGCCGCCCCGGGCCGCGGGCACCTGCGCGGCGGTCACCGGGCAGTCGTCGGCGACCGCGATGAGCGTCGAGTAGTAGTTCAGATCCTCGGCCATGGCTCCACTATGCCCCAGGAGATCGGCGGCTCACTCCGCTCCGACCGCGCCCGCGGAGGGTCTGCCGAAGGCCGCAGGCGGGCGCGGCTCCGTGATGAGGCGCACCTCCTCGGGCAGGCCGCTCACGTACGCCTCGCCGCTCCCCTCCCGGGCGTCGAGATCGACCTTCGCCCCGGCGATGGTGAGTCCGGTCATGTGCACCTCGCCGAATCCCTGGGGCAGGACCGGGGAGACCCACACCTTGCCGATCGGCACCCAGGGGTCGAGGCGGAGCAGGATGCGCAGGATCTGGATCGGCGTCGCCGAGGCCCATGCCTGCGGCGAGCACGAGGTCGGGTACGGCACCGGAACGGGGAACTCCCCCCGGTCGAAGCCGCAGAACAGCTCGGGCAGCCGGTTGCCGAAGGCCTGTGCGGCGTCGAGCAGGCCCGTGGCGATGCGCTGGGCCTCCTCCACGAAGCCGTACCGCATGAGCCCGGCGGCCGCCAGCACGCTGTCGTGCGGCCACACCGAGCCGTTGTGGTAGCTCATCGGGTTGTAGGCGCCCATGTCGGAGGCGAGGGTGCGGACGCCGAACCCGGTGAACATCCGGGGCGACATCAGGTGCTCGGCGACGGCCCCCACCTTGTCCCGGTCGACGATGCCCGACCAGAGGCAGTGCCCCATGTTCGAGGCGAGCGCGTCGATGGGCCGCCCGTCGTGGTCGAGCCCCACCGCGAAGTAGCCGCGGTCGGGCAGCCAGAACTTCTCGTTGAAGTCCGCCCGGAGCTGGGCCGCCCGCTCCCGGGCGCGCCGTTCGGTCTCGACGTCCCCCACTTCCCTCGCGAAGTAGTGACTGGCGAGGTAGGCGCCGTAGGCGTACCCCTGGACCTCGGCGAGCGCGATGGGCGCGCGGGCGAGCGTCCCGTCGGCGAAGTTGATTCCGTCGAAGGAGTCCTTCCAGCCCTGGTTGAGCAGGCCCTGGTCGGTCTTGCGCTGGTACCACAGGAACCCGTCGCGCCGGGCGTACCGCCCCATCCATCGCAGCGCCGCCTGGGCGTGTGGCACCAGCTTCTCCAACGCGGACTGGTGCAGACCCCAGCGGCGCAGCTCTCCCAGAAGGACGACGAACAGCGGGGTGGAGTCGACCGAGCCGTAGTAGGCGTGGCCGCCACCTCCCTCACCCTGGCGGGCTCCGTACCGGAGCTCGTGCAGGATCTTGCCCGGCTCCTCCTCGGTGAGCGGGTCGACCTTGGTGCCCTGCAGCTCCGCCAGCCGGACCAGCGTCCCGTGTGCGAGGTTGGGGTCGAGCGGGAGCGCCAGCCACGAGGTGAGCAGGGAGTCGCGGCCGAACAGCGTCATGAACCAGGGCGCGCCCGCCGCCACGGTGGGCGGCAGCTCGGGATGGTCCGGATCGATGAGCCGCAGCGCGCCGAGGTCGTGGCGGGACTGGGCCAGGACGGCGCCGAACGCCTGGTTCGACGTCCTCACCTTCGGCACGTACTTGTCCCACTCGAACAGCCGCCCGGCCCGCTCGGCGAGCGCGGGCGACAACCGCTTCTCCTTGTACCAGGGCTCGGTCTCCACGCCGTCGATGATCGGGTTGACCTGCAGGCAGGCCGACCACTCGCCGCGTGGCGGGACCACCACGCGGAAGATGAGCAGGCGCGGGTTGGTCACCGCCAGCACCGGGGTGTCGCCGGCCTTGCCCAGCACCCGCACGCCCCTCGCCTTGCTCACGGAGAACAGGCGCAGCGACTGGTCCTCGGCCGCCGTCGTCACGTCGGCCACCCAGTGCACGCGGTGGGTCTTCACCTCGAACAGGTCGCACACGTCGGAGCCGATGTGCAGCGCCACCATGCAGCCGGCCGGCTCGTCGGCCATGTTGCGGATCACGACGTCCTCCGACAGGCCGCCGCCGATGTACCGGTCGCGGACGACCAGCAGCGTGCTCTCCGCCTGCCCCGGCCGCGGCTTGGCCCGGCCGACGAACGTCGCGTGGTACGGCTCGCCCGGCAGGACCTGCAACTCCTCGATGGGCCCGTCGTCGATGCGCAGCTCCCAGTGGGACAGCAGCCGGGTGTCGGCGTAGTAGATCCCGTGCGCCGATCCGGGGAAGATGTCGCCGCTGCGGGACGACACGCAGAACGACCCTCCCGACACGAGCGTCATCGCGCCCCCGCCCAGCGCAGTGGGCTGCCCCTCGAACGTCCACCCGCCCGTCATGCCCGATCACCCCGGCCCGGTCCCTCGGTCCCGACGGTTGCCCTCATACCCGGAGATGGCGCCGGTTTTCGCCATATTTACTGTCTTATTTCCAGATTGGGCGGTCCAGAGGGGTCTTTACCCGTCCATGACCCGGCGTTTCCTACTCTTCCGCCATGCGCAGGTGGGTGAGCTCGGAGGGGCACGAGGTGGACCCGGTCGTCATCGAGGGCCGCCCGCTGCTGCGCGTACGGCACCTGGGCTACCACGTCGGCTACTGCGCCTCCGTCGCGGAGGTGGCGGCCCACGTCGATCTCGCCGACCTGGTGGAGGTCGTCGACCTGCGTCACGCCGCCACGGCCCGCGGACATGGATGAGGGGTGAGCCGGACCGGCTCACCCCTCCGTCGCGCCACCGCGTCGCCTCACCGCGGCGCGGGCGCTCAGTCCCAGCCCGGCATGTTCCAGAAGTCGTCGGCCGCCTTGGGCTGCGCCTTGATCTGGGCCTTGGGCTGCGCCTTGATCTGGGTCTTGGGCTTGGCCTTGGCGGCGGCGGGCTTCGCCTTGCCGATCTTCGGCATGCCCCAGCCCTGGAGCGGCCGCGCCCAGGCGCCGGCGTCCTCGTCGTCGGCCTTCGCGCTCGGCGGCTTACCCGCGAAGTCGTTGCCGGACATCTTGGTGTACGTCGGCTGGTTGGACGTGGGGTGCAGGAAGACGTCCTGCGGCGAGCGCTGGCTGTTGTTCTTGCCGGTGGCGGGCATCGTGAACATGGAGCCCGGCTGCGATCCGTTCGCCTGGCTGCCGTTCATCGGGCCGCCGGCGGGCCTGCCGCCCACGACCGGGACGCCGGCCAGCGGGTTGCCTCCGGCGGGACCTCCGGCCGGCTGCTTGCCGGCCTGCCGGCCGCCGGCCGTCTCGCCGCCGGGCGCCTGCTTGCCGGTCATCGGGCCCTTGGGGCTCTGGCCGTTCGCCGTCGGTCCGTTCGCCCGCTTCTCGGCCTCGTCGTCGGCCGGGAAGAACGGGCCGACCTTCGCACCCTTGTCCAGGATGTCCAGGGCCTTGGAGGCGACGAAGTCGGGCTCCTCCGGGTGGTTCATCGCCATCGCGGCGATCTGCTTGCCGGGCGACATCGGCTCCTTGGCGGACAGCGGAGCCGGGTCCGCGGGAGCGGGACCGGACAGGAGAGCCGCGGCGAGTACGGCGGTGCATATAGGCATGAGAATTTCCCCCGAAATCTCGTGGACGATACAAGAACGAAGGTAAGCGCCCGATGCCGGGTGATCAGGGACCCGAAGCTCAGTGTCCGGTCAAATAAGAGGATCAGCCGCTTCAGGACATAGACCCCCAGGTCACCCTCTGCTTCGCCGATTTCCGGGCACGGGCGGTAGGCGGCACGGCGCGGCACCGGCCGGCGATTTGTTCTCAAAAGCGTGTCGGGTGAGTGGCGACACCGGCGAACTCGCCGGTCGGTCGCATGAGGGCGGTCATGGCACGTCAGGCACGTAGGCGCCGGCATGCCGGGCATGGAGAGGTCCGGCGCGAAGTGCCCCTCGGGAGGGGTTCCCGAGGCAGGAAAGAGGCAGGACAGAGGCAGGGAAGAGGCGGAAACGGCACGGGGGCGAGCCGCGAACGGCTCACCCCCGTGAAGGCTGTCGCAGGACGACGGCCGGTTACCTCGGCATGAGGACCTTGTCGATCTGGTAGACAGTGGCGTTGCTCGTCGCGATGTTCCCGCAGGTCACGGCGGCGTCGTTGACCTTGAGGCTGGAGTCGGACCCCGAGACGGTGAGCTTGCGCCCCTCGAGGGAGGTCAGCTGGCCGTGCATGTCCGCCGGTGCCTTGCGTCCCTTGACCACGTGGTAGGCCAGCAGTCCCCTGATCGACTTGCGGTTCGACATCAGCTGGTCGAGCTGGCTCTTCGGAATCTTGTTGAACGCCTCGTTCGTCGGCGCGAACACCGTGATGTCCTGGGCGGAGTTGAGCGTCTCGGCCAGCCCGGCCTTCTTCACGACACGCGCCAGCGTGGACAGCGACGGGATGTCGGAGAGCGCGGTGCCGACCGGAACCTTGGCCAGCTCGGCGGGGCTGCCCTTGCCCGAGGCCGGCAGCGAGGAGCAGCCCGCCCCGACGGGCGACCCGGCGACCGACGGCGACGCGGACGCCGACGGGGAGACGCTCTCGCTCGCCTCGGCGCTGGGGGTCTCGGTGGTCATGTCCGTGGCGGTCTCGTTGGCCGCGACCGGAGCCGCGGGATTGCCGCCGCCCTGGCTACCGCACGCCGCGGACATCGAAAGCGCCGCGGTCAGTGCGGCAAGGGCGAGCAGACGGGTATTCATGATCGTGTTTCCTTAGTCGTGGAAAGGTCGTTGCTGGGTGGCGGTCGGGTGCGTGATGAGACACGAAACGGACGCACCTATCGGTCCTGGGACCGGACGCGGTGCCCGGCGTGCCACCCGCACGACCGCCCGCGTCTTTGCGACCCCTGCGGACGGCGACACCGGAAGAGCCCGCCACACCGGCTCAGGACCGGTGTGGCGGGCCGTTCAGACGAGCCGGTCACACGGGCCTCTTCCATCAGGCCGTCTGGGGCGGGCTCATCAGTCGCGCGGCCGCTGATGCTGGCGGGGCCGGGCGATCGTCTTCGGGCGCGCCGTCTTCTGCTGCGCCGTCTTCTCGCCCCTCGGCGGCGGATAGGTCCTGGTCGACTGGATCCCCTGCGTCGGCCCGAAGGTGAACGGCTGCGGCGCCTCTCCGGGCTTGCCGGACGCGAAGACGGGCTGGATGAAGACGTCGCGCGTCTTGGGATCGATCATCGGGACGTACTTGGTCCCGTTCTGTCCTCCGGCTGCCGTGTCGCCCGCCGTGTCGCCCGCCGTCGCGGGCCGTCCGCCGTCCGCGCCGGGCCTGGCGGACGCGCCGGAGGCTCCGGGCCGGCTCGCCCCGGCCGGCGATCGGGGCGCGGCGGCGCTGTCGTCGCTCCTGCCGTCCATCCCGCTGGGAGCCATCCATGGCGGCGCCTGGGGAAGGGTGAACGGAAACTCCCCGGGCTGCGGCGCCATGCCGGGCAGCGACGCGAGTTGCGGCCGGCCCGAGGACGGCGCGGCGTTGTTGTTGTCCGTGGCTGCCCTCGTCCCGGGCGGGGCCGGGTCCGGCGGCACGGCGGCCGGCCCGGAAAGCAGGGCGGCGGCCAGTACGGCTGTGCAGAGAGGCATGAGACTCCCCCGAGGTCATGGATGGTACGAGCACGACGGTAAGCGCCGCACCGGGGAGTGATCACGCATCCGACGACCAATGTCCGGTCAAGCATGGTGATCGGGGGCTTCACCCGCAAAAGATCCCATCGCGCCCGCAAGCGGCCTCCGTACGCCCGCGGAGAGGCCGGCGTAGGGCGGCGAGGCCCACGCGTGAGGAGGGGACGGGCTCAGTCCGGCAGCCTGACCTCGATCGGCACCACGATCGGCGGATGCGAGGGCGGGTGCGGCACCGGCCGGCGCTCGAAGTAGTGCTCCAGGGCGCCCCGCAGCCGGTCGAGCGCCTCGTCGACCGTGTGCCCTTCGCAGGCCACCTCGACCTGGATGCACCGCGCGCAGTACAGGCCACCGTCCTCGGGAGTGACGGTCGCGGTCAGCCGCACGGTCCGCCCCATGCTCCCACCGTGCGCGGCGGCGGGCCGCGGTAATCCCGGGGCGCGGGCAACTGTACGGAGATTCTCACCCGGCCCGCAGGCGCTTCGTGCCGATTTTGCCTGATAGGGAGGCATGCCGGCGTCCTTTCGGGAGGATGACGCGTTTCCTCGGGTAGGGCCGGGCGCATGGGCGACAAAGACAAGAAGGAAGAGCCGTCGGTGGGCGACGAGGTCACCTGGAAGAGCCACGGCGGCGAGGCGGTCGGCAAGGTCGAAAAGAAGATCACCGAGCGCACGGAGGAGGCGGGCCGCACCGTGGCCGCCTCACCCGAGGACCCGCAGTTCCTCGTGCGCAGCGACAAGAGCGGCGGGACGGCGGTGCACAAGCCGTCGGCCCTGCATCCGAAGGAGTGACGTGACCGCCGACAGGGGGCAGACCGCGGCCGAGTTCGGTCAGGCGGTCAACATGTCCGTGGCCGAACTGGAGCGATGGCTGCGCGAGGAGCGGTCGAAGGAGGTCGGCGACAAGCCGGACGGTGGCGAGTCGACGGGTCACGAGTCCGGCCGGCGCATCGTGGCCATTCTCCGCAAGCACAAGGGCGAGCTGGACGACGAGGACTACGCCCACATGCGCAAGGTCGTCGGGTACGTCCACCGGCACCTGGCCCAGCGTCCCTCCGGGGACGTGCGGGAGACCCGCTGGCGGTACTCGCTGATGAACTGGGGCCACGACCCGCTGAAGTAGGGCCGTGGAGGGCGGGATCCGCTGACAGGGGTGCATCCGGTGGCGGCCGCGACGACGGCCGGCGCCGGCGTGGGTCCGGCGGCCCGATCAGGGACGTTCGATCGGAGGAGAGGTCCGGCAGCCGTGCGACCGCCGAACCCTTCTCACCGGCGCCCGGGGAACGCCGGGGCCGCGCTGTGTCCCGTCCTGCCGGACGAGCCGCGCCTTCAGTTGAGCGTCTTCTTCCACAGGAAGCCGCCGGGCAGGTTCACGGTGAGGGTGCGGCGCCCGTCGGCCGTCTTGGTGACACGGAAGGCGCGTCCGCCGAAACTGTGCCCGACGCCGCCGCGCGAGAGGTTGAGCCTGAACGGTCCCATCTTGATCGACTTCCGGTAGCTCCAGCCCATTGGTTCCTCCATGAATTCTCCGTGCCCTCGCGACTACCCCGGAAGACGATCAGCACACCGGCCGACCGGATCATCCCCGTTTACGACCGTGCCGCCGGGTATGGCCCGCAATGAGCTTTTCGGCCGTCAGGAACGCGATCGAATCGGCGGCCGGGCTCACGGACCCGACCTCGTCGGCGGGGTCTTCACCTCCTCACGGAGACGCCCGCCCGCGACCGGAAGGAGCGGTGTCATGGGACACGCCGGAGTGATGCTGGAGGCCTACCCCGCCGACCTCGGCGGCGTGGACAGGCAGGTGCTCGCGAACTGCATCGAGGCCTGCTTCGACTGCGCGCAGACCTGTACGGCCTGCGCCGACGCCTGCCTGAGCGAGCACGCGGTGGCGGAACTCGTCCGCTGCATCCGCACCAACCTCGACTGCGCCGACATCTGCGCGACGACGGGCCGGGTGCTGTCGCGGCACACGGGCTACGACGCGAACCTGACGCGCGCGCAGCTCGAGGCGTGCGCGCAGGCGTGCCGCAGCTGCGGCGACGAGTGCGGCCTGCACGCCCACATGCACGAGCACTGCCGGGTCTGCGCGCAGGCGTGCCGTCGCTGTGCCCAGTCCTGCAACGAGTTGCTGGCCGCGCTCGGCTGAGCGCCCGCCGCCAGCAGCGTCCCCACGGCGTCCCCACGGCGCCGCCGTGCCCACACCCGTGCCCGTGCCCGCCCCCGCCGCACGATTGCCGAGTGCGATGACATGGCCGCGAGAGGGACCGTGTAAAAACGGTTCCTATGGCAAAGGAAGCGGACGAGGAGCCGACCGGCGACGACCTGGAGGCCGTCACCGCCGCCGTGCTCACCGCCTCGCGCGTGCTCGTCGCGATCTCGGCGCGGTCCCTCGCCGCCGCGGAGGACAGGATCACCCTGCCGCAGTTCCGCATGCTGCTGGTGGTCGGGCAGGGTGAGACCAAGCTGGTGACGCTGGCGGACAGGCTCGGCGTCAATCCGTCGACGGCCATGCGCATGGCGGGCCGCCTCGCCGCCGCCGGTCTGCTGAAGCGTGAGGTGAATCCGCAGAACCGGCGGGAGACGCTGCTGCGGCTGACCGACGACGGCCGGCGGATCGTGGAGGAGGTCACCGCCCGGCGCAAGGAGGAGATCGCCGCGATCCTCACGCGGATGCCCGCGGCGCAGCGGCAGGCCCTCATCACCGCCATGCGGGGGTTCAACGACGCGGCGGGCGAACCGCCCGCCCGCATCGCCTTCCCGCTCGGCTGGCCGGGCCCGTCCTCCTGACCGGCCGCGCGACTTCTCGCAGCGGACTCAGCAGCCGGAGGCGGCGCAGGCCCCGGGAATGAGCCCGGGGGCTCCGTCGGCGCCCGACGGCACCTCACCCTGGTCCTGGCTGCCGCCGCCCTTCGAGGCGCCGCCCGTCTTGCCCGACGAGCCGGTCCCGGCCCGGCCCGCGCCGGAGCTCTTTCCTCCCGAGGAGGAGCCGCCGCCCGAGGAGCCGGAGGCGGTGTCCGCGCCGCTCCCGCCGGGGGCCTGGGCTCCGCCCGAGCCGTCGCCGCCGGACCCGATCGCGTCCTGGCCCCCCGACCCCTGATCCTCCGCGCCCTGATCCTCCGTGCCCTGGTCCGCCGGGCCCTGGTCCGCCGGGCCCTCCGCGTCCTGTCCGCCCTGAGCGTCGTCACCGGCGTCGTCACCGGCGGAACCGGCGGCGTCCTGGGCGGGGGCCGCCGACCGCCCCGCACCGGCGGGCGGGTCCGCGGGGCCCGAGCCGCCGCGGAGCGCGAAGCCCGCTCCCCCGGCGGCCAGCACGGCCACCAGGGCCGCAGCGGCGATGACGACGGGCTTCCTGTTCTTGGTCGTGCGGGGCGGCTCCTCCTGGCTGGAGAGGATCTCCTGCCGGAACCGGTCATCCTGGCTCGTCTGTGACGGGACGCGCCCTTGCATGTGAGACAACTCCCAGCGGTCGTTTCGGGGAAACCTCCACGGCTTCCGCAGGTGGCTGCCCACCCTAACCCCACTAGTGACCAAATTTCACAAAGACGTCTAAACAATCATGAATCTCCACGGGCGGCCGGACCTGCACCCCGCGACAAGTCCCCCGAGCGTGCTCATTCTTGAGCAAACAAGAAGTAAAGCCCCTCGGTAGCATCCCAGTGCCACTCCGGCTTCCCGCCCAGATCAGCACGTGGGAGACCGAGACCCGTCCGGCCGGTCACCCGTCGAGCTGAGCGCCGCACAGCGAAGGAAGAACCGATGACGGACGCCCGCCTTGCCTTTCCCGTGACGGAACGGGCCTGCCCGTTCGATCCGCCGCGGGAGTACGCCAGGCTCCGGCTCGAACGGCCGGTCAGCCGGGTCGACCTGCCCAGCGGCCAGTGGGCGTGGCTGCTCACCCGGCACCAGGACGTGCGGGCAGTGCTCGACGATCCCCGGTTCAGCTCGGACATGAGCCGGCCCGGGTTTCCCAACCTCTACGCCAAGCCCGTGGAGCCCGTGCTCAAGGGCACGTTCATCCGGATGGACGGCGAGGAGCACGCCCACTACCGGCGCATGCTGACCGGGGAGTTCTCGGTGAAGCGGGTGGAGGCCATGCGCCCGGCGATCGAGGCGGTCGTGGACGGCTGCCTCGACCGCATCGAGGCATCCGGCTCCCCGGCCGAGCTGGTGCGCGATCTGGCGCTGCCGGTGCCCTCCCGGGTCATCTGCGGGATGCTCGGCGTTCCTCACGAGGACCACGCCACCTTCGGCGGATACCTGCAGACGCTGTTCGACGCCAAGAGCGACCGCGAGCAGATCGGCGCCGCGAAGACCGGCCTCGCGGCCTACCTCGACCGGCTCGTGGCCGACAAGGAACGCGAGCCCGGCGACGACCTGATCAGCCGCCTCGTGACCGAGCAGGTCCTCTCCGGACGGCTCAGCAGGCAGGAGCTGATCACGATCTCCTGGATGCTGCTCGCCGCGGGCCACGAGACCACCGCCCACATGATCGGCCTGGGGGTGCTGACCCTCCTGGAGCACCCGGATCAGCTCGCGGCGGCCAAGGCCGACCCGAAGCTGATGGCGGGCGCCGTGGAGGAGCTGCTGCGGCACCAGACCGTCATGCAGCTCGGCATGACCCGGGTGGCCGTGGCGGACGCCGAGGTCGGCGGGCAGCTCATCCGGGCCGGCGAGGGCGTCATCGCCCTCCTCGCGACGGCCAACCGCGACGGCGAGGTCTTCCCCGACCCCGACAGGTTCGACATCCGCCGCGGCGCACGCAACCACGTCGCCTTCGGGTACGGCCCGCACCAGTGCCTCGGGCACACGCTCGCCCGGCTGGAGCTGCAGATCGCGTTCACCCGGCTGTTCGAGCGCTTCCCGGGCCTGCGCCTGGCCACCCCGGTCGAGCGGATCCCCTTCCGCTACGACGCGATCGTGTACGGCGTGCAGGAGCTCCCCGTCACCTGGTGACGAGGGGCCGCGCGCCCGCAGGACGAGATCGGACGAGCCGGTCCCCGTACGCCGGGACGGCCGAGGAGGAAACATGCGTGTCAGCGTCGACACCGGCCGATGTTGCGGGGCGGGGACGTGCGTCCTCGTCGCGCCCGGCGTCTTCGACCAGACCGACGACGAGGGCACGGTCGTCCTGATGGACCCGTGCCCTCCGCAGGAGTTGTGGGACGAGGTCCGGGAGGCGGCGGTCGCGTGTCCCCGCAGCGCCATCCATGTCGACGACGAGGAATGAGGGGCAGGGCCTTCCCTGCCCCTCATCGCGTCTGCGGCACGCCTGGCCCCTCATGGCTGGGATGCGCCGGGCCCCTCATCGCGTCCGGGACGCGCCGGCTCGGCGTCCGCGATCACCTCTGAACTCCGACCAGCCTAAATAGGCACGACATTACGCACGATAAGCCGACTTTTCAGATTAAGCATGTTTCGCTTAAAATACAGGCGGATCATGAGGCGTTCACGTCATTGGGGGGTGTATGCGTCGGGTATCCGGCTCTTTACAGATCGGCGAGCGGCTTCGCGCCCTCTGTTATACCGCTTCCGATCACACATCCGTTGTCAGGCTCAACCGCAACGAGCACTTATACGTCTGCGGTGAGCAGGCGAGTCATCTGTACATCATCATCAGCGGCCGGCTGAAGACGGTCAGCGTCTCGCGCTCCGGCAAGGAGTGCCTGCTGGGCATCCACACCCACGGCGACCTGCTGGGCGAGTCGTGCCTGCTGGGCGGCAGGCGGGGCGAGACGGTGACCGCGATGACCCCGGCCACCCTGCGCAGGATCCCCCGGGCGAACTTCCTGTCCGCGCTGGCGGACGACGGCCTGCTTGAGGACTTCCTGTGCTACCTGGCCCATCGCCTGACCGAGCAGCAGCAGGTGATCACCAGCCTGGTCACGGCGGACAGCGAGGAGCGCCTGGCGCACACCCTGCTTCGCCTGGCCCGCAAACTGGGCACGCCCAAGGCCGGCAAGCTCTGCATCAACGACAAGATCACCCAGGAGGAGCTCTCCGGCATGGTGGGCACCACCCGCTCCCGGGTGGGCTACTTCCTCAAGCGCTTCCGCGACAGCGGGCTGATCGAGACCCGGCCCGACGCCTTCCTGGCGGTGGACGAGGAACGGCTGGGCGACTACATGGAAGCGATTTCCTGAAATTTAAACGAACAGCGTTCGGTGGAGCAGGACGGCCGGGGCGGTTTTCCGCGCCCCGGCCGTCGGCGTTTCTTCCGGATTAACGATTTCGAATGTCGGGAATAGGAGTCCTCATCGAGGGTAGAACCGCGTGCTTTTGGTCCGCGGCCGCCTGTCCCGCCCGCGATCATGTCGGCGCGCGGAACACCACGCTGCCGTTGAATCCGCCGAAGCCGAAGCCGTTCGAGAGGGCGACCCCGATATCGGCGCGGACCCCGCCGGCGGCCGGCGCGAACCGGAGGCCGGGATCGGCGGGGTGCCCGAGCCCGGGGTTGGGGTGGACGAACCCGCCCCGCATCTGCACGACGGTCGCCACCGCCTCGACCACCCCCGCCGCCGACAGGCAGTGGCCGGTGAGGGCCTTGGTGGAGTTCACCCAGGCACGGCCCGCCGCCTCGCCGAGCACCCGCCGCAGCGCCTCCGCCTCCGTCGCGTCGCCCAGCGGGGCTCCGGTGCCGTGCGCGTTCACGTACGACACGTCGCCCGGAGAGACGCCGGCCCGCCTCATCGCCCGGGTCATCGTGGCCTCCTCGGCCTTGCCGTCGGGCTCGGTGAGACTGCTCGCGGCCAGCCGAAGGTCCCATCCGGCCAGCTCGGCGAGCACCTCGGCCCGCCGCGCCCGCGCGGACCGCCGCGACTCCAGCACCACACACGCGGCGCCCTGGCCGTACGCGAAGCCGCCGTGCGTCTCGTCGAACGGCGGTCCCGCAGGGCCGGGGGCCATCGCGCCGACGTTGAGCAGGGCCCGCGCCTCGACCGCGGACAGGTCGGTGAGGGCGCCGACGACGAGGCACACGTCGGCCTCTCCGGTGGCGACGAGGCGGGCGCCGTGCACGAGGCCCGCGTTGCCGCTCGCCGAGGCCGCGCCCACGGTGCAGCCCTCCCCCGTGATCCCGAGCAGCTGGCTGATCGTGCCGACGTGGTCGGTGTCGAGGAGCCGCAGAGCCGCACGCGGGGGCAGGTGGGCGGGCCGGTTCGCGTACCGGTCGTGCAGGTCCGTCAGGTGCCGCCCGGTCAGGTTGCTCCCGGCGACCACGAGCCCCACGCGGTCGCCCGGCACGCCGCCGGCGTGCAGGCCGGCCCCGATCCACGCCTCGGCCGCCACGCCCACGGCGGCGCGCAGCGGCAGCGGAGCCCGCCGGGTGAGCCGTTCGGCGGAGCGCCGCAGGCCGTCGGGCGCGCCCGCGGGCAAGGCGGGCAGCGCCTCGCGCACCTCCTCGTCCAGCAGGGCGGCCGGAGGGCCGCCGTCCGGGCGCGGGCGCACGCCCCGCCGTCCCTCCCGCAGCGCCCGCTCGAACGAGCCGGCGTCGCCCGCGATCGAACAGACCACGCCGAGGCCCGTGACGGTCACCGTCTCCATCGGAGCGCCTCCATCAGAGCGTGCCGGTCACGCGTGCTTGCGCAGCAGCTCGACGAGCTCCCCGACCGGCGCGCCCTGGCGGAACTCCGACAGCGGCACCTCGATCGCGAGCTCCTCCATCACCGCGGTGACGATGTCGGCCCGGTCCACGCTGTTGCAGCCGAGGTCGGCGAGGCTGCGATCGGGCGTGATCTCAGCCGGATCGATCTCCGGGACCACCGCCACCGTCTGCCGCCGGATCGACTCGAGGATCGCGATGTCGTCCATTCACCCTTCACTCCCTTCAGATCCACTCGTACCGGCGGTGGTGGTCCTCCACCGCGCGCAGGGCCAGCATCGGGCGCCGGTCGGCGCACCGGTCGAGCAGGTGCTCGTAGGCGGCCACGTCCACCTTCCGGTCGCGCTCGGGCACCAGGCAGCGCATGTTCTCCGGCAGCACCTCCAGATATTCGGCGAAGGTCAGCTCGGCCCTGGCCGACAGCCGTCCGGCGATGTCCATGGCCGCGACCTCCTCGGCCGACCTCTGGTCGGCCACGCCGCTGAAGAACTCCGACGAGCAGCCCGAGCCGTAGGAGAACAGGCCCACACGCAGGGGCGCCGCGGGCCGTACGGTGTCGAGCGCGCCGGCCAGGGCGAGGTAGAGCGAGCCGGAGAAGAGGTTGCCGACCTCGCCGGGATAGGCCAGCGACGGCCCCACCCGCCGCTCGAAGTCCGCCTCGATCTCGGCCGGGGTCGCCGCGGTGAACTCGCGCAGCAGCTTGCGGTGCCCGGCCTTGACCATCCCCGCGAACGGCGTGTGCAGCGCCAGCAGGTCGAACGTCGTCATCAGGTCGACGTCCTCGACCCGGGCGCGGTAGTCGGCGAAGCTCTCCCGCAGGCACTCCAGGTAGGCGAGCAGCGACCGGTCCACATCGGCGATGTCGTACGCCGGGGAGGGCCGGGCGGTGTCGAGCGTCTCGAAGCTGTAGAGGCCGAAGGCCCCGGGGTCGAGGACGAGCACCCGAGGGTCGTCGCCGACCAGCATGGCGACCGCGCCGCTGCCGGTGGCCGGCTCGGCGTACTCCGCCCGTTCGTCGGCCAGCGCCACGTCGGTGGCGATCACCAGCGCGCGGGCGCCCGGCGAGACGCCCGACGCGACGTAGGAGGCGGCCAGGCGCAGCGCGGCCGTCGCCGAGTAGCACGCCTGCTTGACCTCCAGCAGCCGGCAGTGCCGGCCGAGGCCGAGGTGCTCGTGCACGTACGACGCGACCGACTTGCTGTAGTCGACCCCCGACTCGGTGGCCGTGATGAGGAACTCGACGCTGTCGCGCTCCTCCTCGCCGAGCCGCTCCAGCAGCGGGGCGGCGGCGTTGACCGCGTTGGTCACCGGGTCCTCGAACGGCAGCGCCACCGCGCGGCGCGCCATCATGAGGTTGCCGAACCGGCCGGCGTCGAGCCCCCGCCCGGCGAACAGCTCGGCGACCGGCACGCAGGCCACGCCGCCGTACACGTTGAGCGACTCGATGCCGGTGAGCCGGTCTGTCATCGTCGGCCCTCCCCTTCCTCGATCGATGCGGTCCGCCCCGTGGCGCCGGGGCGCTCGTCACCGGCTCCGAGGCGGAGGAAGCCGGCCAGTGCGCGGTTCACCTCGTCCGGGTGGGTGACGCAGGGGAAGTGACCCGCGTCGGGAATCTCGACGTACTGCGCGTCCGGGATGAGGCCGTGCAGCAGATGCGCGGTCTTGAGCGGGATGACCGAGTCGTGGCGGCCCTGGACGATCAGCGTCGGCACCGAGATGCCCGGCAGCCGGCCCAGCAGGTCGGGCTCGGCCGCGAAGACGTCGAGGTAGCGCAGGCCGATCCGCGGGTCCATGCTCTCGCAGCGCAGCAGCGCCGCCTCCAGGCCGTCGCGCTGCTCGCGGATCCGGGCGGACCCCGATCCGGCGACGATGTGGTCGAGGTCCTCGGCCACGACGCGTTCCAGCCGGTTGACGGCGCCGGCGCGGTTGGCGTACTTGTACGACCCGCAGATGATCGACAGGGACGCGGTGGCCTCGGGGTGCCGCAACGCGAAGTTCTGCGCCAGCAGGCTGCCGAACGACGCGCCCGCGACGTGGACCGGGAATTCCACCCCGAGCCGGCGCAGCACGTCGAGGTGCAGGGCGGTGATGCCGTCGAGGCTGATGTCGCCGTCCGCGGTGGTCGCGCCGACCCCGGGATGGTGGATCACCACGACCCGGCACCGTCCGGCCAGGTCGCGGAACTGCCGGGCGAACACCCCGGCCCCCATGTTGAACGGATGCATCAGCAGCAGCGTCGGGCCCTCGCCCGCGCTGAGCACCTCGACCTGTCCCCCGCCGTACGGCACGAGCGTGCGCCGGACGCCGGGAGCGGCCTCCCGCACCGCCGCCCAGTTCTGGTCGGCCGGGCGGTAGCCCTCGCGCAGCACGTCCTGGATGTCGGACGGCACCTCCCCGGCGGGACGGTAGGCGGCGCGGGCGGCGTCGAGGGCCGTGACCGGCTCCTCGGCCGTCACCAGGCGCGGCACCTCGGCGGCGGACCCGAACAGCCCGGTCAGCCGTTCGGCGACGACGTCGATCTCGGCCTTGCCGTACCCCAGGGGGACGGCCAGCCGGACCAGCCGGTCGCCCGCGAGGTGCGGCCCGCCGCGCACGCCGGTCTCGCGGAACATCCAGGCGAGGAACGACGGCACCGGATGGGGCAGGCCGGCGAGGCGGTCCATGCGGGACAGGTCGAGTAGCAGGCAGTGCCCTCCGGGGGGCCCGGCGAGCGGCACGCCCGCGGCGTCGAGCCGCCGCCACAGCGTCCGCACGCCGCGCATTCGCTGGCGCACCAGCTTCAGCACGCCCTCGCGGTCGGCGAGGGCCAGGGACAGCGCCCGGCGGTCGAGCAGGCTGAGACCGGGCCCGCGCAGCTCGGCCTCCTCCCGCAGCCGCGCCGCCACCTCGGGCAGGCGGGTCGCCACCAGGCCGCCCGCGTGGACCCCGAAGTCCTTGGTGGCGCTCATCGTCACGACGTCCGCCGACGTGAGCAGGTCGCGTACCACGTCCCACACTCCTCGGCCCTGGTGTCCCGGCTCGTGCTCGGCCACGAGCACGGCGTTCTCCACCACGCGGGTCGCGTCGACGACCAGCGGCACGCCGTGCGCCGCGGCGCGCTCCCGCACCTGACGGAGATTGGCCGCCGACACCGGTGCGCCGCCTCCGGCGTTGCCGGTCAGCTCGACGGCGACGAAGGCGGTCTCCCCGGCCTCCAGCGCCTTGTCCAGGGCGGCGAGGTCCAGGTCGCCGCCGAAAGGACCGCCGGAGGCGGACGGCACCGGGACGGGGTCGAAGCCGTTGTCGGCCAGGTTGAACAGCAGGGTCGGGAAGAGCCCGTTGTGCGGCACCGCGCCGCGCCGTCCCGGCCACGACCGGCACAGCAGCGCCTCGGCCGCCCGTCCGGACGGCGCCGCGACGACCGTTTCGAACGGCAGCCAGGGCGGGGTGAGCCCGTCGCCCGCGCCGGGCTCGGCGGCCCGGTGGATCAGCTCCTCGACCCGCCGCACCACCGCCTCGTCCGTACGCTCGGCCCACGAGTCGGTGACCAGGTCGAACTCGACGGCCCCGGACGGCAGCCGCAGCGGGTTGTGCCCGTGGGCCGCCAGCAGCGCCTCCCGCTCCGCGGGCGTGGCCGCCGGGCCGGCGGCGGGTGCGGTGCCCTCGGCCGGGCCGCCGGAGGCGGCGGGTGGCGTGACGTCGGCGAGCACGGCCGGCTCGGCGGGCACGGGCGGGTCGGCGGGCACGGCGGGCATGGTGGGGTCGGCGGGCATGGTGGGGTCGGCGATCATCAAGATGACGTCGGCGACCGGGGTCCGCGGCCCGTCGGCGGGCTGGCAGAGGTAGAGGGGCACGTTCACGGGCCGGAACTTGTTCTTGAACTGGAAGTTGCCGGTGCCGAAGATCCCCGCGCCGCGCAGCTCCTCCAGGCCCTGTTCGACCTCGGGCGCGGCGTTGGGCGAATCGCACACCTTGGCCCCGAAGCTCGCGCCGAAGCTGAACAGCGTGCACCCCTCGGCCACCAGCACGTCGATGATCTTCACGATCGCGTACTCGAGGCCGCCCAGCGGTCCGTCGGCCGGGTAGAACTCCACGTCGAGCAGGTAGCCGTTCTCCGACGGGATGCGGGTCACGACCACCGCGTTCACGAGCGCGTCGTCCAGGTAGGTCAGGAACACCCGGTGCCGCTCGTTCAGCAGGCCCTCGCGGATCTCCTCGCGGACCCTGCGGACGTACGGGTTGGTCATCTGCTTGCCGCCGGCCCAGCGGTCCACCAGCTCGGCCAGCCGGCGGTCCGTCGCGGGGTCGGAGCCCGAGCGGTACTCCACCGTGCGGCAGGAGCCGCTGCGCTCGAACCGCTGGACCATGTAGCGCAGCCGGCTCATCCGGCCGCCCTTCAAGGTGAACCGGCTCAGGTCCTCCAGGCGCTGCACCGCGCCGAACGGCGTGGCGGTCAGGCGGTGGCCCCCCGCCTCCTCCAGCCGGCGCAGTGACAGGAAGCTGGCCCTGAGGCCGTGGCCGCGCGCGTAGTCCAGGTATTTGGCCACGAGCTCGGTGAAGTACTCGTCCGAGCCGACGTAGCTCCAGGAGAAGAGGTCGTCGTCACGGCGCGAGAACGTGAAGAACCCCTGGCGCGACGAGCCGAGGAACAGCAACGGCGCGATGTCCCGGCCCGCGAGGCCGGTCTCCTTGGCATACCGCCGCTCCAGGTCGGCCACCAGGTCCCGCAGGCCGGGACGCTCGGTGACGGCGGCACGCGGGACGATCAGCGGCCCGCCCTCCTCCTCGGCCGGCGCCCCGGCGGCCCGCGCCGCGCCTCCTGCGATGGCGGCCTCGGGTGCCCCGGTGGGGGCGCGACCCGGGCCGCCGGTGGGGGCGTCATCACCGGAGGGGGCCAGCGAGGCGACGGCGGCGGCCCCGAAGGTGTCTCGCAGCCAGCGGGTCAGCTCGGCGAGCGTGGGCCGGTCGAACAGCAGCGACTTGCGCAGCCCGCCGAGCCGCTTTTCCAGCGCGCTGATCACGCGCAGCATGTCGAACGACGTGAGCCCGTTGTGCTCGAAGCTCCGCGCCGGGTCCAGCGGCCGCCGGATGACGCCCTCGACGAGGTCGCGCACCGCCCGCTCGGCGGCTGCCCCGTCGTCGCCGTGCTCCGCAGCCGTTCCCTGGACGGCGGGCGCGGGCGCGGGCCGGGCGGGCCGGTCCCCGGGCGGCGCGGTCAGCGACGTGATGTGCGCGGCGAGCGAGTCGACGCTGTCGTGCTCGTACATGTCCTCGGCCTTGAGCTCCAGGCCGTACTCGGCGCCGAGCACGCGGGCGAGGTCCATCCGGAAGATCGAGTCGAGACCCAGCTCGGCGAAGGGGCGGTCGCCCTCGATCTCCTCGGCCGGCATGGCGAGGATGCGCCCCAGGTGTTCCCTGATGCTCCGCGTCACCGGCGCCGCCGCCTCGGCCGTGACCCGCACGGCGGCCGCGACGGCCACCGGCCGCGCGGCGGGCTCCTCGGGGACGGGCGGGGCGGCGGTGGGCTCGCTCGGCGCGGGCCGGCCGCCGTCGGCGGTCGCCGTGCCTCTCATGGCGGGCTCGGGGCGTTGCCTGGGCTCGCCGGTCCGGGCGGGGTTCTCCTGTCCCCGCGCGGCGTCCGGCGGGGCGAGCCGCACCCGGGCCCGTCGGGCCGGCCGGGGCCCCATGCTGTGCCGTACGTGCTGGTTCGGCTTCTGCACCGCAACCTCCGTGACGTCCGTGGTGACCTCCCTGGTGACCTGCGCGGCGGGACGGGACTCCTCTCGGGTGAACCAGAACCTGGTCCGGCTGAACGGGAAGCTCGGCATCGGCAGCCTGCGCGGCGGCCGGGCGCCGCCGCCCGCCCGCCGGGCCCTGTGCGCGGCCCAGTCGACCCGCGCCCCGGCGACCCAGGCGCGGGCCAGCGCGTCCAGGTCCTCCTCGTCGCAGGGACCGGCGTTCCGCGCGGCGGTGCCGACATGGAACACACCGTGGCCGCCGGGCGCCGTGTCCCTCGCCGCCGTCTCACCTGCCGCCGCGGCGCGCAGCGCCGACACGAGCTCCTCATGGCCCGCCGCCACTACGGCGAGCCGCTCGCGCAGTTCCTCCCGGCCGGCCTGCAGCGTGTACGCGACGCGCGACAGCTCCAGGCCGGGCCGTTCGCCGAGGAAGCCCGCGAGCCGGGCCGCGTACGCGCGCAGCGCCTCACGGGTCGGCGCGGACAGCACGAACAGCTCGGGTCCGGCCGGCGACGGCCCCGCCTCCTCCTCCGCGGGGGTCACCGCCCGCTCCAGCACGACGTGGGCGTTCGATCCGCCGAAGCCGAACGAGCTCACGCCCGCGCGCCGGATCGGCCGCCCGTCCGGGCCGGAGGTCGCGGGCCAGGGCAGGGCGGTGTCGACCAGGTGGAACGGCGTTCCGTCGAGCCGCAGGTAGGGGTTGACCTGTCGCCGGTGGAGGGTCGCGGGCAGCTCGCCGTGCTCCATGGCCAGCAGGACCTTGAGGACCCCGGCGATGCCGGCCGCCGCCTCCAGGTGGCCGATGTTCGTCTTGACCGAGCCGACGCCGATGTGCGGGGTCCGCGGCATCGGGCGGCCCCAGTCCTCGTACAACCGGGTGAACGCCTTCTTCAGGCCCTCGATCTCGATGGGGTCGCCCAGACGGGTGCCCGTCCCGTGCGCCTCGATGTAGGTGACCGTGGCCGGGTCGGCGCCCGCCTCCCGGTGCGCCCGGACGACCACGTCGGCCTGCGCCTCCGGGTTGGGCGCGGTGAGCGACGCCGACCTGCCGCAGTGGTTGGCGGCGGTGCCGCGCACCACCGCGTACACGTGGTCGCCCTCGGCGAGCGCCCGGTCGAGCGGCTTGAGCATCACGACGCCGACGCCCTCGCCGCGTACGTAGCCGTCGGCCGCCGCGTCGAACGTCTTGCATCGCCCGTCCGGGCTGAGCATGCCCGATTGGGTGAAGGCGACGAACACGTCCGGGTTGAGCAGCACGTTCACGCCGCCGGCCAGGGCCGTCTCGCACTCCCCCGCCTGGATCGCGCGGACCGCGCGGTGGATGGCCACCAGGGCGCTGGAGCAGGCGGTGTCCACCGCCTCGCTCGGGCCGCGCAGGTCGAGCAGGTGCGAGACCCGGTTGGCCAGCACCGCGTGCGCGACACCGGTCGCCATGTGGGCCCGGACCGGCACGCCGTGCCGGGTGAGCAGGGCGTCGTAGTCGGAGGTCGCGACTCCGGCGAACAGCCCGGTCGCGGTTCCGGCCAGCTCCGAGGGCCGGTGCCCGGCGTCCTCGATCGCCCGCCACACGGCCTGCAGGAACAGCCGCTGCTGGGGGTCCATCAGCGCCGCCTCCGCGGGCGAGATGCCGAACAGCCCGGCGTCGAACGCCGCGACGTCGTCCAGGAAGCCGCCCTGCAGGTGCCGCGTCCGATCGTCCGCGCGAAGGTCGGCACGGTCGTCGGGCACCGGGCCCACGAGGTCGTCGCCGCGCACCAGGTGCCGCCAGAACTCGGTCAGGTCGGACGATCCGGGAAGCATCCCGGCCATGCCGACCACCGCCACCTCGACCGGCCCGCGCCCGCCGCGGGGTTCCCGTACAACGCCGTCCCCCTCGCCGGGCCCCTCCGGTCCCTCCGATTCCTCTGGCCGCTCGCCGTGGGCCGCCGTCTCCGGCTCAGGGGCCGGGGAGGCGGCTGCGTCCGCCTCGGCCCGCGCCGTTGCGTCTGCGGCGGTGGGCGCGCCGGCGATCGGCCGGTCCGTGCTCTCGCCGGCGGGCCGCTCCGGACCGGCGTAGCGGGCGGCGAGCTCGGCCCGGTGGTTGTCGTCGAGGTAGGCGGCGAAGCCGGTCAGCGTGGGGCACTCGAACAGGACGGTGGGCAGGAGGTCGAGCGCGTAGCGCTCGTTGACCTCGTTGATCAGCTCGGTGAGCGAGACCGAGTCGAAGCCCAGCTCCATCAGGTCGGCGTCCGGATCGACCTCCGACTCGTCCACCAGCAGGAAGCGGGCGGCCACCGCGCGCAGGTCGCGCTCCACGTGAGCCGCGTAACCCATGGTGCCCTGCTCTCCGCCCTCCCACGAGGCGTGCCCGGGTGCCCCGCCGTCAGCCCCGCCGGAAGCCGCGTGCCCCACGTGCGACGGCGTGTACGCCTCCGGCGCGCCGGGGCCGCCCGCGGACGCGGCGACCGCCGGTTGGAAGACGACGAAGCTCGGCTCGTCCCCCGCGAGCGCCCGGCGGAACGCCTCCAGTCCCGCGGACGTGCTCAGCGGCGCGATGCCCCAGTGACGGGCCATCAGGCGCTCGGTCGCCTCGTCCACGGCCATGCCGCCCTCACGCCACAGCGGGTAGCCGATCGCGGCCGTGCGGCCCGCGCGCCGCCCGGCCAGCCGTTCCCGCTCCCGGTGGCGGGCGAACGCGTCGAGGAAGCCGTTCGCGTACGCGTAGTCCGCCTGGCCGAGGTTGCCCATCTCCGCCGTCGCCGAGGAGAACAGCACGAAGAAGTCGAGCGGGTCGTCCTTCGTCAGGGCGTCGAGGTGGAGCGCCCCGTCGATCTTCGGGGCCAGCACTTCGGCGACCTCTCCCGGCGTCTTGAGCACGGCCCGGGCATCGCGGGTGACGCCCGCCGCGTGGACGACGCCGTGGAGCCCGCCGAACTCCTCCCGCACCTGCTGAAGCAGGCGCTCGGCGTCGGACCGTACGGCGATGTCGGCGGGCAGGTAGCGCACCCGCACGCCCCCGCGATCGAGGGCCTCGACCCGGGCACGGCGCGTCTCGTCGAGCGGGGAGCGGCCGGTCAGGACCAGGTTGACCGGACCGTGCCCGGCGAGGAACTCGGCGACGAGCAGCCCGAGGGCGCCGGCTCCCCCGGTGATCAGGTAGGTGCCGCCGGGACGCAGCGGAAGACCGGCGACGCCGGCGGGTGTGAAGTCCTCGAGCTCGCGGACCTGGCGTCCCGCGCCGTCGTACCGCACCTCGGTGACGCCGCCGGCCTCGGCGCAGAGCTCCTCCGCCAGCAGGGCGGCGAGCCGCCCGCCGGGCGTGCCGGGATCGAACTCCACGCGGGCGGCCGTGAAGCGGCTGTGCTCCAGGGCGAGCGTCCGCAGGGTCCCGGCCACGGCGGCGTACGCCGGGAGGATCAGCCCGGGGCCGCCCGCGTGCGCCACGACGGCGCGCAGCGAGGCTCCGCCGTCCCGCCCGAGGATCGAGAGGGCGGTCCAGAACGGCGCATGGAACCCCTCCCGCACGTCGGCCGACGCATCGGGAGCCTCGGCGGCCGGGACACGCAGGAACGCGTCGGGCAGCAGGCCGCGACCGGCGAGGTCGCCGATCAGCCGCCGGCAGTGGTCCGGGTGGCCCGGGACCAGCGTGTAGACCCCGTCGTCGCGCCGCCCGTAGTCCGCTCCGGCGACCACGGACACGCAGGTCACACCGCGTCCCACGAGCTCGCTCTCCACGGCCAGGCGCAGGGGCTCGTCCGCGACGTCGAGCAGGGCCACGCGGGGCGAGCCGCCCTGGCGCACCGGACCGGCCGGACGCCAGACCGGACGCAGATAACGGCACCCGGCGGCCCCCGTACCGCCTGGGGCCGCCGACGCGGCGGCGGGCGCGACGGCGGCGGCGCCGGAGTCGGCGGTGCCGGAGTCGGCGCTCGCCAGGGCAGTGCCGAGAGAGCCGGCGCTCTGCGACCCGCCGTCACCCGAGTCGCCGGCCGGGCCGGTCCCTCCGGAGGCGGGCTGCCCGACCGGAGCGACGGTCAGTCCGTCCACGGCGAGCAGGACGGCGCCGTCGTCGGCGGCGATCCGCAGGTCGAACCGGCGGCGTCCCCGATCGTCCGGGGCCGTCTCGGCGACATGGACCCAGCACACGGGCGGCAGGGGGGCCGGGCACAGGGCCCGGTCGAGCCCGACGGGGACATAACCCGTCGCTCCCTCGACCAGCGCGGCGGCCGCCTGGAAGGCGCCGTCCAGGAGCGCGGCCCGACGCGCGAGGCCGCCGTCACCCTCGTCGGCCCCGGCCCTGCCCGTCTCCTCCGCCGCCGGCGAGTCCGGTACGGCTGTCGCGGTCAGGGCGTCCCGGGCCGCCGCCGAGCGCGGCACGGCGGGCGCGGCGGGCACCGTCAGCACCGTGGGCACCGTGGGCGCGGCCGGCACCGTGG
Organism: Microbispora sp. NPDC046973; assembly: GCF_040644495.1. Lineage (NCBI taxonomy): Bacteria > Bacillati > Actinomycetota > Actinomycetes > Streptosporangiales > Streptosporangiaceae > Microbispora > Microbispora sp. NPDC046973. The sequence continues at coordinate 265,236 of NZ_JBEYWQ010000005.1, read as the reverse complement.
GAACCGTGGGCGCGGCGGGCACGGCGAGGCGGGCCAGGCACTCGCCGTCGCCGAGATGCAGGGCGGAGACGACGCGGAGCCCGGGCCCGTAGTCGAGACCCGCCCGGCCGAGCTCGCGGTAGAAGCCCGCGACGTCGACCTCCCGGCGGCACCGGGACCTGATCGCGCCGAGGTCGAGCGCCTGCGCGGGGTCGCGCCGAACCGCCTCCGGCCCGGTCACACCGTCACCGGCCGGGGCCGCGGCGGCGAGCGGGGCCAGCAGGCCCTCGGCGTACGCGGCGCCGTCTCCGCGGGGTCCGAGCACCCGGAACCGGCGGCCGTCCTTCTCCGGAATGAAACGGACCGAGACCTCACGAACGCCGGATTCGAGGGTGATCGGGCGGTGCCAGCGCACGTCGCGCAGGGCTACGGCGGCGCCGGACGGGCCGGAGGCCGAGCGGACGAGTTCGAGGACCGCCGCACCCGGCAGCCAGCGCGCCCCGCCGACACGGTGATCCGTCAGGTGCGGCTCGCCGCCGTCCAGCCGCAGGAGTGCCCTCTCCGCGGAGCCGGAACCGGGCTCGCCCGGCGGCACGGACGTCATCGCGCCGCCGGAGGACGCGGCGCCTGCCGCGTCCCCGTCGGCCGCAGAGGTGGTGTCGGCCGCACCGGTCTCCGCGGGCACCACCGGGCCGTCCAGGTCGAGCCAGTAGCGGCGGCGCTGGAACGGATAGGTGGGGAACGACGCCCGCAGGGGCACCGGAGCGGGCCACAGCACGCGCCAGTCCACCGGGGCCCCGGCCACCCACACGCGGGCGAGCTTGGGAAGGCTGCGCCTGGCCAGGAGCGCGGCCACGAACTCCGCGCCCTCGTCGTCGTCCAGCAGGAGCCGGGTGCCGGCACCCTCCGCCCTGCCGGTGACGACGTCGGGATGCGGCTCGCCCGACGCGTACGCGCGCAGGCGCTCCGCGAGGCCCCGCCGGTCGGTCGCCAGCACCGCCAGGCGCTCGGTCATCTCCTGGCGGCCGACCTGGCTGGTGTAGGCCAGTTCGCGCAGCGTGGCGTCGCACGCCGCGTCGTCGTCCACGAAGTCCGCCACCCGCGCCGCGTACGCGCACAGCAGTCCGGCGTCGCGGGCGGACAGCAGGAAGAGCTGCCGTTCTCCGTCGTCGGGCAGCCGGGGCCGGTTCTCCATGTGCTCCTCCACGATGACGTGCGCGTTCGCGCCGCCCGCGCCGAACGAGCTCACGCCGGCCCTTCGGGGAACGGCCCGCGGCCCGCCGCCGAGGTCGACCACCGGCCGCTTCCACTCCGTCGCCCGCGACGGCGGGAGGAACGGCGACCTCTCGAAGTCGATCTTCGGGCTGAGGGTCTCGAGGTGGACGCAGGGCGTGATCGTGCCGTGGCGCATCTGGAGCAGCACCTTCGTCAGCCCGGCCACGCCCGCCGCGGCCTCCAGGTGACCGATGTTCGCCTTGACCGAGCCGATCGCGCACCGGCCCGCGCCGTCGTCACCGGCCGCGCCGAACGCCCGGGTGAGACCGGCCACCTCGATGGGATCGCCCAGCTCGGTGCCGGTGCCGTGGGCCTCGACGTAGCTGATCGTCCGGGGATCGACCCCGGCCCGGCGCAGCGCCTCCGACACCAGCTCGGCCTGCGCGTTCGGGTTGGGGACGGTGAACCCGGCGGTCTTCCCGCCCGCGTTGACGGCGCTGCCGCGGATCACGCCCCAGATCCGGTCGCCGTCGGCAAGGGCCCGGTCGAGCGGCTTCAGCAGCACGGCGCCGACGCCCTCGCCGGGCACGTATCCGTCGGCGCGGGCGTCGAAGACCTTGCACGCGCCGTCGGCCGACAGCATGTTCATCGCGCACAGGGACACGTGGTGGTTGGGGTGCAGGATGAGGTTCACGCCGCCCGCGACGGCCATGCGGCACTCGCCCCGCCGGATGCTCTCCACCGCCAGGTGCACGGCGGTCAGCGAGGAGGAGCAGGCCGAGTCGACCGCGAAGCTGGGCCCGGACAGGTCGAAGAAGTACGAGACCCGGTTGGCCACCGACCAGTAGGCGGAGTGCGCCCCCGACAGGCGCCCCCGCGGCCACTGGGTCGCCCCCAGCTCGCCGTACGTGCCGTACATGATGCCGACGAACACGCCGGTGCGCGGTTCGCGGGTGTGCTCACCCAGGTAGCCCGCGTCTTCGAGCAGGTTCCAGGTCGTCTCGAGGAACAGCCGTTCCTGCGGGTCGATGTTCACCGCGTCGCGCGGCAGGATGCCGAAGAACCCGGCGTCGAACTGGTCGACGCCCTCGATGAACCCGCCCCACCGGCTGTAGGTGCGCTGCGGCCGGCCGCGGCGCGGGTCGAAGTACGGGCGCCAGTCCCACCGGTCGGCGGGCACCTCGGTGACGCAGTCGTTGCCCTCGGCCAGGTTGCGCCAGAAGGCCGCGAGGTCGGGCGAGCCCGGGTAGCGTCCGCTCACCCCGATGATCGCCACGTCCACCGGCCGTGCCTCGTCTCCGCCGCCGTCCTCACTGCCGGCCCGGATCGTGGCGGGTGCGGTGGGCGGAGTGGCGAGGGGCCCGGAGGTCCCGAATGCCGCGGGCGCCTCGGACGAGTCGGAGGACGAGTCAGAGAGCTCGGAGAGCTCGGGGGATTCGGAGAGCTCGGAGGGCTCGGAGGGCTCGGAGAACCCGGATGAGCCGGAGGGCTCGGGGGCGAGCATGCTGCTCAGCCGGTCCGCGTGCTCTCTGGCGAGGTATCGGGCCAGCTGCTCGATCGTGAGCTGCTCGAACAGCAGGGTCGACGGCAGCGGGCCGAGGTCGCGCTCGAACCGGTTGATGATGTTCAGGCTGATCAGCGAGTCGATGCCGAAGTTCTCGAACGTGGTGCGCTCGCCCAGGTCCGCCTCGCGGAACTTGAGCACCTCGGCGAAGACGCGCTTGACGTAGTCGCGGGCCTGCCGGTCGAGCCCCATACCCGCCGGCGCCGGGGCCTCGCCCATGCCGCCCGCCGCGGGCGCCACCGGCCCGGCGTCGACGGCCGCCGACGCCGTGGCACCGTCGTCCTGGCGAGCGCTCTCGATCGCCGAGGTCCCGGAGGTCTGCCGGCCTTCCCCGGTGGCGGGCGTCGCGGCCTCGATGCCGAACCTGGCCAGTCCGGCGGGCCCGGCCTTCACCACGAGAGCCTGCGGCACCCCGGCGGCCAGGATCCGCGCGAGCGCGGCCATGCCCTCGGCGGGCTCGACGGAGCCCACGTCGAGGTCGGCGAAGCGCCGCCGGTGCCGATCGTCGGCGCCCATGCCGACGCCGCCCCAGTAGCCCCAGTTCACGACCACAGCCGGGGCCGCCCCCGCCGCCCGCAGGTGCAGGCCGTACGCGTCCTCGAAGGTCCCGGCCGCCGCGTAGGCCGCCTGCCCGGGGGTGTCCACGAACGTCGCGGCCGACGAGAAGAGCACCAGGAAGCGGAGCGGCTCCCCGCGCAGCGCCTCGTGCAGGTTGACCAGTCCCGTCCTCTTCGGCGCCAGCGCCGCGAGGAAGGTCTCCTCGTCGAGGTTGGCCAGGGTGCGGTCCGCCGCCACGGCGGCCGAGTGCACGGCGCCGTCGACGGGCCCGAACCGCTGCCGGACCCGCGCGACCGCCTCGCGCAGAGCGGCGGGATCGCAGACGTCCGCCCTTTCGTACACCGCCTCGCCGCCCAGGCCGGCGATCTCCGCGATGCGGCGCTCGATCTCCGCGTCCCGCTCGCGGCGGCCGATCCACGCCAGGCGGGCGCCGTGGGCACGGGCGAGGTGGCGGCTCAGCTCATAGCCGATGCCGCTCGCCCCGCCCACGACGAGGCACACCCCGCCGTCCGGGAACGGCAGGCCGGTGGCGGGGAGCCGGGCCGGGACGAGCGTGCGCGTCCAGCGGCGCTCTCCCTGGCGCACCACGATCGGCGCGCCCTCCGTTTCCGCCCGCACCGCACGCGCGGCCGCATCGGGGTCGGGCACGTCGCCCAGGTCGACGCAGGTGACGGTCCATCGGGGGTATTCCGCGCCGAACGTGCGGGCCAGGCCGAGCAGCCCGGCCGCCTCCGCGCGTGCCGCCGCGTCGGCCGGCGCCGCCTCCACGCCGTCGAACGGCACCGCGCCCGACGTGACCACCGTCAGCGTCCCCCGCTCGGGGCGCTCCCCCGCGATGAGGGCCTTCATCAGCCGGAACAGGCCGAGCATGACGGGATGCCCGGAGGCGTCGCCGGGGCGCGTCCCGGCCAGGAAGTAGACCCGGTCGTACGGCGGGTCGAGCCGCGCCGGATCGAGTTCGGCCAGCGGCAGAGCCTGGGTGTGGCCGCCGTCGTGGAGCGCGAGCAGCGCGCGGGCGAGGGCGGCCGACTCCGCCGTGTGGACGACCAGCACTCGCCGCTCACCGTCGCCGTCCGCACCGTCCGCGCCGGCCGGGACGCGCTCCCGTAGCCCGGCCTCCCGCCATCGCGGCACGTACAGCATGCCGTCCAGGGCGTCCGGCACCGGGCGTACGACGAGACCGGACAGCCGCACCAGGACGCGTCCGTCGCGATCGGCCACCTCGATGGTGAAGCGATGCTCGCCGTCCCGCGTGACGTGCGCGTACGCGGGTCCGGTCAGCGGCGCGAGGACGTCGACCAGGTCGGCGGAGAACGGCACGGCGGGGCCGGTCGCGCCGTCCGCGACGAGGGCGGCCGCCGTCTGCAGCGCGCCGTCGAGCAGCGCCGGATGCACGGTGAAGCGGTCCTCACCCGGCCGGGGCGCGACCGGCGGGCCGTCCGGGGCGTTCGCGAGCGTGCCCAGCGCCTCCTGCGGGCCGAGGGCGACCTCGGTGAGGGTCCGGAAGGCCGGGCCGTAGTCGATCCCCGCGGCGGCGAAGGTCCCGTACAGTTCGTCGGCGGTCCGCCGCTCACGGCAGCGGGCTCGGATGCCGGCCAGGTCCAGGGTGCCGGCGGACCCGTTCCCCGCAGACACCCGGCCGGTGACGTACGGGCCGGCCGGGTCGCCGGCCGTCAGCGCGAACGTGCCGTCGGCGGCCAGCTCGACCTGCACGGGCCCGTCGCCTGCCCCGAGCGGGCGCAGCCAGCGCACCGACGACAGCGTGAGGGGCGGCGTGGCGCCCGTCCGCGCGGTGGCGCCGGCCACGGCCTCCACGGCCGCGGCGGCGGGCAGGATCGGCTCGCCGTTCACCCGGTGGTCGCGCAGGAGCCAGGGCACGGCGAGTCCGAACGCGTCCTCCCGTGACCGCCCTTCCGGCGCGGCGTGCGCCGCCGCCTGCCGGGCGGGCCGGTCGGAGCGGGGACCGCCGATCCAGTGCCTGTCGCGCGCGAACGGGTAGGCCGGCAGCGGCACGCGGCGGGGACGCCTGCCGCGGTGACGGTCCGCCCAGTCGACGGCCTCCCCCCGCACGTAGGCCGCGGCCAGCCGCTCCGCCTCGTCCGCCGCTTCCCCTGCCGCTGCCGCGGCCGCTTCCTCGGCGGGCTCGGCGCCGTCCGGCACGCCGGTCGGGAAGGAGCCCGGCGCCCGGCCCGTACGCAGGAGGGCGCGCAGCCGCTCCTCCAGCTCGGGCAGGTCGCGGGCGACGACGGCGGCTCGTACGGGAAGGTGACGGCGGCCCACGGCCAGCGTGTACGCGACGTCCTCCAGCGTGTACGACGCGGGCAGCGCGGCGACCGCGTCGGCCAGGTCGGCCAGCCGGCGGCGCAGCGCCTCGTCGGTGCGCGCGGAGATGGGGACGACGTGAGCCTCGTCCGAGGAGTGACGGTCCGCACGCGGCACCGGCCGCGGCGGCTCGGCGACCACGACGTGGCAGTTCGTGCCGCTGAAGCCGAAGCTGCTCACCGTCGCGACCCGGCTGCCGGACGGGCCCGGGCGCCAGTCGGTCAGCTCGCGCACCACAGAGAACGGGCTGCCGTCGAGGTCGATGTTGGGGTTGGGCCCGTCGAAGTGGACGGCGGGCGGCAGCTTGCCGTGCCGCATCGCGAGGAGCACCTTGATGAGCCCGGCCACCCCGGCCGCCATCGTCGTGTGGCCGACGTTGGCCTTGACCGAGCCGATCCCACAGAAGCCCACCCGGTCGGTGCCGGTCCTGAACGCCTGGCTGAGCGCCTTCACCTCGATCGGGTCGCCCAGCGGAGTGCCGGTGCCGTGCGCCTCGACGTATCCGATGTCGTCGGGGCGGACCCCGGCGCGGCGGTGCACGGCGGTGAGCAGGTCGGTCTGCGACGTGGCGCTGGGCGCGGTGATGCCGTTGGTCCTGCCGTCGCCGTTCACGCCGGTCGCCCGGATGACACCGTGGATGTGGTCGCCGTCGGCCAGCGCGCGGTCGAGCCGCTTGAGGACGACCACGCCCACGCCCTCGCCGAGCACCGTGCCGTCCGCCGAGGCGGCGAACGGGGCGCACCGGCCGGTCGGCGACAACATGCCCACCTGGCTGCAGCGCACCTGGAGCTGTGGCGTCAGCATCAGCGCGACGCCGCCGGCGATCGCCGTCTCGCACTGCCCGGTGCGGATGCTCTCGCAGGCCAGATGGATCGCGACCAGGGAGGAGGAGCAGGCGGTGTCCACCGCCATCGTGGGCCCGTTCAGGTCGAGCAGGTAGGAGACGCGGGCCGCCAGGATGGAGGGCGAGGTGCCGAGGAAGCCGTACCCGCTGTCGAGCACGCCCTCCTCCTGGAGCAGCCGCGCGTAGTCGCCCGCGCCCGAGCCCACGAACACTCCGCACCGCGGCGGCCGGCCCGGGCCGGGGGCGGCGTAGCCGGCGTCTTCCAGGGCCTTCCACGCCTCCTCCAGGAACAACCGCTGCTGGGGGTCCATCGCCTCCGCCTCCAGCGGCGACACGCCGAAGAACCCCGCGTCGAACGCGTCGACGTCGTCGAGCATGGCCGCCCAGCGGCTGCACGACTTGCCGGGAACCGTCCGGTCGGGGTCGTAGTACGCGTCGGCGTCCCACCGGTCGCGGGGGACCTCCGTCACGGCGCAGCGCCCGGCCGCCAGATCGGCCCAGAAGGCGTCCAGGTCGGGTGCGCCGGGAAAGCGTCCCGACATGCCGATGACCGCGATGTCGTCCCCTCGCGGCCCGCCGTCCGGGATCGTCCCGCCGGACTCCGCGCTCCCCGTCGCCGCACCGCCGTCAGAGGGCGCACCGCCGTCGTGCGCCTCCACGGTCGGCGCCTCATCCGGAGACACGCCGTCGTCCGGGTGCATGACAGCCGCGTCGGCCCTCGGCCGCGGAGGTTCCTCCGGGCCGCCAGCGCGGGCGGCGGGCCCGGTGGCGGGAGACGCGGTCGTGGGAGACGCGGTCGTGGGAGACGCGGCAGCAGGACGCTCAGCGCACAGTCCGTGGACGAAGTCCGCGAGCCGTTCGACGGTCGGATGGTCGTAGACGGCCACCGAGTCGAGTTCGACGCCGAAGCGCTCGCCGAGCTCCTGGCGCACCAGCTCCGCCGTGATCGAGTCCACGCCCATGTCGCTGAACGGCGTGCGCGGGTCGATCTCCCGCCTGGACACGTAGAGCTGCTCGCACAGCGCGTCCTCGATGGCCCGGACGATCTCCTCACGCGGCACACTCGCCGTCCCCTCGGGCGCTGCCTCGTCAAACCGCGTCACCTCGGGCGCCGTCTGCTCGGGTGCCGTCTGCTCGGGCAGCGTCGCGTGGACGGAGAGCGGGCGCGGGCCGCCTGCCGCCGCCGCTCGCCGGGCCCGGCCGCCGTCGTCGGCATCGGCATCGGCATCGGCCGTGCCGGCCGGTTCCGAATCGGCGAGGGACACGAGGGTCTCCGGCGCTTCGGCCCCGCCGCGCCGCCAGTCGCCGAGCCAGCAGCGCTCCTCGGCGAAGGGGTACCCGGGCAGCATGGGCACCCGCCGGGCGGGGCGGGGGTGGCACGCGGCCCAGGGCACGTCCGCGCCGCCGACCCAGGCCGCGGCCACCTCCGCCAATCTCCCGGCCCGGAAGAGCCGGACGGGGTCGAAGCCCGCCGGGACGCCGCCACCGGTGGCCGCCCCGGTTGCAAGCTCAGTGGCCGGCTCAGTGGCCGGCTCGGTGACCGATCCGGTCGCGGTTCCGGTCTCCACCGGCGTCCAGGACCGGACGCCGTCCCCGGGCTCGCCGTCCACGAAACGGGCCAGCGCCGTACGGATGTCCTCGATGTCGTCCGCCAGCACGGCCAGCCGTACGGGCATGGGGGTCCGGCCGACCTGGCTCGTGTACGCGAGGTCGGCGAGCTCGGGCAGCGGTTCCCCGTCGTCCCCGGGGCGCAGGAAGGAGAGGTAGGCGCGGGCGTACTCCCGCAGCGCGTCCCGCGTGCGGGCGGACAGGACGAACAGGTGCGGCCCCCTGCGGCGGGCACGGCGCGGCGGCCTGGGCGCCTCCTCCAGGATGACGTGGGCGTTCGAGCCTCCCGCGCCGAAGGCGCTCACGCCCGCCCGGCGGGGCCCGCCGCCCTCCGGCTCGGGCCACGGCTCCAGCCGCTGCTGCACGCGGAAGGGCGAGTTCGCGAAGTCGATGTGCGGGTTCGGCTCGGCGGAGTGCAGCGAGGGCGCCAGAGCCGAGTGGCGCAGCTGGAGCAGCGCCTTGGTGACGCCCGCGATGCCGGCGGCGCTCTCCAGGTGACCGATGTTCGACTTGACCGACCCGACGGAGCGGGCGCCCGGCGCGAACCCGGCGCCGGCGAACGCCTGCCGCAGGCCCTCGATCTCGATGGGGTCGCCGAGCGAGGTGCCGGTGCCGTGCGCCTCGACGTACCCCACGGTGCGGGGGTCGATTCCGGCCCGCCTGACGGCCTCGCCGATCACCTTCGCCTGCGCGGCCGGGCTGGGGACCGTGAAGCCACTGGTCCGGCCGCTGTGGTTGACCGCGCAGGCGCGGATGACGCCGTACACGTGGTCGCCGTCGGCGAGGGCCCGGTCGAGCGGCTTGAGCAGCACGGCCCCCGCGCCCTCGCCCGGCACGTAACCGGTGCCGTCCCGGCCGAAGGCGCGGCAGCGCCCGTCGTCGGACAGGAACTGGCCCTGCGCGAGCTGGAGGTACTTCTGCGGGTGGACGCTCAGGTTGACCCCACCGGCGAGCGCCAGGTCGCACTCGCCCCGGCGGATGCTCTCGACCGCCAGGTGCAGCGCGGTGAGCGAGGACGAGCAGGCCGTGTCGAGGGCGACGCTCGGGCCGTGCAGGTCGAAGGTGTAGGACACGCGGTTGGCGATGGCCGAGTGCACCGCCATGGGCCGGACGCCGTCGTCGGCGGAGTCGAGGAGCTGGTAGTGGTTCCACATCACGCCGACGAACACCCCGACCGGCAGGCCGGAGAGCGTGGCCGGCGGGTAGCCCGCGTCCTCCAGGGCGTGCCAGCCGACCGTCAGGAACAGCCGCTCCTGGGGGTCCATCCGCTCGGCGTCGCGCCGGGAGATGCCGAAGAACGCGTGGTCGAAGCGGTCGACGCCGTCGACGAAGCCGCCCCAGCGCCCGTACGTGCGGCCCGCCGTGCCCCGCCGCGCGTCGAAGATCGCCTCGTGGTCCCAGCGCTCGACCGGCACCTCCGTCACACAGTCGCGCCCGCCCGCGAGGTTGCGCCAGAAGGCGCGCAGGTCCCGCGCCTGCGGATAGCGGCCGGCCATGCCGATGACGGCGATCGGAGTCTGCTCGCCCCGCCCGGGGTGCTGCGCCCGGCCGCCCGCCGTGCCGGTGCGGGCTCGCCGCTCCCGTACGGCGCCGGGCCGCGCGCCGCCCGGCAGGGCCGTGCCGCGCTCTCCGGCCCCTGCGGGTTCTGCGGGGACTCCGGGACTTCCGGGCTCTTCGGGTGCGGCGACCGGGAGGGCCCGGCCGGCGGCCGCGCAGTCGCCGTACACGGCGGCGATCGTCACCTCGTCGTACGCCCCCGCCTCCTCCAGCGTGCGCAGCCCCACCTCGGTGGGCATCGGGGCCAGCCCCGACGACGCGCGGGCCCGCTCCAGCACCTCCGGGGCGACGCGCATCCCTCCTTCCGCCCAGTAGGGCCACCCGATCGCGAGCGTGCGCCCGGACCGGTCGGACCGCTCCGCCCGCGACCGGGCGAAGTGCTCGATGAAGGCGTTGCCGTACGCGTAGTCGCACTGGCCGGGGTTGGGCAGGGTCGCCGACAGCGAGGAGAACAGCACGAACATGTCCAGGTCGTCGTCCGCCGTCGCCCGGTCGAGGTTGACCACGCCGTCGATCTTGGTACGCAGGACCTCCGCGGACGCCGCCGGATCCTTGGCGAAGAAGACCGCGTCGCGGACCAGGCCGGCGCAGTGGAACACACCGTCGACGCGGCCGTACAGCGCGCGCACCTTGTCCAGGGCCGCCGTGGTCTGCGAGGCGTCGGTGATGTCGGCCCGGAGGTGGACGACCTCCGCGCCCGCCTCCTCCCAGGCCGCCATCCGCGTGGCCGTCTCGGCCCGCAGCGGCCCCCGGCCGAGCAGCGCCAGGCGGGCGCGCCAGCGCCGGGCGAGGTGACCGGCCAGCAGGGCGCCGATCCCGCCCGTTCCACCCGCCAGCACGTAGACCCCGCCCTCGCGGAACGGCAGCGGCTCGCCGCCCGGCCGGACCTCCGCGTATCTGCGGACGAACCGCTCGCCGTCGCGATACAGCACCTCCCCGTGGGCGTCCGCCGCCGCGCCCTCGGCGTCCGCTCCGGCGGCGGCCTCGGCGAGGATCGCGGCGGCCACGGCCTCGACGTCGTCCTCGTCGGCGTCCACCTCGACCCGGCGGCAGCGCAGCGCCGGAACCTCGGCCGACAGGGTGCGGGCCAGCGCCCCGACCGCCGCGTCCCCGGGACGCGCCGCACCGTCCGGGGCCGCGTGGACGTACAGCACGTCGACCGGCTCGGTGACGCGGTGGTCGGCCAGCGCGGCGGCCAGTGCCCAGACGGCGTGGTAGGGCCCGTCCCGGTCCGCCGCCTCCGCATCGGCGAGACGTGCGTCGCCACCGGGATCGGCGACGACGGCATAGGTCCTCGGCGCGGCGGCGGTCCTGGACAGCTCGCCGAGCAGCAGGCGCGCATGGGCCCGGTCGCCGGGACGCGTCTCGCAGGTGTCGCGGTCGACCACGGCGAACGCCTCGCCCGCCGTCACGTGCACGACCCGTCCGCCCGTGCCGTCGATCCCGTCGCGCAGCGCGTCGGCCAGGTCCGCGGTCCCCCCGAGGAGGACGAGGTCGCGGGGCTTATGGGGCTCACCGGGCTCACCGCGCTCGCCGGTCGGTGCGGCGGGGGACGCCGCCCACACCGGAGCCAGGCACGTCATCTCGGCCTCGCCGGACGCGGCGTCCGGGCGCCCTGCCGTCCCCGCGACGCCGTGTTCGCCGGGCGTGCGCGCCGGGCCCTCGGCGGGCGCCGGCCCGGTCCGGGTGCCGGTCCCGGCCTCGGTCGCGGTCGCGGTCGTGGTTTCAACCGCGGTCGCGCCGCCGTCGCCGCCCGTCCGTGCCACGGGCCCGTACGTGTCCACCAGGTGGCGGGCCAGGCTGTCGATGTCGCTGAACTCGAACAGCAGCGTGGGGTAGAGCTTGCTGCCGACGAGCTCCTCCAGGTCGCGGCTGATGCGCAGCATCGCGACCGAGTCGAGCCCGAGCTCGTAGAACCCGGCATCGGTCCGGACGTCCGCGGGGTCCACGCCGAGCAGCCCGGCGAGCAGCTCGCGCAGGCGGCCGGCCGTCTCGCCGACCGGGTCGTCCGTCACGCCGGACTGGTCGGCCTGATCGGTCTCGCCGCCCGCCGGTGCCGCGTCCCGCGTGTCCGGGCGGCCGGCCGGCGCGCTCTCCCTCGCCGGCGCCGTGACGTCGCCGCCCACCAGCCTGGTGATCAGCTCGGGATGGCGGATCCGCTTGCAGGTGAGCTTGCGGAACTCCGCGACGAGCAGCCCCTCCTCGTCGTACAGGAAGCAGTCGTTGTGGACCACGTCGCCCGAGGGCGCGAACTCCTCGGGCGACGGCACGTGGACGTGGCAGCGGCCGCGCAGCGGCCGGGGTGCGCGGAAACGCTCGATGAAGACCGGGATGAACGGATCGCCCGGCGACGGCCGCTGGCCGTAGGCCACGATGGAGGCCGCGTCGAGTGCCGCCGGGTGCAGGTGGAAGCCCTTCTCGTGGCCGGGGCCCCCGCTCTCCAGGTCCAGCTCGGCCAGCAGCTCGCCGTCCCCCTGGAACAGCGGGCCCCGGCAGCGCATGGGGGCGCCGTGCTCGATTCGCTCGCCGCGGGCCTGCGCGTACAGCTCGGCGATGTCGCGGCGGGCGGTGGCCCTCGCCCTGACGGCGTCCAGGTCGAGCCGCCCGGGCCGGGGCCCGTCGGCGAAGCGGAGCTCGGCCGAGAAGTTCCGCCGCCAGGACGAGTCGTCGCCGCCCGCCGGGCGGCTCTCCCCGGTCACCTGGCGCACGCCGTCCTCCTCGGGGCCGACGAGCACGCGGATCTCCCGGTCGAGGCCGTGGGCCGTGGCGACCGCCTCGGTGAACAGCACGTTGTGCAGCTCCGCGCGCCGGTGGTCGAACCCCTTGGCGATGAGGATGCGGTAGACGATGTCGAGGAAGGTCACTCCCGGCATCACCGACACACCGTGCACCCGGTGGTTCTGCATGATGAAGTCGGCGTGCCGCAGCGACAGGCGACACTCGATCTCGGGCATCGAAGCGTTCCTCTCCTCGGTGTGCTCAGAGCGCGCGTGGCATCGCGGGGATGGTAAGAACGGGTCGGGCGGCGGCTCAGCTCAAGATTGAGCGCGGCTCAGCTCAAGGGTGAGCGCCGAGGCGGCGCAGAGCCCGCTCGCGCAGCGCCGCCCGGTCGGCCTTGCCGTTGCGGTTCAGCGGCATCTCCTCCAGCGGCCACAGGTGCCGCGGCAGCATGTAGGGCGGCAGCCGGTCGGCCAGCCGCGCGGCGAGCTCGGCGAGCGCCGCCGTGTCGGCCCCTCCCCCGGCCACGAACGCGACCAGGACCGTTCCGGTCTCGTCGTCCAGCGCGAACACCAGCGGGTCGCAGCCGGGCGCGGCCTCGCGCAGCGCGTGCTCGACCTCCGCCAGCTCGACCCGGTAGCCCTGGATCTTCACCTGGGAGTCGTCCCTGCCGAGGTGCACCAGCCCTGCCTTGTCGTCGAGCCGGACCCGGTCGCCGGTGCGATACCACGTCCTGCCGTCGGCCTGGTGGAACCGGCCCGCGTCGTTGGCGGGGTCGAGGTAGCCGCGGAACATCTGCGGGCCGGTCATGCACAGCTCGCCGGTCCGCTGGTCGGGCTCGGCGTCCGGGCCGAGCATGAGGAAGTCCATGCCGTCGTTGGGGTAGCCGATCGGCACGGTCTCGCCCTCCCAGTCGAGCGGCTCACCCGCCGGCCAGCGGTAGGCCGTGCAGGCGATCGTCAGCTCGGTCGGGCCGTAGATGTTGTCGAGGGCGGCGTCCGGCGCGGCCGCCCGCATCGCCCGTGCGGTCTCGACCGGCAGCGGCTCCCCGCAGAACACCGCGTAGCGCAGCCCGGCGAGCGACCCGGGCGCGAGCGCGCCCCTGGCCCGCACCGCGTTGACCAGGCTGGGGGTGGCGTGCCAGAGGGTCAGGCCGTACGACCGGACGTACCGGGCCGGGTCGAGGGCCTGCAGCCGGGTCAGAGCGCACACGCAGGCCCCGCTGCCCCAGGCCATGAAGATGTCGAACATCGCCAGGTCGAAGGTGAGGTCGTACACCTGGCTGAACCGGTCGCCGGGGCCGACGTCGTAGCGCGGCAGCGACGCCCGCAGGAACGCGCTCACGTTGCGGTGCGCGATCGGCACCCCCTTGGGCCGCCCCGTCGAGCCCGAGGTGAACAGCACGTACGCGACGTCCTGCGGCGTACGGCCCGACGGCGGGCGGAAGGAGTCCGCGTCGTCGTCGCCGGGCACCCGCACGGGCACGCCTGCCCGCACTCCGACGGCCGCGTCGGCGGCCAGGACGACGCGGACGCCGGCCGCCTCGGCCACGCGCGCCGCCTGCGCGGCCCCGCCGGCGTCCACGACCAGACAGTCCACGCCCGCGGTCCGGGCGATCTCCGCGTTGCGCTCGGCCGGCGCCTCCAGGCCGAGCGGCACGGCCGCGGCCCCGGCGTACAGCGTGGCCAGCAGGCCGATGTACGCCTCCGGGCTCTTGTTCGCGAGCAGTCCCACGCGGCGCGGCGCCCGGCCGCCCTCGGTCAGCGCGGCGGCCCAGGCGCGGGCCCGCCGGTCCACCTCCGCGTACGAGAGGGTCACGGCGTGCACCCGCAGGGCCGGGCCGCCGGGATCGCGGGCCAGCCCGTCGAGGAACCACTCGTCCAGCAGCCGCTCCGTCATCAGTCCTCCTGAAGCTCGAACCGCACCGCCACCGGCGGCCCCGCGACCGGAGTCAGGGCCGGCCCGACGTGGCGCGCAGCCGGGTCAGCAGTGCCCACACGCTCCCCGGCGTCCGGAAGTTGGCGGGCACCAGGTCCTCGTCGGGGAACGTCACCCCGTACGCGTCCTCCAGCGCCGCGATGAGCCCCACGGTCGCCACCGAGTTCAGCCCGAAGGCCGCCGTCACCAGGTCGGGCGCGAGCGGCGCGCCCTCCGGCAGCGTGGGAAGGTAGGGCCGCAGGACGCTCTCGAACGTCTCGTCCCAGTCCTCGGTCACCGTTCGGTCCGCCTTTCGCACTCGATCGACGCCGCGCCCACGGCACCGCGCTCACGACGCGGCGCCACGACCTGGCGCCCCACGACGCGGCGCGCCACGCGGGCGGGCGGTGTGGCTGCCCGCGCACGGTCCGGACGCGATCCGGACGCGGCCCGGAGTCGTGGAGGCGCAGGCCCGCCGCGTACGCCGGATGCTAGGCAGGCGTGCCGGAGCGATGCCGCTCAAAGTTGAGCAGACGGCCGCCGGCCGGTCTGGCGACGATCGACAGCATGGCTCGTGACGTGCTGCTCGGCGGTTCGTCCGCCCTCCTCGCCGCCCGGCTCGCCGACCGCCTCCTGGCCTGCGGCGCCGGCCGGGTGACGATCGTCACTCCTCCCGGGCGGCCGCCCGCCCGCATGGGCGGCGCGGCCTCACCGGACGACCGGCCGCGCGATCCGCGGCTGCTCGTCGTGGACGCCGGTCCGTCCGGCGACCTGCCCGAGGGGGTCCGGGCCGACGCCGTCTGGCTCCTCACCGGGGACGCCGGGCCGGTTCCCGGCCGCGACGCCCGTGCGGACGCGGCGCTGGCCCGGAGCGTCATCGCCCGCCTGCCCGCGCTCGGCGCGGCCGGGGTCGTCCACGTGACCGCCGACGAGCTGTGCCGTCCCCACGGCGCGGACGCCAGGCCGGTGGACGCCGTCGTCGCCCGTCTGCACACGGCGGTGGAGGAGGAGGTCGCCGCCGCCTGCGCGGAGCACGGGCTCGGCCATCGGCTGGTGCACACGGTCTCCCCCGTCGACGCGCTGCCTCCCTCCGGCACGCTCTCCGCTCTCGATCCGGCCGCGCCGGCCGGGGCCGTGCCGAACACTGGGGTCGCGCCGCACACCGGGGTCGTGCCGCCGGCCGCCTGGCCGGGCGATCCCGTGCCCGCCGGGCTGCACCGGTTCCTGGCCGCCTTGCGCTCGGTCGTCGACGAGGTCACCGCCCGCGCGCCGGATTACTTCGTTACGCGGCCCCTGCGCTGCCTGCTCCCCCCGGAGTCCGCCGTACGGCTGACGCCGATGGACGAGGTCACGCGCGTGCTGGTCGAGCTGGCGGACGATCCGGAGACGGCGGGCGGCCGGTTCCGCCTGGCCGCGTCCGAGGTCGTGCCCGCGGACGGCCTGCTCCGGCGGATCGGCGACGTCTACGGGGTGCGGCTGCTGCCGGTGCACGACCCCGCCGAGCTGGATCCGATCGACCGGCTGCTGCACGACCGGCTCACCGGGTTCCTGGCCGAGCCGTCGCCCTGGACCGGCTGCCGGGAGACGACGACGGGGCCGCTCGTGTCGGGGCCGCCCGCGCAGCGGGCGCTGCTTCGACGGATGCGGCGCGCCCAGGAGGCGGCCGCCGAGACGGCCCGCGACCGTCAGGAGAGGCTGCCCGCACGGCTCGTGCGCACCACCATCGACGTCGCCGGACGGCCGCTGACCTACCACCTGGCGGTGCCCTCTACCGTGCCCCCTGCCCTTCCCCCTGCCATGCCGAGGCGGGCCCCGGCCGGAGGGGGACCCGGAACCGAGCCGATCGTGCTGCTCAACGCGCTGGGCCAGGGCCTGGCCTTCTGGCACCCCCTGATCGACAGGCTGTCGGCCCGGCGGCGCGTCCTGGTCGTCGATCCGCGCGGGCCCGAGGACGACGGCCCGGCGTCCGTGCCCGGTCTCGACGACCACGTCGACGACCTGGAGGCCGTGCTCAAGAACGAGGGCGTCGAACGCTGCCACCTCGTGGGCTGGTGCACCGGGCCCAAACAGGCCGTCCGGTTCGCGGTCCGCCGGCCCGACGTGGTCGCCTCGATGGTGTTCCTCAACGGCTCGTTCCGGGCCGAAGGGGGCCACGACGACCTCGACACCCCATACGAGCGGAATCTCGACTACCTGTGCCGGACGCTGGCGCGGCGGCCGGACCAGGCGGGGCGGCTGCTGCGCCTGTTCGGGGGCGAGGACCCGCCCGCCTCCCGGCCCGGCGAGGTGCTCGCCCTGACCAACGGCGCGCTGCGCGAGGAGGTCCGTGCGCCGTTCCTGTCTGCGCAGACCCTGGTGCCCTACGCCCTTCAGATGCTCGCCTTCTGGGATGACGACGTGTCAGCTGAGGCCGGGCAGGTCCGCGTCCCGGTCCTGGCCGTCGGCGCGGAGCACGACCGGATCGTCTCCACGCCGCGGCTGCGCGCGGCGGCGGCCCGTTTCCCCTCGGGGTGCTTTGTTCACCTCCGCGGCGCGACGCACCAGTGCCTGTACGACCGCGCCGCCGTGCTGGCCGGGTTGATCGAGGAGTTCGTGGCCGATCCCGCGGCGATGGCAAGCTCCGACGTGGTCGCCGGCCTGGCGGGTGAGGTGGACCGGTGACCGCAGGCGGGGCGCCGGCGGGCCCGGCGGCCGGTCGGCGACGACGGTTCGAGACGGTTCCAGAGGGTTCGAGACCGAGGAGGAACGCCCGATGACGCAGGCGATGTCGTTCGACCGGGTCGCCGACAGCTACGACGAGATGCGCGGCGGCCTTGAGCGGGGCCGCCAGTCGGCGGCGTGCCTGGCCCCGCACCTGGTGGCCGGCACGACCCTGGAGGTCGGCGTCGGCACCGGCGTGGTCGCCGCAGGACTGCGCGAGCTGGGACATCCGGTGATCGGGGTGGACATCTCCGAGCCGATGCTGCACCGTGCGCACGAGCGGCTCGGCGGCCGGGTGGCGCGGGCGGACGCCAGAGCGCTCCCCCTGCCCCGGGGCACGGTGGCGAACGTCGTGTTCGTCCACGTCCTGCACCTGGTCGGGGACATGGCCGCCGCCGTGGCCGAGGCGGCCCGCGTGCTGCGCCCCGGCGGGCGGCTCGCCGCCGTGCACGGCAGCCCCGTCGCCGATCCCGACGAGCTGGTGGAGGCCCTCGACCGGCTGGCGCCTCTGCAGCCGCCGCGGCCGGACACCCCGGAGGGGCTCCTGTCCGCCGGGGAGGCCGCGGGGCTGCGGCCGGTGGAGCAGCACTTCGCCGCCGAATACGAGAAGGCCACCTCGCCCGCGGAGCTGGCGGAGAGCATCGAGCGGCGGGTGCCGCCATACCTGTGGCACGTGCCCGGCGACGTCTGGCGGGACGTGGTCGTCCCGGTCGTCTCCGGCCTGCGCGCACTCCCCGACCCCGACCGGCCGCGGGTGCAGACCTGGCGCTCGATGTGCACGGTCCTGGAGAAGCAGGGCTGAGGCTGGACGAGCACGGAGCCGGGCAGAGGCCGGCACACCGCCGCGGGCGGTCCTTTCGGCTTTCACGGCCGCTTCGCGAGCCGCGGCCCCGGCCCGGGCGAGACGATCGGCCGCGGGCCGGGGCGGGAGGACGGGACGCCGCCGGGCTCAGCGGGGGATGAGCTCGAAGGCGATCGCGAGCCGGCCGCCGAACCGCTCACCCGTCTGCCGGGCCATCGCGGTCAGCGGGCCGCGTACGTCCGTGACCGGCGGCCGCAGGCCCGCCAGATAGGCGCGGTGCGCCTCCAGGGAGGCCACGGCCTTGTCGATGGAATCGGTGACGTCCACGGCGTGGGTCGGGTGCGGCGAGTTGGCGACGGCCACGTGACGCACGCCCTGCCAGGGCTCCAGGCCGAGGTCGCGGAAGATCCAGCGGTTGCCCGCGTCGCCCACGGCGTCGAGCAGGGCCCGTCCGGTGTTGCGGTGGTCCGGCGGGTTCCACCGGCCGCTGAGGAACCGGTCGTGGTGGTTGAAGCCGATGACCAGCTCGGGCCGCTGCCGCCTGATCTCCTCGGCGAGCCGCCGGCGCAGCGGCAGGCCGTACTCGACGACGCCGTCGGCGTAGTCGAGGAAGGTCACCGATTCCACGCCCACGATCGACGCGCTCTCGCGCTGCTCGGCCTCCCGCACGGCGGCCGCCTCCTCGGGCGGCATCCCGTCGATCCCGGCCTCGCCGCGGGTGAGCAGCAGGTAGCTCACGGACTTCCCGGCGGCGGTCCAGCTCGCGACGGCCCCGGCGGCGCCGAACTCGATGTCGTCCGGATGGGCCACCACCGCGAGTGCCGTGCTCCAGTCGTCGGGCATAGGCTGCAGTTCGTCGCTCATATCATTTAAATTAGCATGCCGCGCCATTCTCGATAAAGGCCGGAAACCGCTTTTATAAAGCGCCGGAGATGCTCAATCCTGAGCAGACACACCCCCGCCTGCCAGGCAGAATGCTGCAGAACAGTGCCGTCATTCCACACGCGATGAATACAGCGACATTCGACACGCGGGAGGTTTCCGATGGGAAAGACCGCCACCGGGACGATGAAATGGGAGCCGTGGCAGCCGCAGCCGTACGCCGTGCAGGACGGCGGCCCGGCCCTGTCGCGGGGCACCGTCGTCAACCACTACACCGGCGACCTCGCGGCCACCGGCGCGCTGGAGTGCCTGATCCTCACGGAGGCGGACGGCACCAGCCCGTTCCAGGGCCTGGAGCGGGTGACCGGCAGCCTCGACGGCCGCCAGGGCAGCTTCGTCTTCCGGCTCGAAGGCGTCGTCCGGCCGGGCACGGCCGAGGCCACCCTGACCGTGGTGCCGGATTCCGGCACCGGCGACCTCAAGGGGCTGCGCGGCGAGGCCCGCTACACGAGCGGCAACGTGGGGCCGGACGGCCACGCGGAATTCACCTTTGAGTACGAGCTCGACTGATCGGCTGCGTACCATCGGAAATCGGCGCCGTCTGACGGCAGGTGAAAGCCGGCCGTCATTCGACGCCACCGCGCAGCATACGTCCGTCTGCGGCTCCGGAACGGGCCTGTCCGGCTCGTCCGGAGGCGCAGCAGGCCAGACGAAGGGAGCTTTCACCATGTCAGCCATCGGCACTCTCGCCGCGGTTTCTCTCGACTGCCAGGATCCCGCCGCGCTGGCGGACTTCTACCGCCAGGTCACCGGCTGGGAGGTGGTGTTCAGCAGCGAGAACTTCACCTATCTCGCCGGGAGCGACGGAGGCGTGCGCCTGAGCTTCCAGCGGGTGCCGGACCACCCGCGGCCCAGCTGGCCCGACTCGGCCAAGCAGTTCCACCTCGACTTCAGCGTGCCCGACCTGGACAAGGCGGAGCAGCAGCTGCTCGAGCTGGGCGCGACCAAGCCCGACTTCCAGCCGGGCGGCGACAAGTGGCGGGTGCTCCTCGACCCCGCGGGGCACCCGTTCTGCATCACCACCTACACGGGCTGAACCGCGTTCCAGGCGCAGCGGAACACGTCCCAGGCGTGCGGAAGGGGCCACGGCGGCGACGCCGTGGCCCCTTCCCCGTTCCGCCTCAGCCCCAGTGCTGCGGGGTGAGCAGGACGTCCCGGGTGGTGCCCTGCACGATGATCTTGTCCCAGGCGCCGCCGCCCTTGTCCATCGAGATCCAGTCCTGGATGAACGAGGCGCGCGGGGCGTCGGGGTCGGTGCGCGCGTCGAGGCCCATCAGCAGGTACATCACGTCCAGCGAGCGCATGTGGATGAGGAAGTGCGCGCGGTCCATCCGGCCGAACGCCTCCTCGTACAGGAAGACCGTGGCCAGGCCGTCCATGTTGAGGTTCATGTTCTCGGCCACGGTCCGCGCGAACACCCGCGCCTCGGCACGGTAGCGGTAGTCGAAGTCGACCGTACGGCGCATGACGACGCCCGCCGTGGCCGAGTTGAGCGTCTTGTCCGCCGGCATCGCGGTCTGCTCCTGGGCCGGCCGCACGTCGAACCGGGGGAGGCCGCCCTCTCCGGGGACGATGGGGCTCATCGCCGGGTCTGCGGCCATCGCCTCGGTGGCGGTGCCGAAGATGCCCCACCGGTGCGGGAGCATGACGGTCTCCCGCACGCTGCCCGCCTCGAACAGCTCGTCCCAGACGTCGGCCTCGTGCGCGCCGAAGACGCCGCCCCGGATGTCGCCGCCCGGGCCGCCCATCGCCAGCAGGGCCCCGTAGTCGGCGTACGACGTGAAGTGCAGCAGCCAGTGGAGCCGGTTCTTCACGCCGAAGGTCTCCTCGTAGACGAAGACCGTGGCCGTCCCCGCGTGCTTGGCGTTGATGTGCTCGGCGATCTCCCGGGCGGCCCTCCGGGCGGCGCCGCCCTGCCCGCCGCGGATCTGCGCCACCCTTTCGACGATCACGCCCGCGTTCCCCGAGTGCAGGACGCGGTCCGGGGACTGCGACGTCTGGTGCAGCGCCGGCGGCACGGTCGTCTGTGTGGTGCTGTTCGACACCGTCTACTCCTTCATGGACGTGGGATCTGGGGGTATGCAGCCATCGAGGCATCGGGCGGCGCCGGTCATGAGCCGCTCGGCGATGACGTCGACGTGCCGGTTGCGCCAGTCCTCCAGCTCCGTGCCGCGGACGAACCGGTTGAACGCCCCCATCGCCGGGCCGCACTGGATCTGGTAGTTGGCGCGCTCGGCCGGGTCTCCGGCGAGGGCGAGCCGGTTGGAGTGGGCGAAGTACCACTTGAAGACGAGCACCATCCGGTGGCGCGGATCGCGCTCGGCCTTCTCGACGACGTGGGGCCGCCCGCCGGACAGATAGTGGTCGCGGGTCTCCCGCCACACCTCCTCGACGGAGCGGCGGAAGAAGGTGCGCTCGATGCTCGCCAGCGTCGCCGGGTCGATCTCCTCCAGCGACCGGTGGCGCTGGTAGAGCTGGTGCAGCTTGGTCGCGCGGGCGGCGAACAGCGTCCCCTTCCGCACGACCTGCACCCGCGCCCCCAGCTCGAACATGTCGCCGGAGGGCGCGTACGCCGTGTCCTGCACGTCGAGCCCGGCCAGCAGGTCCTTGACGGTCTCGGAGGTGCCGGCCTCGGGGGAGCACTGGTTCACCGACCCCGTCAGCACGAAGTCGGCCCCCAGGACGAAGGCGGCGGCCACCGCCTCCGGCGCGCCCAGGCCGCCCGAGGCGCCGAGCAGGATCGGCGTGCGATAGCCGTACCGGTCCGTGAGGTCGTCGCGGAGCCGGCGCATGGCGGGGACCAGCGTGAGCGCCACACCGGCGTCGGTGTGCCCGCCGGAGTCCGCCTCGACGCAGACCTCGCCGCTGACCGGCAGCTCCCGCGCCGCCTCGGCCTCCGCAGGGGTGAGTCCGCCCTCCCGCACCAGCCGGTCGAGCAGCGCCTGCGGCGGCGGGCTCATGAACGCGGTGGCCACCTCCGGGCGCGACACCTTGGCCAGCACTCGCCGCACGGCGACCGGCCTGCCCTGGGCGTCCCGATGGGCGCCGCTGAAGCGGAACCGCACCAACGGGGCCGTGACGTTGAGGTATGCCGCGGCCTCGACGAAGCGCACGTCGTGCTTGAGATACAGGGCGACCGTGCGCTCCTCCCTGGCGGGGTCGTCGAGGTCGTTGAGGAGGTTCATGCCGAACGGGACCTCGGGGCCGAGCCGGCGCCGGATGTCGAGCAGCGCCTGCTCGATGCGCTCCAGTGACAGCCCTCCCGCGCCGAAGAAGCCCATCAGGCCCGAGCGGCCCATGCGCACGACCAGGTCGGCCGAGGAGATCCCCTTGTACATCGAGCCGGCGAGGTAGGCGTAGCGCAGCCCGTACTCGCGGCGGAACCGGGCCGAGCCCAGCCGCTCGGCCGCCGACGCGAGCCGCGCGTCCGTCTCGGCGACGGCGACCCGGGAGACGGGAGCCGGAGCCACGGCCGTGCGCGCGGGGGCCGGGGTCACGGGGGCCGTGAGCGCGGGGGCCGGGGTCACGGAAGGCTGGGTCACGGGAGGCTGGGTCACGGGAGCCGGAGTGCGGCGGGCCGACCGCCACAGTCCCGTGAGCACCGTGCCCGGGCCGACCTCGGCGACCTCGCGGACCCCGCGGTGGAGCAGGTAGCTCATGCTGTCCCACCAGCGGACCGGACTGGCGATCTGCCGGGCGAGCAAGTCCGCCACCCCGTCCGGCGGGTACGGCCGGGCGGTGACGTTGGCGACGACCGGCACCCGCGGAGGCGCGAACTCCACCTCGCGCAGGAACGCCGCGAACTCCTCGGCCGCCGGTCGCATGTGCCGCGAGTGGAAGGCCGCGCTGACGTTGAGCGGCACGCAGCGGGCGCCGCCCGCCCGTTCGACGGCCCCGACCGCCCGGGCCATGCCCTCCGGGGTTCCGGACAGGACCACCTGGTCGGCGGAGTTGTGGTTGGCGACGTCGACGTCCGCGACGCCGGCCTCCTCCAGCAGTGCCGCCACGGTCGCGGCGGGCAGGCCGAGCACGGCCGTCATGACCCCGCCGTTAGCCCGGCCCATCAGCTCGCCCCTGCGCCGGACCAGCCGTACGCCGGTGGCCAGGTCGAAGCAGCCGGCGGCGAACAGCGCGTCGAACTCCCCCAGGCTGTGCCCCGCGTAGAAGTCGGGTTCCGGCTCCTCGCGCAGCCGGGCCAGGTGGGTCAGCGCGTTGACGACGAACAGCGCCGGCTGGGCGTACTGCGTCTGCCGGAGCCGTCCGTCGGGGTCCTTCAGGCACAGGTCGCGGATCGAGTAGCCCAGGAGCGCGTCGACCTCGGCGCACAGGCCGGGGAAGAGGTCGAAGAGCCCCTCCCCCATGCCCTTGCGCTGCGACCCCTGGCCCGGGAAGAGCCACGCGCGCATGATCAGCCTTCTCCTCCTCCGCCGGGCGCCGGCGGGCGTGGCGCGCCCGCCCGGAGCCCGGGCTGGTCCGCTGTCACCGGGAAAGCCGTCACCGGGGAAGCTGGTAGGGCACCAGGAGCGTGTCGTGCAGCGTGCCGTCCATGAAGGTCCTGGCCCAGGTGCCGCCGCCGCGGTGCGGCGCGATGAAGTCCTTCTCCAGGATCCGGCGGAAGTCGGGGTCGTGGTCGTCGAGGTGCATCAGCGTCAGGTAGTCCTCGAACGACCGCAGGTGGATCAGCCAGTGCAGCTGGTCCATCACGCCGAAGGTCTCCTCGTACAGGTACGACGTGACCCGGCCGGACAGGACCTTGTTGACGTGGTTCTGCCAGGCGAAGGCGAAGTAGCGGGCCTCCTTGCGGAACTCGTGCTTGGCCTGCCCCACGCGGTGCAGGACGAGCTCGGCGTTGGCCGAGTTGAGCTGCTCCGACAGCGGCTGGGAGCTCTGCTTCCAGGCCGGGTCGACCCACAGGTCGCTCGGGATGTCCTCTTCGTTCTCGTGGTGGGCGCCGTGCTGGGGCACCAGGATCTTCTCCTGCATCGTGCCCTCGACGATGAGCCGGCCCCACGCGCCGACGCCGTCGTCGTCCTTGACCCGGTCGGACTCGAGAAGGTCGATCATCGTGTCGTCGTGGTCGACCATCTCCAGGCTGATGCCGTAGTCGTTGGGCGACTTCCAGTGGATGAGCCAGTGGAGGCGGTCCTGCGTGCCGAACGCCTCCTCGTAGCAGAAGAAGGAGGCCCCGTTGAGGTCGGAGTCGTTCATGTGGCGGACGACTTCGGAGAAGAACTGGCGGCCCTCGGCCCGGTGGCTGTACTTGAGCTGGGCGTTGCGGGCGATGATGAAGCCCGAGTTGCCCGAGTGCAGCACCTTGTCGGCGGGGACGGAGGTCTGGTGCTGTGCCGGCCTGATCCGGCCCGCGTCGAGGGTGGACACCGCCGTGTCTGACATTGCGCGATCCCTTCTCGGCAATCGGCGCGCGCCTGACGGATCTGCCCGCCGAGCGCGTTCGCCGCGTTCGGAGGAGACGATGGGGAACTGCGGCAGACGCTACTTGGCCGGTCAGAGCGTGTCTGCGCAATGTTGCGCAAGGGAAGGGGGCCCGATCGAGTGATCGGGCCCCCTGCGGATGCGGCGGGTCAGCTGGAAGGCGGCGGGTCAGCGCGAGCTGTTCACGCGGCCGCCCTGGTCGGCGCCGGTTCGCTCCCTGCCGCCGGCGTCCGGCGCCGTCTGCCCGGCGGGCTGCACAGGCTGCACGGGCTGCTGGGCCTGCTCCGGCTGCTGAGGCTGCCCGGCACCTGCCGCCTGCCGGGCGCCGTCCGCGGGCGGGGTCGTCTGCCGGGGCGGCGCCTCGCGCAGGAACAGCGACACCACCAGCGCCAGCACGACCACGGGCACGGCGACGAGGAAGACGTCGTCCAGCGCCTGCGCGAACGCGGCGAGCACGTGCCCCCTGACCGGCTCTGCCAGCCGGTGGACGGCCTGAACGTCGTCGGCCGCGACGCGCACGCCGCCCGCCTCGTCGGCGAGGTGGCGGGCCAGGCCGGAGCTGAAGACCGCGCCGAGCACCGCCGTGCCGACGGCCGCGCCCATCCGCTGGAAGAAGTTCGCCGCGCCGGTGGCCGCCCCCAGGTCGCGCATCTCGACGGCGTTCTGCACGGCGGTCAGGACGGGCTGCATGGTCAGGCCGGTGCCGGCGCCGAACACGAACGAGAGCACGGCCACCCACCAGTACGCCGTGTCCACGGCGAGGCGCGACAGCGGCAGCATCGCCAGCACCAGCAGCACGGAACCGAGCACGGGGAAGACCTTGTAGCGGCCGGTGCGGGTGATGAGGTTGCCGGAGACGGCGGTGGCGATGATGATCCCGAACATCGCGGGCAGCATCGCCAGGCCCGCCGTCGTGGGCGACATGCCGGACACGACCTGCAGGTACACCGGCAGGAACACGATGCCGCTGAACATCGCGGCGCCGGCGAGGAACCCGAACACGTTCGCCACCCGGAAGACCGGGTTGCCGAACAGCCGCAGCGGAATGACGGGCTCGGCCGCGCGCCGCTCGACCACGACGAACAGCGCGGCGGCGACGGCGAAGCCGGCCAGCAGGGCGAGCGACCCCGGAGCGGCCCAGCCGTACTCCTCGCCCGCCCAGTCGAGGTAGAGCAGCAGCGCGGTGACACCGGCGACGATCAGCGCGGCGCCGAGGTAGTCGACGTGGTGCTCCCTGCGGGTCACCGGCAGCCGGAGGACGGCCGCGACGACGGCCAGCGAGACGAGGCCGACCGGCACGTTCACCCAGAAGATCCAGCGCCACCCCGGCCCGTCGGCCAGCCAGCCGCCGAGCAGCGGCCCGCCGATACTGGCCAGGGCGAAGACCCCGGCGAAGTACCCCTGGTAGCGGCCCCGCTCGCGGGGCGGCACGACGTCGCCGATGACGGTGAGCGCCAGCGCGAACAGCCCGCCGCCGCCCAGGCCCTGCAGGGCCCGGAACGCGATGAGCTGCCCGACGTCCTGGGCCAGGCCGCACAGCGCCGAGGCGACC
Organism: Microbispora sp. NPDC046973; assembly: GCF_040644495.1. Lineage (NCBI taxonomy): Bacteria > Bacillati > Actinomycetota > Actinomycetes > Streptosporangiales > Streptosporangiaceae > Microbispora > Microbispora sp. NPDC046973. The sequence continues at coordinate 239,525 of NZ_JBEYWQ010000005.1, read as the reverse complement.
AGGAACGACCCGATCGCGGCCATGAACGTCGCCCGCCTGCCGTACAGGTCGGAGACCTTGCCCCACAGCGGGGTCACCACCATCGATGTGACGAGGTAGGCGGTGACCACCCAGGAGAGCATGTCCATGCCGCCCAGGTCGCTCACGATCCGGGGCAGCGCGGTGCTCACCACGGTCTGGTCGAGGGCGGACAGCAGCATGCCGGCCATCACGCCGGCCACCGCCAGCCGGACATGCGCGGCGGACAGGGCGGGGGCCGCCTGCCCGGCGGGGGGTGCGCCGCTGGCTGTGGTGCTCATCGTTTCCTCCCGTCTGATACGGAACGTGGTCTGCGGACTGCGCCGCCGCCCCACAGCGGCCCTCCGCCCACTCGCGAGGACCTCTCGGGACGGCCCGCCGTGCGGACCTCGGTCCTACTCGGTGAAGGAGAGCTCGAGCAGCGACGCGACGAGCTCGTCCCCATTTTGACCGGTGTCTTCACCGCGCGCGGTCCCGGCGGTCGGACCGGTCGCCGTGGCCGCCGGATCGGCCTCCCGGCCGAGCCACAGCCGCTTGCGCCGGAACACCGGGGCGGGCAGCGGCTCTCGGGGCGCCGGAGCGCCGTCGCGCAACCGGGGGTCGAGCTGGGCGGCGACGAGATGGGCGTTGGTGCCGCCGAGCCCGAACGAGCTGAGTCCTGCCACCCGCATCCGCTGCCCCGGCGCCCAGGTGCGCAGCCGGGTGTTCGGGAAGAACGGCGAGGCGTCGAAGTCGAAGCGCGGGTTGGGGGTCTCGCAGAACAGCGTGGGCGGGATCTGGCCGTGCTCGACGGCGAGCACCACCTTGATCAGCCCGGCCACGCCCGCCGCGCTGAGCAGGTGGCCGACGTTCGACTTGACGCTGCCGATCGCGCACCAGCCGGTCCGGTCGCTGGTCTCGCGGTACACGTCGGTCAGCGCGCGCAGCTCGATCGGGTCGCCGATGAGGGTCCCGGTGCCGTGCGCCTCGACCATGCCGATCTCGCCGGCCCGCCGGCCCGCCGCCGCCAGGGCCTTCCTGATGACGTCGGCCTGGGCCGCCGGGTTCGGCGTGGTGATGCCCATCGTGTGGCCGTCGTTGTTCACGGCCACGGCCTCGATGACGGCGTGGACGCGGTCGCCGTCCGCGAGCGCGGCGGCCAGCGGCTTCAGCAGCACCGCCCCGCACCCCTCTCCCGGCACGAATCCGTCGGCCCGCTCGTCGAAGGTGGCGCAGCGGCCCGACGGGGAGATCGCGCGGGCGGCGCTGAACTCCAGGTAGGGCTGCTCGTCGAGCAGCACCTCGACACCGCCGGCCACGGCGATCTCGGCGTCGCCCGCCAGCAGGGCACGGCACGCGAGCTGCACGCTGACGAGCGAGGACGAGCAGGCGCTGTCGACGACCAGGTTGGGCCCGCGGAAGTCGAAGTGGTGGGCGACGTGGGCCGCGATGAAGTTCTGGTCCGACTGCAGCACCGCGGGGCGCAGCCCGGCCCGTCTGCCGTAGGAGGAGATCCGGCCGCCGACGAACACGCCGACGTCCCGCCCCCACAGCTCGGCCCCGGTGTATCCGGCGTCGGCCAGGCAGGTCGCGGTGGCCTCCAGGAACAGCCGGATGCCGGGATCGAGGCAGGTCGCCTCCTCGTCGCCCATGCCGAAGTAGGCCGCGTCGAAGTCCTCGATCCCGTCGAGGAAGCCGCCCCATTTGCTCAGCGACCTGCCCACGGCCGGAACCGGGTCGTACAGCCGCCGGTGGTCCCACCGGGACGCCGGCACCTCGGTCACCGAGCAGCGTCCCGACAGCAGGTTGGCCCAGTAGGTCTCCACATCGGGAGCGCCGGGGAAGCGGCAGGCCATCCCGATCACCGCGATCTTGCCGGCCGTCGCGTCGTCCCTCCCCGCACCGGCCGGCGGCACGGCCCGCTCCACCGCGGTCACCGGACCGGCGTCCGGCGCCGGGCCGGGACCGGGTTCCGGCATCGGCACGGGGCCGGGTTCCGGAAGGGCGCCGAGGGCGGGTTCCGGAAGGGCAGCGAGGGCGGGTTCCGGCATCGGGTCGGGGGCGGGCTCCGGGGCGAACCGGGCCAGGTAGGCGGAGAGGCGTTCCAGCGTGGAGTGGTCCAGCAGGACGGACGGCTCCAGCCTGCGGCCCAGATGCTCCTCGATCTGCTGGAGCAGCTCGCCCAGCATGACCGACTCGACGCCGAGTTCGGCGAAGTCGGCGGTGGGATCGAGGTCCCCGGCCGGGAGCCCCACGTTGCGCGCGAACAGCTCCACCAGCCATGCGGGCGGACGGCCGCCGGACGCGCCCGCGCTCACCGGCTGCCGCGCCGCAGTCGGCACGGAGGACATAGGCGGCACGGACGACACAGGGGGCCCGGACGCCGCCGACGGGGCGATGGCCGCGCCGGTGGAGACGTCGCCGATGAGGGCGGCGTCTGCCTCCGGGACGGCCCAGGGTCCGGCGGAGGGAGCGGCGGAAGCGGTACCGGTCAGGAGCAGGGCGCCGGGATCGGGCGCGACACCGTGGAGCGGCGGGCAGGGCAGCACCGAGGCGCCGTCCGGCAGGGCGTCGGCGGGCAGGGCGAGCACGCGCTCCAGCACACGCAGGCCCTCCGCGTCGCCGAGGCTGTCGAGCCCCACGGGCTCGCAGACGTTGGGCCCGCCGCGTCCCGACCCGCTCTCGCGCCACATGGGCCAGTTCACCGAGCGGAACGCGTCGTGGCCCTGCCGGGCCTTGCCGCTCACGTAGAAGTCCATGAAGGCGTTGGCGGCGGCGTAGTCCGCCACTCCGGCGGCGAGCCGGGGCACCGCCGCGCACACCGAGGAGAACGTGAGGAAGAACGCGGGCCGGTCGGCCTCGCAGACCTCGGCCAGCGCCTCCAGGCCGTCGGTCTTCGGTTCCAGCACGGCCCGCATCTCGACCGCGCCCTTGTGGGCGAAGACCGGGGTGCCCCGGCCGACCCGCCCCGCGCAGTGGACCACGCCGGCCACCGGGCCCCACGCGTCACGGACCGATCGTATGAACGCGGCGAGCCCGGCCCGGTCGGAGAGCCTGCCGGTGTGCGCCCGCACCTCGGCGCCGCGGCGCTCCAGCTCGCGCACCGTGGCGACGGCGGCGGCCGAGGGCTCGGGCAGCGACGGGTCGTCCCACCGCTCTCTCGGCGGCAGGGACCGCGCGCCCACCAGGACGATCCGGCGGGCGCCCCGTTCGACCAGGTGACGGGCCACCCGGGCGCCGATGCCCCGGGTCGCCCCGCTCAGCACGTACGGCGCGTCGGCCGCGAGCCGGGGCGGCGTGTGCGGCGCCTCGACCGGCACGAGCCGGGGCTCGAGACGCCGTCCCGCGCGGTGGCAGACCTCGCCGTAACGGCTGGGATCGCCCCACTCGTCCAGCACCTGCCGGGCGACCTCGGCCGCCTGCGAGGCGGGCACGTCGGTGTCGAGCACGGTCGCCCGGACCTTGCCGTACTCCGCGCCGAGCATGCGGACGAATCCGGCCAAGCGGGCGCCGGCGAGGGTGGCGGGAGCACCCGGCGCGCCGAGCAGCCCCCGGGTGACGTGGACGACGCGCAGACCGGCGGCGTGCCGGTAGGACACGAGTTGCTGCAGCATGGCCAGTCTGGCCTGCCACCGCCCCGGTCCCGCCGGGGCGTCGAGGTCGCACAGATCCACCCACCCGGCCAGGTCGGGATGCCGGGCCAGCAGAACGCCGACGGCCTCGACCGCGCCCGCCTCGTCGTCGTAGCAGAGCACGCCGCCGTCGCCGGAAGCAGGGCCGGTTCCGTTGCGGCCGGGATCAGGGTGGGCGGGATCAGAGTGGGCGGGATCAGAGTGGGCGGCGCCTTCGCGGACCAGCAGCACCCGTCCTGGGCCCGCGGCGCGGGCCAGCTCGCGCGCCACGTTCTCGGTCCGGTCGCCGAAGACGCACAGCAGCGGCCCCTCGGCGGAGGCAAAGGCGGGAACGCGTGCGGCATCGGCGGGCACCCACTCCTTGCGGTAGAGCGGGATCTCCCGGCCCGTGTGTGGTCCCTCGCCCGTCTCCCGCGCGTACGCCGTGCCCGGCGTCTGGCGGGCGTCGGCGGAACCGGCGATCGGCGCCCCGGCGCCGGGCTCGTACGGCCGCTCGGGCAGCCAGCACCGCATCCGGGCGAAGGGATACGACGGCAGCGCGATGAGGCGCGGCGAGAGACCCTCGGCGTCCTGGTCGCCCCGCTCCGGACGGGAGGACCGGGAGGATCGCAGGTGGGCCCCGTGCAGGCGCGGCCAGTCCACCCGTCCGCCGCCTGCCCAGTGGGCGGCGATCTCCCGCAGCTCGTCCTCCCCGAACCCGGGGGCGTACGCCGGATCGGACACGGAGTGCGGTCCCGCGACGGGAACGTGCCCGGCGCCGGGGGCCGGGACGCGCGGAAGCACGGGTCCGGGCTCCTGCCCGGGGCCGGGGGTGCGGCCCCGCAGCACGTCCGATGGTTCCTCACCGGCGGCGAAGCGCTCAAGGAGGCCGGCCGCCTCCCGGGAGTCCGCCGTGACCAGGGCGAGCCGTTCGCGCAGCGGCTCTCGGCCGGCCTGCAGCGTGTAGGCGACGTCGGCCAGGTCGTGACGGTCGCCCGCGTCGCGAAGCCAGGCCGCCATGCGGCCCGCCAGCCGCCGCAGGGCGTCCCGGTCCTGCCCCGACAGCACCAGCACCTGCGGGCGTCCGGCCGGGAAGCGGGGCCGCTCGGGGACGTCCGCGTACTCCTCCAGGACGACGTGGGCGATCGTCCCACCGGCGCCGAAGGAGCTGACGCCGGCCCGGCGCGGCAGCGGACGGCCGCGCCCGTCCTCACGCTCCGGCCAGGGCGCGGCCTCACGCTGCACCCGGAACGGCACGCGGTCCCAGGCGATCTTCGGGTTGAGCTCCTCGGCGTGCAGGGACGGCGCGAACGTGCCGTGCCGCATCTGGAGCACGACCTTCGTCAGGCCCGCGATGCCCGCGGCGGCCTCTACATGCCCGATCGACGACTTGACCGAACCGATGGCGACGGCGCCGGGGGGAAGGCCGGCGTCGCCGAAGGCCCGCATGAGCCCGTCGATCTCGATGGGGTCGCCCAGCGCCGTTCCGGCTCCGTGCGCCTCCAGGTAACCGATGGTCGCCGGGTCGACGCCCGCGTCCCGCAGCGCGTCGCGCACCATCTCGCCCTGCGCCGCGGGATTGGGCACGATCCAGCCGTTGGTCCTGCCCATGTGGACGACGGAGCTGCCGCGGATCACCGCGTGCACGCGGTCGCCGTCCTCCAGGGCGCGGCGCAGCGGCTTCAGCACGACCACGCCGACGCCCTCCGACGGCACGAACCCGTCACCGCCCAGCCCGAAGCTGCGGCAGCGCAGGTCGGAGGCGGTCAGCTTCATGCGGCGCTGCTGGATGAACTTGTTGGGGTGCAGCGACAGGTTGACCGCCCCGGCGATCGCCATCTCGGCCTCGCCGCGGCGCAGCGCCTGCACGGCCAGGTGGATGGCGACGAGCGAGGACGAGCACATCGTGTCGATCGTCATGCTGGGCCCGCGCAGGTCGAAGTGGAACGAGACCCGGTTGGCGATGCCGCCGATGGCCGACCCCGAGTCCTGGGGGTTGCCGCGCAGGGTCTGCTCGACGCCGAAGAAGGGATACTCGTTGTACATCGAGCCCGCGTACACCGCCACCCGGGAGCCGTGCCGCTCGCGCAGCCGCCGCCGGGGATAGCCCGCGTCCTCCAGGGCCTCCCAGGTCACCTCGAGGAACAGCCGCTCCTGCGGGTCCATGAGGGCGGCGTCCCTGGGGGTGATGTTGAACAGCAGCGGGTCGAACGTGTCGACCTCGTCCAGGAACCCGCCCCACATGATGTCGGCGGGCCAGCCGGGACGACGTCGCGCGTCCGGCAGCGGCCCGACGCAGTCGCGCCCGGAGACCAGGTTCTCCCAGAACCGGTCGAGGTCGGGGGCGTGCGGATACCGTCCGGCGATGCCGACGATGGCGATCGCCCGGTCGTCCTCGTCGCGCTCGCCTTCCCCACGCAGGTCGCCGCGCGCCGCGAGCGCCTCCAGCCGGCGCCGCGCCTGCCCGTCCCCGGCGTCCCGGTCCGGCGCCTCCGGCTCGTCGGGTCCGGCGTCCCGGTGGGCGTTTCCGCGCCCCCTCCCGGACGCCGTACGGCCCGGCTCGTCCGTGAGCCAGGGCCCGTCGAGGCCGAGGAGCACTCCGGCCACCCCGGCGAGGTCGCGGTGCTCGAAGAAGAGCGTCGGGGAGACCTCGCCCAGGTCGCGCGCCAGCGCGTCGTTCAGCCGCGCCACGATGTACGACGTGAGCCCGTAGTGCTCCAGCGGCACATAGGCATGCAACTGGTCCGCCGGGATGCCGGAGACCTCGGCATACCGCGCCTTGAGGTAGTCCTCCACCCGGGCGCGCAGGAGGGGGTCGTCCGCAGAGGCACGCCCAGGGTCGCCCCCGGAAGCGGCTCCGTTCACAGGAGCGGCCGCGTTCCCATGAGCCCCGCCGGAAACGCCGTCGGCGGAAGCCGCGGGACCGTCGCCGTCGAGGGCCCCGGAGTCTTCCGCCCGCGGTCCGCCGGGGGACGGTTCGTCGGAGGGGCCGTCGAAGGGATACGTGGGCAGCGGGACGCGGGCGCCCGGCACCGGCCAGCAGTCCTCCCACGCCACGTCGTGCCCGGCCAGCCACGCTGCCGCGGCCTCCGTCTCGGAGATGGCTCCCCCATCGGCCTCCGCAGCGGCATCGCCCGCGTTCGCGGTCCCGGAGCCGACCGACGTCCCGGCGGGAGAACGCCCCGCCGCCGGGCTCGCCGACGTGCCGGGGGCGCCCGGCGGCGGGGCCACCGCCGTTCTCAGGGCGGGATGGTCGCGACCGGCCACCATGGCGTCCAGGGCCTCGGTCAGTGTCTCCAGGTCGGCGCAGCGGACGGCCAGCCGATGGGACATCGCCACCCGGCCCGTCTGCAGGGTGAACGCGACGTCCGCCGGCGCGGGGGCCGTGCCGGCGGCGCGCGCGGCGACCAGATGGTCCCGCAGCCGCCGTGCGTAGCGGTTGAGGTGTTCCTCGCTCGCGGCCGACAGCACCACGACGTGCGTGCGGGGTCCGGGCTGCGCCGCCCGGCCGTCTCCCGGGTCCGGGGCCCAGGAGGCTCCCGGGCCGGTGGCCCAGGGGTCCACGAGCCGTTCGGGCTCTGTCCGGTTCATCTCGCCTCACAGATGCGTCGACGGTCGGTCTTCTGGTGTGCTCACGCGCCGGTGGGAACGGGCCGGGCGCCGGGCGGCGCCAGCGTCGTCAGGCGCCGGCCGAGCAGGTCGGCGGCGGCCTCCATGAGCCGCACCGCCTCCACCTGCGCCCCCTCCACCTGCGCCCTCTCCGCCTGGCCGCCCGCGCGGAGGAGGGGCGGACCTGCCGGCGCGCGGCCGCCCGCGCCGTGGGGCTCGACGTCGCGGAGCTCGACGTCGCGGAGCTCGACGTCGCGGAGCTCGACGTCGCGGAGCTCGACGTCGCGGGCCGCGACCACGAAGTCGGCGCCCAGCACGAACGCGACGGCGACGGCCTCCGGCGTCGCGCACGCCGCCCCGACCCGGATGTGGTGTCCGCGGGCGGCGACCGCCTCGTCGCGGCGGCGCAGCGCCTCGGGCAGCAGGACCTCCAGCCCCGGGCCCGCGGACGAGCAGTCGAGGCAGACGTCCTCGCTCACGGGCAGGCGCCGGGCGACCTCCACCTCGGCGGGCGTGAGCGCTCCACGTGCCGACAGCGCGTCCAGGATCGGCTCCGCCGGGGGTCGCATCAGCCGTTCCGCCAGGTCGGGAGCCGCCACCCGGGCGACGATCCGGTTGGGCGCGACGGGCAGGCCTGCGGCGTCGCGGTAGGCCCCGGCGAAGCGGAAGCGCACCACCTCTGAGGGCGCCTGCGCGAGGGCTTCGTGCGGGATGGTCACGTGCAGGAAGCGCACGCCGTAACGCAGGCACAGGCCGGTCACACGCCCCTGCTCCGCGTCCTCGTCGCCACCCGTACGGCGGGCGTCCAGGGCGACGCCGTACGGCGCGGCCGGACCGAGGTCGCGGCGCAGGCGCTGGACGGCCCGCTCGACGTCGCCGGTGGGCAGGCCGTCTACGCCGAGGAAGGCGAGCACGCCGCGCCGGGCCGCCCGGGTCACCTGGTCGGCCGAGCTCCCCGCGCTCGCGTCCTCCAGGGCGGCGCATGCCAGGCGCGTGCCGAAGTCCCTCCTGAACTCCGCCGAGCCGAGGCGCTCGGCCGGCACGCGGTACGGCTCTGCGCCGGGTTCTGTGCCGGTTCCGGCCCGGACGGCCGGCCCGGCGGAACCGGACGTGGACGGGACGAGGTGTCCCGCGGACTTGCGCCACAGTTTCGTGAGCACCTGCCCGGGGCCGATCTCGCGGACCTCGCGCACACCCTGCCCGGCCAGGTAGACCATCGTGTCCCACCATCGCACCGGGCTGCGCACCTGCCGGGCGAGCAGGTCGGGCAGGGTCTCCGGCCGGTGCGGGCGGGCGGTCACGTTCGAGACGACCGGCACGCGCGGCGGGGCGAAGTCCACCGTGCGCAGATATTCGGCGAACGCCGCGGCGGGGAACGCCATGTACCGCGAGTGCGCGGCGATGCTCACGTTGAGCAGCACGCACTTGCCCGCGCCCGCCCCGCGGAGGACAGCGGCGAGCGCGCGCACCGAGTCCTCCGGGCCCGACAGCACGACCTGGTCGGGCGAGTTGTGGTTGGCGAGGTCGACGTCGGTGGCGCCCTCCTCGGCCAGCACCTCGCGCAGCCGGTCGACCGGCATCCCGACGACGGCGAGCATGCCGCCGCCCCGGGCGCGGGCCATCAGCTCGCCGCGCCGCCGCACGATCCGCAGGCCGGTCTCGAAGTCGAAGCATCCCGCGGCGTGCAGCGCGGCGATCTCGCCGAGGCTGTGCCCGGCGAGGTAGGCGGGGGCGGGCCCCTCCTCCAGCGCCGCCCGATGGGCGAGCGCGGCCACGGCGAACAGCGCCGGCTGGACGTATCGCGTGTCGTGCTGGAGCCTCTCTTCCTCTCCCGCGCACAGGCGGCGCAGGGAGACCCCGATGATCTCGTCGGCCCGGGCGACCAGATCCGGGTAGCGGTCGAGCAGCCCGGCGCCCATGCCCTGGCGCTGCGCCCCCTGCCCCGGGAAGATCCAGGCGACGCTCATGTGCCCCTCCTTCCGTCCGCGTCCGCGAGCGGGCGTGTCCCACCCCCCGCGCCGGTCTCCCACGGCATCCGCTGGTGCAGGGTGAAGGCGGCGATCCGGTCCCGTACGGCAGGAGCCGCCATCAGGCGGGCGAACTCGGCGGCGGCGACGCGGCCGGTCTCCTCGGACACCGGCCAGAGCAGGCCGAAGTATCGCTTGGCCTCCCCGATCGCCTCGGGTGCCACCTTGGTCAGCCGGAACGCCAGGCGGCCGAGCGCGGCGGCGGGATCGTCGCACACCTCGTCGACCAGCCGGTCGCGGTGCGCCTCCGCCGCGGGCACGGGCCTGGTGGTCAGCGTCATCGCGTACGCCGGCTGGAAGCCGGTGCGCCGCACCAGGAACGGCAGGACCGCGCACGGCAGCAGTCCCCACAGCGCCTCCGGCAGGCTGAACGTGCTGCGGGGCGTGGCCAGCACGAGATCGCAGGCCGCCGCCAGCCCGACCCCGCCCCCGGCGGCCTGGCCGTCGACCTCCGCCACCACCACCCGGGGCGTCGTGCTGATCCTCCGCAGGAGGGCGTGGAAGTCGGCCACGCCGCCGTCGCCCTCGGGCGCGTCCACCGCCTCGGCGAGGTCCATGCCCGTGCAGAACACGCCCGGGCGGCCCGCGAGCACGACGATCCGGCAGTCCGGCCGGTGCTCGGCCTCGTCCAAGGCGTGCCCGATCTCGGCGATCGTACGGGCGTCGAGACCGTTGCGCCGGTCCGGCCGGTCGAGGGTCACCCGGACGATGTCGGGGGACGCCTCGACGCGGATGCCCCGATAATCCATGATCATCTCCATCGGCGGCGAGGGCGACGATCCGGTTCTACCGGCGGCCGGGAGCGGCGTCTGCTCACCATTGAGCAGGCGGCGTGCCCGCTTCCGGGAGACGATTGCGGCGGCGGATCCCCGGCGTTTTCCGGCACCTGCCGACCTGAGGAGACGCGGGGAGAAGGGGAGACGGGCTGCGGCAGGATCGGAGGCGGGCCGAGCGGTGGCGCTGACGGGACGGGCGACGGCGTCCGCGGACGGAGCGGACTCGCCGGACGCGCGGATCGCGGCCGGCGAGGCGCACGTGTGGGTGGCGGACCCGGACGTGCTCGATCGGGACGGGACGCTCGGCGGCTACCGCGCGGCGCTGTCGCCGCCGGAGCGGGAGCGGGCCGCCGCCTTCCGCTCGGAGGCCGACCGGCTGGCGTTCGAGGCCGCGCACGGCCTGGCCCGAGCCGCGCTGACCTGGTGCGCGCCCGCCGTCGCCGCGGACGCCTGGCGGTTCACGACCACGCCCCACGGCAGGCCGGAGATCGCCGGCCAGCCGCCCCGCCGGCCGCTGCGGTTCAACATCTCCCACACGGCGGGACGGGTGGCCTGCGTGGTCACGCTGGGCGCCGCCTGCGGGGTGGACGTCGAGCGCGTGCACCGCCGGGCCGACCCGCTGCGGCTGGGCCGCAGGGTCTGCTCGCCCTCCGAGTACGCCCGGCTCGTCGCGCTCGACTACCCCGACGACCGGGCCGACCTGTTCTTCCGCTACTGGACGCTGAAGGAGGCGTACGTCAAGGCGCGCGGATACGGGATGACGCTGCCGATGAACGAATGCGACTTCGAGATCGCGGCATGCGTCCCAGCGGAGGCGCGCGCGGCGGTGGAGGGGCGGAGCGCGGCCCGTTTCGGGCCGCGGTTGCGGGACGACCCGGCCCGGTGGCGCTTCGCCCAGTGGCGGCCGGGCCCGCGCCACCTGCTCGCCCTCGCCGTACGGCGGGAGCCCGGCCTGCCCTGCGCGGTCGTCGTCCACCCCGCCCCGCCGCCCGCGCCGTGAGACGCGGCGCTCGGCAGGCCCGCTCAGGAGGTCACGGACAGCAGGCGCCGCAGGTCGGTCCGGAGTGCGTCGATGAAGTCGGGCCGCACGCCCTTGAGGTAGAAGTGGTCGCCCGCGAACACGCGGAGGGTGAAGGGGCCGGTGGTCACCTCCCGCCAGGCCAGCATCTCCTCGGGCGTGACCTCCGGGTCGGCGTCCCCCGTCAGCCCCGACACCGGGCAGGACAGCGGCGGCCCGGGGAGGGGCCGGTAGGTCTCGTTCAGCGTGAAGTCGGCCCGCATGCCGGGCACGAACAGCCGCAGCAGGTCGGGCTGCCGCAGCACCTGGTCGGGGATGCCGTTCAACCGGGCGACCGCCGCGACGAACTCCTCGTCCGGCAGGCCGTGCAGGTCGGCGCGGCGTTTGGGCAGGTGCGGGGCCCGGCGGCCGGACACGACCAGCCCCGCGGGCGGGGCGGCCGGGCCCGCGGACAGGCGGCGGGCCACCTCGTAGGCCACCGCCGAGCCCATGCTGTGGCCCATCAGCGCGTACGGCCGGTCGAGATGGGGCAGCAGGCCGTCCACCACGGCGGGCACGAGCTCCTCCATCCGGGTGTACGGCCGCTCCCGCAGCCGCCACTCGCGGCCCGGCAGGACGACCGGGCAGATCTCGACCTCCGGCAGCAGCAGCGGCCGCCACGGCCGGAAGAAGCCGGCGCCTCCGCCCGCGTGGGCGAAGCAGAACAGCCGGGCCGGCGCGTCCTCCCGTCCGGCGTCGCTGCTCAGCCATGCCGGCGGCGCCGGCTCCGGCCCTTTCGGGTACGCCTGCGCGATCGTCACGCGACCACCTCCTCGCCTCGTCCGTCATCCGGCGGAACGCAGCACGACGTGAGCGTAGGACCCGCTGGCGCCGAGCGCGTTCACCAGGGCGCGCAGCGGCTCCCCCGCACGGCGCGGGCGCCACTGCTCCCGCCGGTCCGCCAGGCGCAGCGGCAGCGCGTCCCACGACACCAGCCCGCCGGTCCGCCCGGCCAGTGTGGGCGCGATCTCCCGGTGCGCGAACTGCAGCAGCACCTTCGCGAGCTGCGACATCCCGGCGGCCGACTCCAGGTGGCCGATGTTGGGCTTGACCGTGCCCACCGGCACGCCGCCCCCACCGCCCCTTGCCGTCCCGGCGAAGACCTCCGCGAGCGCCTCGATCTCGGCGGCGTCCGCGACGCTCGCCCCGGCTGCCGCGCACTCGACGTACCCGATCTCCTCCGGCGTACGGCCGGCGCGGCGCAGCACCTGCCGGATCGAGTCGGCGAGCGCCGGGCTGTTAGGCGCGCCGAAGCGCACGCTCCGGCCGGAGTGACCGATCCAGGTGGCCTCGACGACTCCGTGGGCGGTGTCGCGGTCCCGCGCCGCCGCCTCCGCGGGGCGCAGCAGGACGGCGCCCGCCCCCTCGCCGAGCACCCACCCCGAGGAGGCGGCGTCGAACGCGCCCGCGGAGCCCCCGGGCGACACGAGCCCCAGGGCCGACAGCACCTCCGCGTGGTAGGGGTGGCAGACCAGGTTGACCCCGCCCACCAGGGCGGCGTCGCACTCGTCCCTGCGCAGGCTCTCCACCGCCAGGTGCAGGGCGGTCAGCGACGACGAGCACGAGGTGTCGACGGCGACGCTCGGCCCGCGGAAGTCGAAGAGGTGCGAGACCCGGTTGGGGATGTCGGAGGCCATGGCCGTGACGGCCGGCGGCTCGCCCCGCCGCCACGCGTCCGCGCCCGCCTGCCGGTGGTCGTGCCACATCACGCCGGTGAACACGCCGACGCGCGGCGCCGCCCGGCGCAGCGAGGCGGGGGTGTGCCCGGCGTTCTCCAGGCACTCCCACATGACCCGCAGCATCATCCGCAGCTGCGGGTCGAGCGTGCGGGCCTCGGCCGGCGAGATGTGGAAGAACAGGCTGTCGAAGTCGTCGGCGTCGGGGAGGAAGCCGCCGGTCAGGCCGGCGCCGCCGGCGGCCCGGCCGGCCGGCATGGGGCCGAACGCCTGACGTCCCTCGACGAGGCCGCCCCACAGCTCCGCCAGGTCGGCCGCGCCCGGATAACGCCCGGCGACCCCCACGATCGCGATCTCCGCCGCCCGCCGCCCGTCCGAGGCGGGGACGGCGGGCGCGGCGAGCCGGTCGAGGCGGGCGGCGCCGAACACCGGCCGCTCCCCCGAGGCGGCGACCGGGGGCACGGGCCGGGCGGGCACGCCGCCGAGGAACGACTGCAGGAACCGGTGCCCGTCGCCCAGGCGCAGCCGTTCGCGGACGGGCTCGAAGGCCACCGCTCCGACGGGGCAGAGCCCGACGCCGCACGCCGCCTGGCCCATCATCAGGAGCTGGCCCATGTATCCGGCCTCCAGGGCCAGGTAGCGCGGGGCGTCGTCGCCGTACAGCGGCGCGATGCCGTCGAGCTGCCCGACCAGGTACAGCTCGAAGCAGGCCTGGTCGTAGACGGGCCGGTTGTAGTAGAAGTGCGCGGAGCGGTCGATCCCGTCCGCCGGCCCGACCAGTTGCAGCGCGTGCTCTCCCGGCCGGTAGTAGTACAGCCCTGCGGCCACGCCCTCGACGCGCCGCACGTGCAGGTACACCTGGACGGAGTAGGTGTCCCCCGCCGAGGGGTAGAGCCGCCGGCCCCGCTCGCCCGGCGCCGACGTGCGCAGCAGGCTGAGGAAACGGCAGAAGTCGTCGTACGGCAGCGCCGCGTCGGCGAACTCGCGGTGGCTGCCGCGCCAGTCGTAGTGCTCGGGCGCGAACTCGGCCGCGTCGAGCGGGACGATCCGCTCCCCCGCCAGCCGCGGCCGCTCACCCCACCGGCCGGCCTTGAACGCGGCCCGCTCCTGCGGCGAGAAGAAGTCCACGCTCCCCGCGGCCGGCGCTCCGCCCGCAGCCCCGTCGCCCTCACCGTCGCCGGGCCCGGCCGCAGAGCGCGCGGCGCCGTTCGTGTCCGGCACGGAATGCGAAATGCCGGGCCTCTTCGCGACGCCGTTCACGGCCGGCAGGTCCGGCGACGGGCCCGGCGCCGCGGAGCCGTCCGGCGCGGCGGTGGTCGCCTCGGCGGCGTGGGCGCGCGCGGGCCGGTCCGTCTCCCGCCTATCGGCCGCGGGGGCCTGCCCGCCGTCGCCGCCCGAGAGCCGGGCGGCGACGTGCCGGGCGATGGCGGTGACCGTGGGCTCCGACAGGAGCGTCGCGACCGGCACCCGCTGGCGGTAGCGCTTCTGCAGCTCGCCGGAGACCTGCACGATCGTGAACGAGGTGGCGCCCTGGTCCCACAGGTCGTCGTCGGGCCGCACGGCAGGCACGCCCAGCCGCTCGGCGAACAGCGCGGCGATCTCGTCTCGCAGTTCCTCGACGCCCGGCCCGCGCGGCGCCTCTCCCGGTGCCTCCTGCGGTGCCTCGCTCGACGCCTCCCCCGGTGCCTCCGGCTCGGCCGGCTCGGCCCCGGGCTCCTGCGCCGCGCCGGGCGCGTCGGTCAGCGGCCACGGCAGGGCGTCCCGGTCGAGCTTGCCGTTCGCCGTGGCGGGGAACGTGCTCACGAACCCGACGAAGTTGGGCACCATGTATTCGGGCAGCGTCTCGGCCGCGAACGCGCGCAGATCCCTGACCCCCGGCGGGGTCGGACCCGACGGCTGCACGTACGCCACGAGCTTGCGGTCGCCCGTATGGTCGGGCCGGGCCAGCACCACGACCTCCTTGACCCCCTCGTGCTGCCGCAGCCGGTGCTCGATCTCGCCCAGCTCGACCCGGAACCCGCGGATCTTGACCTGGTTGTCGGCACGGCCGAGGAAGCAGATGTTCCCGTCGGGGAAGAAGGAGGCCCGGTCGCCGGTCCGGTACATCAGCTCGCCCGGCCGCGGTGAGAACGGGTCGGGCACGAAACGCTGGGCCGTCAGCTCGGGCTGGTTGTAGTAGCCCAGGCTCAGGCACTCGCCCGCGATGTAGAGGTCGCCCTCCACGCCGACCGGGCACGGTTCGAGGTGCTCGTCGAGGATGTAGTAGCGGCTGTTGTCGATGGGCCTGCCGTACGGGATGCTGCGCCAGGCGGGGTCGATGTCCTCGACCGGGAAGTAGTTGGACCACACGGTCGCCTCGGTGGCCCCGCCGAGGCTGACGATGCGCGCCCGGGGGAACACCGCCCGGACCTCCCCGGGCAGGGACAGTGGGGTGTAGTCGCCGCTCAGGAACACCAGCCGCAGGTCGCCGGTGCCCGGCCGGCCCGCGTACGCGGGCAGCAGCGGGGCGAGCTGGGTGAGCGTGGTGGGCGCGGAGTTCCAGAAGGTGATCGGCTCCCGCAGCAGCACGTCGGCCAGCTCGGCGGGGTCGCGCTGCTCGGTCTCGTCCGCGACGTACAGCCCGGCGCCCCGCCCGAGCAGCCCCAGGATGTCGAACACCGACAGGTCGAAGCCGAGCGAGGTCACGCACAGCCCGACGTCCGCCGGGCCGAAGCCGAACTCACGATAGGCCCAGTTCAGCAGGTTGAGCACCGGCCGGTGGGCCACGGCGACGCCCTTCGGCCGGCCCGTGCTGCCGGAGGTGAAGATGACGTACGCCGTGCTGTCCGGGGTGGTCACCGGGGGCGGGTTCTCGTCGCCGCGCGGGTCGTCGCGCACCGGATCGCGGTCGACGCGGACCACCTCGACGCCCACCTCGTGACACGGGGTCTGCGAGGTGGACAGCACCAGCGCCGCCCCCGCGTCGCCGAGCATCACGGCCGCCCGCTCCCTCGGCAGGTAGGGCTCGACCGGCAGGTAGACGCCGCCCGCCTTGAGCACCCCGAAGACGGCGGCCACCATGTCGGGCCCGCGCCGCATCGATATGCCGACCACGGTCTCCGGGCCCACACCGCGGTCGCGCAGGTGCCAGGCGATGCGGTTGGCGCGCCGGTTGAGCTCGGCGTAGGTCATCGTGCCGCCGCGCCAGCGCAGCGCCACGGCGCCTGGCCGTTCCCGGGCCTGCCGTTCGAACAGCAGGTGGACCGGCCCGTCGGCGGGGAACTCGCGGGCCGTGTCGTTCCACTCGTAGAGGATCGTGCGCCGCTCTGCGGCGGACATGCCGCCCGGGCGCTCCCGCTCGGCGAGGAGATCCGCCAGCCGGTCCCGGAGGTCGGCGAACGCCGCCTCGGCCGTCTCCTCGGGCAGGTCCGCGGGGTCGAGGTCCCAGCACAGCTGCAGCCGGTCGCCCTCGCCGACGGCCACGCAGTCGAGCGAGACGTCCGGCGTGCACGTCCGCCACTCCCCGGCGACGACCCCGGGCGGCAGCGGGTGGCCGTCGAGGTCGAACACGCTCGTGTAGACGACAGGATGGGCCAGACCGCCGCGCCGGGCGGCGACGCGGCGCAGCTCGGCCAGCCCGCTCGCGCCGTCGGCCGCCGCGTCGGCCGCGAGCAGACGCTGGTGGTCGCGGGCGCGCTCCAGCAGCGGCGTGTCCCCGCTGCCGGACCGGCCGCCGGGGACGTGCGGGATCCAGCTCAGCGCCGTGTGCTCTCCCGGCCGGCACGGCTCGGCCCACCCGGGCCACCGTACGACCGTCAGCGCGAACGTGCCGGGCAGCCTGGCGGCCAGCGCCTCGCCGAAGGCGGCCAGGATCACGGCGTCGGCGGACAGCCCGGCGCCCTCGGCGATCTCCTTCAGCCGCCGCCATCCCGTCAGCGTCGTCTCCAGCCGCGTACGCCGCAGGCCGCGTTCCTCCCCCACCACGGGTGAGGGCAGCGCGGGGCCCGGCGGCAGTTCGGCCAGCCGCTCGCGCCAGTACGCGACCTGCTCCGGCGAGGAGGCGGGGCGGTGCTCGCGGGGGTCGGCGGCGGGCGCGGGATCGGCCGCCGGGTCGGCGTACAGCCGCCACAGCTCGCGCAGCAGGAGATGGATGCTGCGCGCGTCGGCCACGGCCAGGTCGACCGCGACGTGGACGGTGGCCGCTCCCACCGCGCCGGCGTCCCCGCCCGGAGACGGTGACACGCTCGCCGGGGACACGCTCGTGCCCGCGGACGCGCTCGTGCCCGCGGACGCGCTCGTGCCCGGGGACGCGCCCGCGTCGCGCGAGCCGGAGGCGCCGCGCGTCACCTGGATCTCGGCGTGCGGCCCCCGCCCGAGCGGGAACGGCCGCACGGACAGCGTCGCGCGGACCGACTCGGCGTCGAGGCCGGACACGGGGATGTGCCACCGGCGGGGTGCCCTCGACCGCACGAGCAGCCGCCCGTCCACGGTCACAGATGCGCGCAGGGGCTCGTACGCCTCGGCCAGGCGCAGCCACGCCCGCTCCAGGCGGTCCACGTCGAGGTCGGCCACCTCGAAGGCGTGGTAGACCTGGCAGCCCTCCCCGCCGGACCGCCGGGCGACGTAGTAGGCCTGCTGCAGGTCGTTGAGCGGCAGGACGCGGTCGGCGCGGGGGTCCTCGGCCGCCAGCGCGCGCAGCGTGTTCGCGAACCTGGCGAACACCGCCTCGATCCCGGGGTGGAGGCCGTCCGCCACGTCCCAGCGGAAGCGCAGCCCGCCGTCCTGCTCCCACATCTGGTGGTCGAGCCCGACACCGGACGTACGGGTGACGGCGTAGCGGACGTCGCGGCCGAACCCCGGCGGCTCGGCCCGCACGCCGAGCATGCTGGTGAACACGACGGGCAGCGGCGGCGGGGCCCCGCGCCACAGGCGGCGCAGCGCCTCCACGCCGCCGACCGCCGCGTGGTCGAGATCCGACCACAGCAGCCGGTGGACCTCACGCACCGCCTCGCCCAGGTCCATGCCGTCCAGGGCCGGCACCGGGAAGACCAGGCTGGAGGTGAACGGGCCCACCAGGCGGTCGGCCGCGGCGGGCAGCCGCACCCGGTCGCTGGTGGTCAGCACGAGCGAGAACGGTGTGCGCGCGCCCGCCCACGCCAGAGTCTCGGCGAACACGGTGAGGACGAGCGCGGTCGGCGACACGTTCCAGGCGGCGGCCCGCTCGCGCAGCGCCCGCCACTCGGCCTCCGCCAGCCCGCCCTCCAGCGGCCGTCGCGGCTCCCCCGACGGCGCCACGACAGCAGAGCCCAGCGCCGGGGCAGCACACGGCAGGGCCGGGCCCGGGGGCAGATCGGCGAGCCGCCGCCGCCAGTGGTCGAGGTCGGCCTGGTGGGCCGGAGTGCGCGCGTGCGCCCGCAGCCGCTCGACGCACTCGCGCACGCTCGGCCCGGCCCCGGGCAGTCCGGTCAGTCCGGCCGGTCCGGGCAGCGGATCGCCGGGCCGGACGTAGGCGCGCCACCAGTCGGACAGCAGTAGGTCGAGGCCGCGTCCGTCGGTCACGACCGCGTCCACATCGAGATGCACGACGGCCCGGCCGTCGCGCGCCCGGGTCACCTCGACGGCGAACAGCGGCCAGTCGCCCGGCTCGTGCCGCAGCCGCGTCAGCCGCTCCCTGACCTCGGCCACGCGGTCGCCGAGCTCGGTCTCGGGCACCTCGTGCACCGGCATCGTCCAGGGGCCCGCCTCCGGCATCACCCGCTGGCGCCCGTCTTCGGTCAGCACGGCCCGCAGCATGTCGTGGTGCTCGACGACCCGTCCCCACGCCTCCTTCAGCCGGTGCGGGTCGAGCCCGGCGATCTCGAACTCACGGTAGAGGTGGCAGCCCACCGGGTCGGGCCCGAGGTCCGGATGCGACCCGGCGACGTACGCCTGCTGCATCGGCGTCAACGGGAACGGCGCGAACCGGTCCTCGGGCGCGGCCCCCTCGCCGGGCGAGGCGTGGGCCGGCCGCCCGGGCAGGCCGTCCTCCTGCTGGCCGTTCTCGCGCAGGCCGTCCATCGGCAGGCCGTCATCGGGCAGGGCCGCGGCGATGCGCCGGGCCAGGTCGCGCAGGCCCCCCGCGTCGCGCAGCCACTCCAGCGGCACGTCGGCGCCCAGCTCCTCCTTGATCTCCATGACGAGGCGGGCCGCCGTCATCGAGTCCAGCCCGTACGCCGCGAGCGGGGTGTCGTCCGCGGCCGTCTCGGGGGAATCCGGGCCAGCGACCGGGTCCGGACCCGTGCCCCGGTCCGTGCCAGGGCTACTGCCCATGCCCGTGCCCGTGCCGGTCGGCAGCGCCGCGGCCAGCATCCGCCGCAGCGCCGCCAGGACCTCGTCCACCGGCGCGTCCACCGGTTCCGCGACCATGTCCCGTGTCGGTCCCATCGCTCTCCCAGTCGTGTGTCGGCGTCGGAGGGTGGATCGGGCCGGGCGGGGCGCACGGAAAGGGCCCCGCGATCCCCCCGGCGAGGGCGTCCGCGGGCGACCCGGCGGAGATCCTCCGTGCGATCCGGCGTGCGATCCGGCGTCGGGCCGTCGCCGCCCGTCCGTACCGAAAAGCTAGGCGGGGGCCCGCCGGCGCGCTGCTCAGGATTGAGCAGGCCGCCCCGCGACCGGATCGGACGGGCTCAGTGGCCCATGCCGAGGCCGCCGTCCACCGGGACGACCGCGCCCGTGATGTAGGACGCCGCCTCCCCGGCCAGGAACACGACGACCCCGGCCACCTCCTCGGGCTCGGCCGTACGGCGCAGCGCGACCTGCCCGAGCACCTCGGCCCGCCGCTGCTCCGTCATCGAGTCCGTCATGTCGGTGCGGACGTATCCCGGGGCCACCACGTTGACGGTGATCCCCCGGGAGCCGAGCTCGCGCGCGAGCGACCGCGCCAGCCCGACCATCCCGGCCTTGGCCGCCGCGTAGTTGGCCTGCCCGGCCGCGCCGGACAGGCCGCTGACGGACGAGATGAAGATCATCCGCCCGCGCCGCATGCGTACCATCGGCCCCACCGCGCGCCGGGCGACGCGGAACGCGCCGGTGAGGTTGGTGTCGAGGACGCCGGTGAAGGCGGCCTCGTCCATGCGCATCAGCAGCATGTCGGCGGTGACGCCGGCGTTGGCGACGAGGACCTCCACCGGGCCGTGCCGCTCCTCCACCTCCGCGAACGCGCGGTCGACCGCCGCCGCGTCGGTCACATCACAGCGCACGCCGAACAACCCGTCCGGCGCGCCGCTGCCCCGGTGGGTGACCGCCACGCGGTCGCCCTCTTTGACGAACGCCCGTGCGATGGCCAGGCCGATGCCGCGGTTGCCACCGGTCACCAGCACCGAGCGATTCATGCCACCTCCTCGCCTCCGGCTTGGAGTGGCATGCGCCAGATGCTGTGCCTCCAGATGCTGTGCCTGCCGATTCGCTCGCTACGCTCGCTCATTCCGTCACCAGTCCCACCGGCCCATCGGGGGGTACGGGGCCTGGTAGGCATCCGGCGCGTCGTGCGACACCTTCGTGGAGAAACCGGCCGCCCGGGTGACCTGCCGGGTGAACGCCTGCCTGAACCGGGCGTCGCCCGGCAGCCCCGCCTCGTCCGCGGCCCTCAGCATGAGCTCCACGAACCGGTCGCGCTGCTCGTCGGTGATCTTCAGGCCCTGGTGCGCCCGGAAGATCACCTCGAACCCGCCGAGCTCGTCGCTGAAGCGGCTCGGGCCGCCCAGCATCTCGACGAAGAACGCGGTCAGGTTCTCCGCATGGTGAGAGGAGCCGTACTCGAACAGCCTCTTGAGCAGGGGATCGCGCAGCACGGACTCATGGAAGTGCTCGGCGAACTTGCGCAGCGCCGCCTCGCCGCCGACATGTTCGTACATCGTCGTCATCGCAGCCTCCTCGGAACGCCTGGGCTGGCGTCACCGTAGGCGGCGGGCGGTCGCCGATTCTGCTCAAAAGTGGACGAGGGATCAACGGCTGTGCGTCGCGGCGCTGTGGTAGTCGGTGTACGTGTAGGGGTTGTCGAGGATCTTCGTCTCGGGGATGTCGGGGTTCATCCCCTTCTGCCATGCCTCCTCGCCGAGCGTCGAGCGCAGGTACTCGACGGTCCGCTCCACCGCGCGGCGGGCCGCGGCGAGGTCCACGCCGACCAGGCGGTGCTCGTGCTTCACCACGCGGCCGTTCACGAGGACCGTGTGCACATCGCCGCGCTGCGCCTGGAACGCGACGTGCCCGTACGGGTTGAGCAGCGGGAACGACACGGGCGACGCGTCGTTCTTGATGAGCACGATGTCGGCCTTCCTGCCCGCCTCGATGCTGCCGAGGTCGTCGCTCCTGCCGATGGCGTGGGCGCCGCCGCGCGTCGCCCAGTCCACCACCTGGTCGGCACGCAGGCTGCAGTGGGTGATCGTCTCCCCCCTGGCATGCGCCTCCATGTGCTCCCGGGACCGGTCGGCGCCGAGCGTGGTGCGCATCGCCGAGAACAGGTCGCCGCTCCACCAGACGCTGGTGTCCATCGACAGCGAGACCGGGATGTCGTGCGCGCGGATGGCCCAGGTGGGCGGGTAGCCCTGGCCCGCGCTCTGCTCGCTCTCGGTGGAGACCGAGATCGAACCGCCGGTGGCGGCGATGCGGTGGTAGGAGTCCGCCGACAGCGAGGCGGCGTGGACGTAGACCGTCTCGGGCGTCATGAACCCGTGCTCGTACATGAGCCGGATGCCGTCGTCGCTGGTCGCGCCCCACACGCCCGCGTGGGTCGTGACCGGGACGCCGAGGTCGCGGGCCACCTCGAAGGCCGGCTTCTCGGGGAAGGCCGGGTCGCCGGTGACGTCGAAGGCGATCTGGAAGCCCAGCATGTCGTCGCCCGTGATGCGGCGCCGAACGAAGTCGCGGAACTCCGGCGCGCCGGTCCACTCGGCCGGTGGCGCCTGGATGTTGCCGTAGGCCAGCACGAACCGGCCGGGCACCGTCTGCAGCGCGTCCACGGCCGCATCGGCGTGGTCCACGGTCCGCAGCCCGTGCGACCAGTCCACGACCGTGGTGACGCCGGCGTCGATCGCCTCGATCGCGGCAAGCAGGTTGCCGGCGTGCACGTCCTCGGGCCGCCACAGCGTGCCGTACTCAAGGTAGTACCAGACGAAGTACTGCGTCAGCGTCCAGTCGGCGCCGTAGCCGCGCATCGCCGTCTGCCACATGTGCCGGTGAGTGTCGATCATTCCGGGCATGACGATGCCGTCGGTGGCGTCGACGACGACGGCGCCGTCCGGCGCGGGGAGGTCAGGCCCCACTTCGGCGATCCGGTCGCCGACGACGAGGACGTCGGTGCCGGGCAGCACGCTGTGCGCGTCGTCCATCGGCAGCACCGTGCCGCCGCGCAGCAGCACGGGCCGGTCCGGTCCGAAATCGGTCGGCTCGTTCATCGTCGAACTCCTCACCTTCCCACTGGTCGAGTCCGCCTCGCCTCGCACAGTCGCGGTCCGCTCACACGACCCGCACTGCGCCCAGCTCGGCTTCCTCTCCTTCCACAGGCCGAGCGCGCTCAGCGGCGACGAACACTTGTCCGCTGCACGGTCAGCGCTGCTTCCGCTGTTACTTTCCCGAGCACCGCTCGCGCTGTCAACCATGGCTTTCCCGCATCGTCTTGCGATGAAGACCCGGTCGGGCATTTGACGGGCGGACCGCCTGTGCCAGAATCGGCTTCGCGGACCGATGTCCGTTCAGCGGACACTGCTGTGAAAGCAAGAGGGGGGAGCCGGATGACAGACGACACCGCGCCCGAGCGGGGAGGCGGGCCGCTGTCCGGCGTGCTGGTGGCCGACTTCTCGCGGGTCCTGGCCGGGCCGTACGCCACGATGCTGCTGGCCGACATGGGCGCCGAGGTCGTCAAGGTCGAAGGGCCAAAGGGGGACGACACCCGCACCTGGATGCCGCCGGTGCGCGGCGAGGTGTCGACGTACTACCTGGGAGTCAACCGGGGCAAGCGGTCGATCGCGCTCGACCTGCGGGACTCCGGTGACGCGAAGGTGGCCCGGGAGCTGGCCCGCCGCGCCGACGTGCTGGTGGAGAACTTCAAGCCCGGCGGGCTCGCCAAGTACGGCCTCGACTACGCCTCGGTGAGCGCGGCCAACCCCGGCGTGGTGTACGCCTCGATCAGCGGGTTCGGCTCCGGCGCGGGCCGTGACGTGCCCGGCTACGACCTGATGGTGCAGGCCATGTCGGGGCTGATGAGCCTCACCGGCGACCCGGACGGGCCGGCGTACCGCGCGGGGATCTCGGTCTTCGACGTCATGGCGGGCAACCACGCCGCCATCGGCATCCTCGCCGCCCTGCGCCACCGCGACGCGACCGGGCAGGGCCAGCACGTCGAGGTCAACCTGCTGTCCTCGGCGCTGACCGGGCTGGTCAACCACAGCTCCGCGTACGTCGCCGGCGGCGTCGTCCCCTACCGCATGGGCAACGCCCACCCGAGCGTGTTCCCCTACGAGCCGCTGCCGACCGCCGACAACGACATCATCGTCGCGGCCGGCAACGACGGCCAGTTCCGCAGGCTGTGCGAGGTGCTCGGCATCCCGGAGATCGCCGACGACCCGCGCTTCGCGCGCAACGCCGACAGGACCGCGCGCCGCGAGGAGCTGCGGCCCATCCTGGTCGGACGGCTCGCCACGCGCGGCGCGCTCGAGTGGTTCGAGCTGCTGGTCGCGGCGGGGGTGCCGTGCGGGCCGATCAACACCATCGACGGCGGGTTCGCCATGGCCGAGCGCTTCGGGCTCGACCCGATCGTGGAGGTGGGCGAGGGCGACCGCGCGGTCCCGACCACCCGCCACCCGATCCGGTTCTCCGCGACCCCCGCCGCCTACCGGCTTCCGCCGCCCGAGCTGGACGAGCACGGGGACGAGCTGCGGAAATGGCTGACCCAGGAGGAGGACGACGATGTCTGACCGGCCGGAGATGATCGAGCGGCCGTCGTATCCCACCGCGTTGGGAGCGTCCTCGCTGAAGTCGATCACGCTGCTCGGCTGCGACCTCGCCGAGGACGTGATGGGGAAGGTCGGGTTCGGCGAGCTCGCGTTCTGGCTCGCCGCCCAGCGGCGGCCCACGCCGGGCGAGACCCGGGTGTTCGAGGCCGTGCTCGCCGCGCTGGCCGACCACGGGTTCACCCCGACCGCGATCGTCACCCGGCTGACGTACCTGTCGGCGCCCGACTCGATCCAGGGCGCGCTCGCGGCCGGGCTGCTCGGCGGCGGGTCGCGCTTCCTCGGCGTGACCGAGGACTGCGGGCGGTTCCTGCACGACGTGCTGACGGCGCACGAGGGGCCGCTGCCGTCCGACGACGCCGGCTGGGACGCCCTCGCCCTGGAGACCGTGCGGGCTCAGCGGCAGGCGCGGCGGTTCATCCCCGGCCTCGGCCACCACGTGCACAAGGAGGGCGACCCCCGCACGCCCCGGCTGCTGCAGATCGCCGCCGAGGAGAATCTGTCCGGGCCGCACCTGTCGCTGTTCGCCGCCATCGGCCGTGTGCATCCCGAGGTGCTGGGCAGGAAACTGCCGCTCAACGGCGCGGGTGTCTGCGGCGCCGCGCTGGCCGACCTCGGCCTGCCGCTGGAGCTGCTGCGCGGCTTCGCCCTGCTCGCCCGTACGGCAGGCCTGATCGGGCAGCTCGCCGAGGAGCTGCGCCGCCCGGTGGCGAACGAGATCTTCCTGTCGGTGGACCTCAACAACCGGTCCGTCGACCCTGAGCCCTACGCCCCTGACGCCACTGGAGGTTCGCATGGCTGAACTGGTCGCGGTGATCGCGTCCACCCATCATCCGTTCTACTACCGCGCCAGCACGGCCACGGGCGAGGACCGCCCGCCGTTCGCCGACGAGTGGGTGCGCAAGGTCGAGGCGTTCCGGGAGACGTTGACGAAGGCGCGGCCCGACGTGCTGGTCATGGTCGGCTCCGACCACTTCCACCAGCTCTGGCTCGACAACATGCCGCAGTTCCTCGTCGGCAAGGCGCCCTTCTACGATGCGAACTGGTACAACGAGGAACGCGAGTTCGGCCTGCCCCGGATGTTCTTCACCGGCCAGGAGGACCTGTCGGCGTACATCCTGCGGGAGGGCCTGGACGCGGGCTTCGACCTCGCCTTCTCCAACGAGCTGCGGATCGACCACTCCATCACGTGCCCGATCATCACGCTGCGCCCGCAGAACGACCTGCCGATCGTGCCGATCTACACCAACATCTTCGCCCCGCCGCTGCCGCGGCCGAAGCGGTTCGTGCAGCTCGGCCGTACGATCCGCGAGCTGGTGGAGTCGTGGCCGGCGGACAGGCGGGTGGCGGTGATCGGCACCGGGCACCTGTCGCTGGAGCTCGGCGGGCCGCGCCAGTTCGGCCCGCACGGGCCCGACCCCGAGTTCGACCGCAGGGCGGTCGAGTGGATCTCCTCCGGCGACATCGAGGGCTGCCTGTCGGAGGTCACCCTCGACAGCCTCCACCTGCCCGGCAACGCCACCCACGGCTTCATGGACTTCATGCTGATGATGGGCGTAGCCGGCGAAGGCGCCAAGGCCGACTACGTCGACACCTACGACCTGTTCCACACCATGGAGGCCTACTTCACCTGGTACCCCAACGGAGGCGCGGCGTGAGCAAGTATCTGCTGAACAAGTTCCTGTTCACCGTCGACCGCGATCCGGACCTGGTCGAGCGCTACCGCGAGGACCCCCGCGGCACGGTGGAGTGGTGGGAGGCCGAGCAGGCCAACCGGCTGCTGAGCTGCCACGGCGGGGAGGCGTCGACCTGGCTGCGCTTCGAGGACGCCGAGCGCGAGGCCCTGGCCGGCCACGACTACCCCACGTTGTTCGAGCTGGGCGCGCACCCGTTCCTCACGCTCACGCTGTTCATCGCGATGTTCGAGCGCGACCACGAGCCGATGGGCTTCCAGACCGAGTACGCCCGGCGGCTGGCCCACATGACGCTGCCGTACCCCGACATCGCGACGTGATCGGACCTGCCCGCCGCCCGAGGCGGGCCGGGCGGCGAGGCGCCGGGCACGTCGTGCGGGGCGGGCCCGGCGGCTCTCGCCGATGAGGATGCCTGAGTGAAAGGTGGAACATGCGGGCGGCACAGATCGTGGAACCCGGCAGGCCGCCGGTGGTGGGCGACCTGCCCGTGCCTCTCGCCGGGCCCGGCGAGAGGCTGGTCGAGGTCGCCGCCGCGCCCGTCACGCCGCTCGACCTGCTGTGCGCGACCGGCACGTCCTACTTCGGCAGGCCGCGCACGCCGTACGTGCCGGGGGTGCAGGGGGCCGGCGTCGCGGACGGGCGGCCGGTGTGGTTCGCGACCTCGGCCGGAATGGCGCCGGGCGACGGCAGCATGGCGCAGGCGGCGGCCGTGCCCGCGCGCGACCTCGTCGAGCTGCCCGCGGCGGCCGACCCGGTCGCGGTGGCCGCGCTCGGGCTCTCGGCCGTCGCCGCGCACATGGCGCTGACCTGGCGCGGTGAGCTCACCCCCGGTGAGCAGGTGGTGGTGCTCGGTGCGGGCGGCGTCGTGGGGCAGGCCGCCGTGCAGATCGCACGCATCGCCGGCGCCCGCAGGGTCGTCGCGGGCGCCCGCTCCCCCGCCGCCCGTGAACGCGCCCGGCGGGCGGGCGCGGACGCCGTGGTGGCGCTCGACACCGGCGACGTCGCCACGCTGGCCGCCCGCTTCGCCGAGGCCTGCGACGGACCCGCCGACCTGGTGCTCGACCCGCTCTTCGGCCCGGCGGCGGCCGCCGCGGCCCGTGCCCTGCGGCAGGCGGGCCGGTGGGTCAACCTGGGCTCCTCGGCGGACGAGACCTGCCCGATCGACTCCGCCACGCTGCGCAGCAGGTCGCTGCGGCTGCTGGGATACACCAACAACGAGCTGACCTCCGAGCAGCGGGCCGCCTCGATCGTCTTCGTCGCCGAGCAGGCGGCGCTCGGGCGGCTGGCCGTCGCCTGCGAGAGGGTCCCGCTGGAGGAGGCCGGCGCCGCCTGGCGGCGTCAGGCGGCCGGTACCGCCTCCGGCAGGATCGTCCTGATCCCCGGGGCGGTCTGCCGGACCTAGGAGGCCGTCACCTGCGGGACCGACTCGTAGAGCGCCCAGTCGGCGCTGATCGCGCCGGCGGTCGTCAGCAGCAGCGGAAGATACTCCTCGGTCAGCTTCTCCAGCGAGGTCTCGGCCGCGTGGCTGTTGACGTTCACGGCCGCGATGACGTTGCCGGAGCCGTCGCGCAGCGGCGCTGCCACCGACCGGATCCCGAGGGCGAGCTGCTCGTCGGTCAGCGCCCAGCCCTTCGCCCGCACCTCGCGCAGCAGGGCGTCGCGTTCCTGCCGATCGGGCCGCCAGCGCGGCTCGATGCCCGACCGGCTCGGCTCGGCCAGCACTCGCTCCAGCTCGGCCGGAGGCAGCGCGGCCAGCAGCACCTTGCCCAGGGACGTCTGCATCGCGGGGAAGCGCGTCCCGATCTGCACCGAGAGGGTGACGATCTTCGGCACCGCCACGCGGGCGACGTACACGATGTCGGACCCGTCGAGCTGGGCGATGGACGACGACTCGTGCGTCTGGGCGACCAGCCGTTCCAGGTGCGGCCGGGCCACCTCCCACAGGCCCGTCGAGCGGACGTAGGAGACGCCGAGTTCGAGCACCCGCGGGGTCAGGGCGAAGCCGCCCTGCGCCGCGCGGGCGTACCCCAGCTCCTGCAGCGTGAGCAGGATGCGCCGGGCGGTGGGACGGGCCAGGCCGGTCGCCGCCGCCACCTCCGTCAGGGACATCACCGGACGCCCCGGCTGGAACGCCCTGATGACATCGAGGCCGCGCGCCAGCGCCTCGATGAAGTCAGGTCCGGTGTCGCCTCGTGCCATGAACGCCTCTTCCGCTCGAACTCGCCGAGTCAACTTTAGACCCTGTTCGCGGTTCGCTGTCCGCCTGACGGCGGTCCGCGCGGACCGGGATGCCCAGCGTCACATCACCGTAACGTCGCGCCCGATGGTTACACGTACCCGGCATGACCGCCCAGCGGACCTCTGTCCGCTCTAACGGCGCGACGGCGGCACCATGACAGGGGGGGGGGAAAGTGTGTCCGGCGGCCATGTCGGGAGGGTGGCGGGAGTCCTAGCGTGCGCGGAAAGGATCGGTGCGCCAGGTCATCCGAGGAGCCCCCATGGTCACGTCCTTCACCGTCCGGCCGCCGCGAGCGGTCCTCGCCCTCGCGACCCTCCTGCTCGTCCTGGCCGGCCTGCTCGGCACGGCCCTGATCACCCCGCCCGCGCGGGCCGCCTCGCTGACGCAGGTCGGCGCGTTCGGGTCCAACCCCGGCAACCTGGCGATGTACGCCTACCGCCCGGACGGCCTGCCCGGCGGCCGGCCGCTCGTGGTGCTCCTGCACGGCTGCACGCAGAACGCGAGCGGCTACTTCGCCGATTCGGGATGGCGCAAGTACGCCGACCAGTGGGGCTTCGCCCTGGTGCTGCCGCAGACCTCCAGCGCCAACAACTCGTCGAGTTGCTTCAACTGGTTCCAGACCGGCGACACCACGAGGGGGCAGGGCGAGGCCGCGTCCATCCGCGCCATGGTGGCGTACGCGGTCGCGAACTACGGGACCGACCCCTCACGGGTCTACGTGTCCGGATTGTCGGCGGGCGGGGCGATGTCCGCCGTCATGCTCGCGACCTACCCGGACGTCTTCGCCGCCGGCTCGATCGCGGCCGGCCTGGCCTACCGCTGCGCGAGCAGCCTGACCGAGGCGTCCGGCTGCCAGTACGGCCCGACGAGCAAGACTCCGCAGCAGTGGGGTGACCTGGTGCGGAACGCCTATCCCGGCTACACGGGGCCGTACCCGCGGGTGGCCGTCTGGCAGGGCCAGTCGGACTACACGGTCGTCCCCGCCAACGGCGCCCAGGTGCGCGACCAGTGGACGAACGTGCGGGGCGTCTCCACGACTCCCACGTCCACCCGGTCGCTCACCGGCGGCACCACGCTCAAGGTGTACGGCGACGACGACGTGCGCCTCTACGAGATCAGCGGCATGGGCCACGGTCTGCCGGTCGATCCGGGCGGCGCCGCCGACCAGTGCGGGGCCACCGCGGCGTACTTCCTCGACACGATCTGCTCGGCCTACCACGACGCCCGTTTCTTCGGCCTCGACGGCGGCGCCCAGCCCAGCCCCAGCCCCAGCGCCACGCCCACCGTCAGCCCCAGCCCGTCACCCAGCCCGTCACCCAGCCCCTCACCCATCGCCACGCCGCCGGGCACGTGCGTGCGGGCCAGTAACTACGCCCACACCACCGCCGGGCGGGCGTACCAATCCGGCGGCTACACCTACGCCAAGGGGTCGAACGACGCGATGGGACTGTGGAACACCTTCACCACGCACGCGCTGCGCCAGACCGGCCCGGACTACTGGGTGCTCGCCGACGGCCAGTGCTGATCCGCCGCGCCCTGCCGGGGCGTGCCGCGCCCTGCCCGTCCGGGCGGGGCGCGGCGCGCAGGTCACGCGCTCCCGGCCGGCAGAGGCTCGCCCGTCTCCAGCAGGGTCTTGAGCGCGGACAGCACCTGGGGCCAGCCCTGGCCGACCATCTCCCGCAGGGTGCCGCCGGGATCGAAGCCGTCGTGGACGACTGTCAGCTTGACCGTCTCCCCCACCGGCTCGATCTCGAACGTCACCCGTGACCTGCGCTCCGCCTTCAGCCTGGCGAGCACGTCCTCCCCCAGGCCGACCGCCTCGGCCCACTCCGGCGTGAAGGAGTGCCAGGTGTACGACAGACGGCGGCCGGGCTCGGATTCGACGACGACCTGCTCGGGATCGGCGATCGCCACACCGCCCTGATGCCAGGTCATCGGCGCCCCCGCCCGCCAGTCGGTGTCGAAGGACAGGCCCCAGTAGCGCCGGGTGAAGCCGGGGTCGGTCAGGGCCTGCCACAGCCGCTCGGGCGTGGTCCTGATGTAGGTGGTGTAGACGAACTCGGGGTTGCCCATCGGTTCCTGCTCCAATGCGTTCTTGAGATCGGCAAGAGCACGGGCCCGCTCGCGGTCGAACCTGCTCATCCAGCGGTCCGCGATGGCGTTGATGGGCACGGCGTTGAGGTAGTGCAGTTTCTCCCGGCCGCGCCACACCGTGGTCACGAGGTTCGCCGCCTCCAACACCGCCAGGTGCTTGCTGACCGACTGCCGCGCCATGTCCAGCCCCGCGCACAGTTCACGCAACGTCTGGCCGTTGCGGGCGTTCAGGCTGTCCAGCAACCGGCGGCGGCTGGCGTCGGCCAGCGCCTTGAACACCTCGTCCATCTTCCCCATCCCGAACATGCAGCCGTTTGGCTGCATGAACGATACGCAGCCGCAAGGCTGCATGTCAACGTCTCCCCGCAAGGCTGCCCACCGGGTCCAGACGCGGCACGACTACGCCGGGGCGACGGTCTCGGGCCGCGTGAGCTCGGGGAGCGCGGCGTTCGCCATCCGCGGCTCGACCTACGGCGACAACTACCGGTTCCGGATCACGTTCAGCCGACGGGAACGTTCCGCGGGGCGGGGTACGACAAGCCAGAGGCGCGCATTCCGTGCCCGCATTCCAGGGGCTCGCGCTCGCCCCCCTTCAGACGTACGGAGGTGTCGGCCGATGAAGGGACGTGTTCTACCGGTGGCCCTGCTGACGGGCGGCCTGCTGGTCGGCGTGGGCGGCGCGTACGGCTCCGCCGCATCGGCCGGGACGCCTTCTCCGCCCGCCGCGCTCACCGCGCCTGCCGCCACGACGCCGGCCGCCGACCACAACGACCAGGACGTCATGTTCGCCCGGATGATGATCCCGCATCATCGTCAGGCGGTGGAGATGGGGAGGCTGGCCGAGGGCCGCGCGGCGGACGCCCGGGTCGCGCGGCTGGCCCGGCGGATCGAGGCCGCGCAGGCTCCCGAGATCCGGACCATGAGCGGCTGGCTCAGGGCCTGGGGTGAGCAGGTGCCCGGCGAGAGCCCGGCGCCGGCGCACCACGCCATGCCGGGAATGATGTCCCCCGAGGACATGCGGCGTCTCGAAGGGCTGTCCGGACGGGCCTTCGACCGGGCCTTCCTCACGATGATGATCCGGCACCACGAGGGCGCCGTCGCCATGGCCCGCGACGAACTGCGCAGCGGAATCTACGCGCCTGCCCGGCGGATGGCGGCGTCCATCGTCTTCAGCCAGTCCGCCGAGATCAAGGAGATGAAGAGCCTGCTGGGTTAGCGCGCCGCGACGGCCCGCGTCGACGACGTGCCCCTATGGTCCGCCGCCACGGGAAGGCGGACCGGTGGGAGGCCGGCGGTGGGAGGTCACCCGCGCTTGCGGTGCCGCCCGCCGGACGTCGCCGCCGCGGCCTTGAACCGGAGCCCGGTCACGGCGGTGGAGACCACCGCGAACAGCAGGCCCGCCGGCAGGACGGCGTCGCCGGGCGACCACACGACGTCGAGGGACTTCCCCTGCGTGGCCGCCATGTTCCTGGTCGCGGGCGCCGCGGCACCCTGGACGCTCGCCTTCACGGCCGCCACGGGCTGGATCGTCACCGGCGCCTTCTGCGCCCCCTTGACCTTGCGCGGCAGGCCGTACCCGACGATCTTGCTCGTGTCGCGCACCTTGCGCTTCAGCCACACGCCGTCGACGTTGCCCTCGATGGTGTGGACCTTGCCGCCGACGACCTTCTCGACGATGCCGACGTGGTCGATGTCGTGGATCTTCTTGGACCCCGACCAGTCGAAGAAGACCACGGCGCCCGGCTCGGGCTTGTCGCTCCAGGCGTGGTTCTTCTTGAACCACTTGGCGTGCCGTGTGGTCAGCGCGAACTCGCCGACATGGTCCTGCACCCCGGCCCGGTCCGCCGCCCAGGAGACGAACATGTCGCACCAGGGGGCGGTCTTGAAGTCGGGGTCCTTGGCGACGTTGTCGGCGTACCACTCGCCGAACTTCGTGTGTTTCCCGGCTCGCTCGCGGTAGCCCAGTTCCGGGCGGACGGCGTCGAGCAGCTCTCGGGCGATCGGATCGGTGGAAATCGGAGGCTCCTATGGCGCGCTTCGAGACATGACGAATCGAGACATGACGAACCGGCCCGCGGGGCGTGACGGCATGACGGCATGACCGTCCGAGGACACGGCCGCGGCGGGGCGGAATCAGAAACGGGAGATGTGGCAGCCCGTCACGGGCGCGCCATCACCCCGGAAGCCTGGAGACGTTCCAGGGCAGGCATGTGGTCCGGCGATGCGACGCGGACCGGGTGGGCAGGTGGAGCCGACACTCCACGCGCTCTCCTCTCCTTGGCCGCCTACCGGGTTAGCTGACGGGTTCGGGCCAGGAGTAGCCCTACCGGATGGTCCGGATTCACCCCAAGAGACGTGGGTCCCCGGTTCCCGGGATCGATGACTTCCGGGATTCGGCGGTCGCCGGTCGTCCTCGGGTTGAGGACCGCTCACCGGCGAGACACGGGAAGCTTAGTAGATAACAAGTAAGACACGACCAAAAAGGCGGCAAACGGCACGATTCTGGCCCCCACCGTTCCGCGCTTCCGCAGGTCCTCACGGTCGCGGACTGTCCGCGGTGAGATGCGCCACACAGCGCCCCGTACGGCACGAGCGCCCGCCCGGCGCAGTCATCGGTCCGCTGCCGGACGGCGGGATTACTTAGCCAAACTAACTACTAGGGTGGCTCCCGGCACCGCTTCTCACGGGCAGCGCTGTGATCAGAGGGGAAAGGGGATCTCGATGACGGACGCGATGTGGGCGGGTACGGTCGCCGTGACCGGGCACGAAGGCGCCGAGCTCGAAGCGTACGCGGCCCGGCCGCTCGGCTCCGGCTCCCACGGCGGGGTCGTGGTGATCCACCACCTGCCCGGCTATGACGAGGCCACCAAGGAGATCGTCCGCAGGTTCGCCGCGCACGGCTATGCGGCGATCTGCCCCAACCTGTACTCCCGGGAGGGCACCGGCGTCAGCCCGGACGACCAGGCCGCCGCGGCCCGGGCCAAGGGCGGCGTCCCGGACGAGCAACTCGTCGGCGACGTCGCCGGCGCCGCGGCCTACCTGAAAGGCCTGGAGCACGCCAACGGCAGGATCGGTGTCATCGGCTACTGCTCCGGTGGGCGGCAGACGTTCCTGGCCGCCTGCTCGCTCCGGATCGACGCGGCCGTCGACTGCTACGGGGCCTTCGTGGTCACCGCGCCGCCCGCCGAATTCCCGCTCGACGCCGAACCGCTGATCTCCCGGGCGGCCGATCTGTCCTGCCCGCTCCTCGGGCTCTTCGGGGCGGACGACAGGTACCCCTCACCGGACGAGGTGGACGTGCTCTCCGCCGAGCTGGACAGACTCGGCAAGGACCACGAGTTCCACGTGTTCCCCGGCGCCGGCCACGGGTTTTTCTCCGTGGACCGCCCGGCGTACCGGCCCGCCGCCGCGGTGGAGGGCTGGAAGAAGGTCTTCGGTTTCTTCGGCCGCCACCTCGCCGCCTGAGGAGGACAGGAATGTGCACCTATCTCACCGAGAAGATCCGGATCGACGGCGCCGCCAAGGGGGCGTCGGGCTGGTTCACGGTCACCGACGGCATGGTCTACCTCGACCATCCCTACCACGCGTGCCAGGAGCACACGGTGAACATCGACCTCACCAACCCGGCCGAGGGCCCGTCGGCCCGGGTCGCGATCGAGCTCACCGAGGAGGCGGCGCTCGCCCTGGTGGAGGCCATCCACAAGGCCCTGGCCGCGGCGCCGCCCGGGCTCGCGTCGGCCGCCCGCCGGCCGGCCTCCGTCTGATCCCGCCCCCGCCCGCCCCCCGGGGGTGAGCGGGCAGGCTGAACGGACGGGTCCCGCCGGCCGGCGACCGGCGGGACCCGCGCGCGTCAGTCGTCGAGCGACATGTACAGGCGGGTGCCGCCCGGCCGGAAGCCAACGCGTTCGTAGACCCGGCGCGATCCCTCGCCGCCGTACTCCAGCCACACCGACCGTGCTCCCCTGGCGAGCATCGCCTCGGCGAGCGTGGCGGTGACCGCGGCGGCGATGCCCCGCCCGCGGAACTCGGGGCGGGTGCCGACCCCGGCGAGCTCCGACGTCTCCACGGCCGGGGCGGAGCACAGGGCCGCTCCGGCGCAGCCGCCACCGGGCGCCCGGACGAACCGGACCGCGCCGCCGCTCTCCTCCGTACGGCGCAGCCGGGCCGCGCCCTCCGGCGACGAGGGGAACTCGCCGCCGAACGCCTCGGACAGGGCGGCGTCGATCGCCGCGTAGTCCTCGTCGGTGGACGGCGTCTCCACCGCGAGAGCGGCCCGCGGCATCCTCAGCGTGGCCGGGACACAGACGAGGTAGTCGTGCACCGCCTCGACGGTGAACCCGGCCTCGCGCAGCGCGGGCTCCACGGCGGGCGCGGCGTCCGGGGCGAACTCGAGACGGGGCTTGAGCCCGCGCTCGCGGAACGCCCCGATCAGCGCCGCGACGTCCCGCCCGCCCGGCCGGGCGCCGGGCAGGGGTGTCGCGTAGTTGACGTACGGGCTGGTGGTGCCGGGCTCCACGCCGAGGACGAAGCCCCCGATCTCGACGACTTCGGGACGGCGGCGAAGGTTGGCCACGGCGAAACTCTGGACATCGATGCCCACGGTGATATCGACCTCACGGATTCGAGGAAAGTCGAAAGCGACGCGATCAGCGCCGCTCCGACTTGAAACTTCAAAAAAATGCCGCGCATCGCCGCTGCGGTCACGACGGCGCACCCGGCCCCCTGCTCCACGGGCTGAAGGCGTTGTCAAGCCCGCGCAGCGCCGGTCGCAACGCGGGGAAGTGGCGCAGCAGGACCGTCTTCATCGTGTTGTCGTCGATCCAGTCCATCCCGGCCTTGGTGTAGACGTCCGGCCGGTAGTCCTCGCTGAGGAACCGATCGGCGTTCAACCGCCGAGAGGCCATCAGCAGGAAGATCCGGAACGCGGTGTCGCTGAAGGCGAACCCCCTGGGCCGTTTCTCGGCGTACATGCCGACCATGAGATCGACCTGCTCGATGTCGCCCCCGTACACCTCCTCGATCAGCCGTGCGGTGCGACGATCGTCGGTCAGGGCGCGGAAGTCGCGGGCCGGCGCCAGGCGCAGCGCACGCCGGAACTCGTTGTACCGGGGCACCCCGAGCTCCCGGGTGCGCAGGATGTCGGTGGCGGCGAGGTCCTGCAGGATGCCGTCCGGCCGCCGGAACTCCTGCAGGAACCGCGGGAAGTTGTGCAGGGTCACCAGCCCCGGATGGATGGTCCCGAAGGAGTAGAGCAGGTCGGTCATGCCGTGCCGGCGGGCCACGTCGAGCGCCTGCGGCCCGGCGATGTCGCGGAGCGTCAGCGCCCCCAGCGGCCGTCCGTCGTCGGCCGCCCGCACCGGATAGTGATCGGGCACCAGCGGATGCATCCGGTACACCGCCACGAACTCCTCGGTCAGCGAGAACGGCACGCCGTCCAGCCGGGTCGCCGATCCCGGGATGCCGCTGATGATCGCGCTGCGGCTGATCCGGCCGAACAGCCGATGCACGCGCTCCCCGGCCAGTCCCCACCAGTTGGCCCGCATCCCCGTCACGGTGGTGGGGTGGTTGATGACCGCCGGCGTCCACTCCACCGTGTGGATCTTGGCGATCAGGGCCGCGTTGACCAGCCGCGCGCGCTGGAAGAGGTCCTCGTCCGTCCAGGTGGGGTGTTCGGCGCGCAGGCGGTCGCAGATCGCGTTGTGCTCGTGGGCGAACAGCGTCCCCATCATCAGCAGGCCCAGCCAGAACCCCGGCACCCGGGCCGGGTCGCGCTCCGGGTCGAGGGGCCAGGCCGGCAGGCCGTACTCGGTCAGCCGCAGCTTGCCGTCCCGCCCGGTGCGCACGAACTGCCGCAGGTCGACGGAGGAGCCGTAGATCTGGGACCCGTCCCACCAGTGGGTCTCGGTGTTCACCCAGGTCGGCGGCCGGGACCCGGGCGGCATGGTGGGGTCCGGCCTGGTCCGGGCGATGGTCATCGCCGGGTTCGGCCACGGGTCGTCGGGGCTCAACCGGATCTCCCACGGGTCCTCCGCGGGGCTGCGACCGTGGCTGAACCAGTCCCGGAGCATGAACTGCAGCCACGCGGCGACCAGGGCGTTCACCGAGGTCGCGGGGATCAGCTCGGTCCGGGTCAGCAGCCGCCGGCTGACCTCGCGGGGGCTGGGCGTCATGATCCGCGGGGGAACCTCCGGGAATGTCCGGTCCAGCGGCACGTTGCGCCCGAACCGCGACTGAGCCATGCCCGCACGGGGCTCGCGCAGGTCGTTGTACGTTCCGTCGGCGGTCCTGGTCGTCCGGAACGCGGGAGCGTACGGAGGCACCGGCGGCTGATCGACGGCCGGCAGGGTGTTGCTGTCGTAGAGGTTCTCGCGCCGCAGCACGTTGCGCAGGCCGGCGAGCACCGCCAGCCCGAGCGGCTTCGGCAGCCGGTGCCAGCCGACCGTACGGTCGAGGAACAGGGAGAGACCCTCGTGCAGCCGGCCGAGCCGAGATCGGGCACGCCCGCGCGGCGGACCGGGCCGGGCCCGCTGCGGAGCCGGGGCGGGGCGTACGTGTGCCTGTCCTGCTGTCCTGGTCATGGCGATCCCTTCCACGGACGTTCATGGCACCGGGACAGGTAGTCCAGGGCCCGGATGCCGGGGAGGAAGAAGTAGGCGCCGCCCCGGACGCGGACGAACCGGGAGAGGCCGACATGACGTTCGCGCACCGGACGGGCCTGGACGACGAAGGCGGAGCCGGACCGGCGCGGGCCGACGAGCGGGTCGGGAGAGTCGGACAGCCCGTTGAAGGCCGGATCGTTCAGCCAGGTGTGCTGGACGAACTCGTACTGCCGGGCCAGGTTGCCGGTCAGGCACATGAAGAACAGCCCGGCCGTGCCGTCGGATCCGTAGGAACGTCCCCGGCGCAGCAGCCGGTGCCGGTCGTTGACCTCCAGCGACTTGGCCGTGCCGGGTTCGGGGTCGAGCGAGTCGCGCGGGTTGGCCCGCCGGATGTGCGCACCGATCGGGCAGGAGACCCCGTGCGGGTCGGTGTGGTGGTAGCCGAAGGCGTTGTCGTAGGCCAGCGCCGGATCGTCGCCGCCCGGTGTCTTGACCAGCGGCGCCCCGCTCGGCCACCGGCCCACCATCCGGGCCGCCAGCGCGGCAGCGCCCTGCGGCCCGGCGGCGCGGTCCAGGTAGTCGCGGAACGCGGCGACGTCCTGTTCCAGCTGGCGGATCACCAGGTAGCTGCCGTCGCGGCCCAGATCGGGCGACAGATCGGGCGACGGGCCGGGCAGCCCGGAGCCGGGCGCCTTGGGCAGCAGCCCGTCCGGATCGGCGGTCGCCGGCAGCAGCGGCCTGTCGGTGAGCCTGCCGTAGGCGTTCGGGTAGCCGAGGACGAACTCGCCCGTCGGCACCGTCCGTTCGGCGTCCGCGGCCTTGGACAGCCCTTCGACGATCGGCTGGGAGATGCCGTCGCGGAACCCGAACGCCTCGGTTCCGGCGGACGGGAGGGTGCGCATCTCGGCGAGGACGCCGAAACCGCCGTCGTCCAGCGTCCGCCGCAACCGGTCCTGCTCGTCCGTCAGCAGACCTTCGTCGCCCGCGTACAGCAGGAACACGCCGTCGCAGCGAGGCGTCCCGGGGCCGCCCCACCGCCACCAGCGCGGATCGTCCTCGCCCGTGTCACCCAGGAACCGGCTCCGGTGCGGGGCGGTCATGCCCTCGGTGAACTCCGCGGAGAACCCGGCCAGGGCGGGCTCGGGCAGCCCCAGCCGGAGCAGCCCCGACGCGGTCAGCGCCACGTGCAGGGCGACGCCTCCGGTGAACGGCCCGGCCGTGGTGACCCGGGGGAGCAGTGTCCGCAGCGCCGCCCCGGCGGCGGCCGCGTCGTCGACGGTGACGAGGGTGAGGCACCCGGCGGGCAGCTCCCGGTAGCCGCGGGCCACCAGGCCCTGGACGTCGTCGAGACTCATGCTCACGGTCACCACCTCACAGCAGGCGCAGCCAGCCTTCGGCCTCGTCCGGAGTCATGTCGCCGCGCAGACCGGCCCGGATACGGGCGTTGCGGTCGATGTTGCGGGCGGTGAGCGTGTCGTAGGCCGAATACCAGGCGGCGGTGGGGATCTGGTGCCGCCGCAGGTAGTACTTGAACGCCTGCTCGTCCCGCGCGCCGCCGGTCACCAGCCAGCGGGTCCGCGGGTAGCCGACGCCGTTGCTGAACGCGGCGTTCAGGCCCCAGGCGAGCTTGTCGATGAAGTCGTCCATGTAACTTTCGAGACTGCCGTCGTAGTCGCTGGCGAACAGCACGCGGCGGCCGTCCAAGCTCACCCAGCGGGCGAAGTGGATGGTCTTCACCCCCGCCAGGTCGGCGTGGTTGTAGTGGTGCCGCACCGCGTAGTCGATCGCGGCGAACACCACCCGCGTGGTCAGCCGGCGCAGCGTCCCCGGCTTGACGAACCCCACCGCGGTGAAGGGGTTCTGCGCCGCGTCGTCCTCGCAGTCCGCCAGCTCCAGCAGCCGGTCGTGGCCGGGACGCTCGGTGTCCGGCACGTCCCGAATCTCGTGCAGGCGCAGCAGTACCAGCCAGACGGGCACCGCGACGGCCAGGATCGGCAGCGCGGGCAGGAGCAGCAGCGGCACCCCGAGACGGTGCAGCACCTCGCGGGACCGCCACCACAGGGCGGGTCCGGGTGGCGGCCGGAACGCCCACGCCAGCTCCGGCCTGCTGCGCACATGGGCCTGGATCGCCTGGCGCGCCCGCTGCGGGGGGACCTCGGCCCAGGAGCCTCGCCGGTCCAGATAGTCCTGGATCACTTGGCGCAGCTCGGCCTCCGCCCGGATTTGCGCCACGGTGCGCCCCACCGTGTTCACGTAGAACGCGTCGGCGGGCGCTGAGTGACGGCGCAGCCAGCGCAGCCGTTCCCCGCGGGGCGCCGCCGCGCCGGGGTAGCCCGGGCAGTGGCCGAACACCTCGTCGAGGCCGTCGGCGGCCACGTCGAGCAAGGTGCGCAGATGCCGCCGGGCGGGCGCGTCCACCTCGCCCAGGTAGACCAGTTCGGCCGGCAACGGGGCCCCCGAGGGGTCCCGGTCAGCCGGCAGCACGAAGAACCGCGCGAAGTGCACGCCCGGCATCCGGCCGAAGTGGAACGGCGGGCCGGCCATTCCGGCGCGTGAGATGTCGCCGAGCCTCTTGCGCAGATCCGTGACCCGGTCCTGGTCGAGCGGGGCGTGGATCATCACGGCGACCTGATGCGGCATGGCCCGTCACCTCTGCTCTGTGTCCCTGACGGCGTCGCCGATGTCCCTGACGGCACTCCCGACGCCGATGTCTCCGTCGGCGCTCTCGTCGCCGAAGCGGAGCGAGAAGGTGGTCATGTGCAGGCCGCGCCAGAACGCCATGCCGAGGTAGAGCCCCGGGGAGACCATTCTGATCTCGTCGTCGAGGCGGCCGACGAGGCGGGACAGCCGGGTGTACTCGACCAGGATGCAGTCCCGGCCGTCGACCCGGCTGGGGCCGCGCCGGACGAGGGCCGGCAGCGCCAGGATCCGCAGGGGGGTCACGCGGTTGCGCAGCCGGCCGCGTTCGGGCTCGAAGACCTTCCCCTGCCAGACCAGCAGCCTGGCGAGGAACGCGATGATCCGGCCGAGCAGGGTTCCGGAGGCCAGCAGCGCGGTGCCCTCCGCCTCTCCGCTCGGCACCGGACCGGCCGGGCTGTCGCGAAACAGCCGCATCAGTTCGGCATTGGATAAGTTCAGCAAATTCTGCTGGATTTCCGTTTTGACGCGCATGATCGCCTATGCTTCCGGGAACTCGAATTCCGACTTAACGTCATATAACGGATATTTCTCCGCACTCCGTAAATCGCACAACCCGCCAAACCCATATGTGGGCAAGTCCCGTGCGGACGTCGTACCGCATCCAGGTAAGGCCGAGACCGGCAGGAGATGAAACCCATGAATATCGATCGTGACGGCGCGCGCCTCGCCCTGGCCGGTGTGCGCCTGGTGAACGGGGCGACGGCGCTGCTGGCCCCCTCGTTCATGCTGCGCAGGCTGGGCGCCGATCCGGCCGTCAATGGGGTGGCGATCTACCCGTTGCGGATGTTCGGGATCCGTACCGTGGTGCTCGCCTGGGACCTGCTCCGGTGTGCGGCCCCCGACGACCCCGGGCGGCGCCGTGACCTGGCCCTGGGCATCCTGATCCATGCGACCGACGCGATGTCCGCGTTCACCGCCGGGGTGCGCGGCCGGCTGCCGGCCCGGGTGGCGGTCCTGGCCACCGCCGTCTCGGTGACCAACACCGCTCTGGCGATCGCCGCCGCCCGCACATCGACAAGGCCGGTCGATTGACCGGCGACGAGTGAACTTTTCGCAAGCACCGGGCGCTCTTTCGGCAAGCTTTCAATTTCCTGAAAGGGGTCGAGGACGGAACGGCGTCAGCCCGGACTCCCGCAGCACGAGCCGTACCGTCTCTTCCAGGGAACTGTCCTGCCCGATGACGGTTTCGCGGCCGTCCGGGAGTAGGTCCTTCTTCTGGTACCACTCGCGCATCTGGTCCGGGCTGAAAGCCAGCCGTTGCGGCCGCGTCTCGTGCCGGCGGAGCGTCTCGGCGAAGGGCACGTCCAGGTAGAAGAAGGCGCTGGTGCCACGGCGGGGCGGTTGTACCGCCAGGGCATGGTGGGGCGGTTCGCCGGCGTGGGGCCGAGGCCCTTGGGGCGATACCCGGAGCGGCAATTCGAGACGCTGCCCGGGCCGTGGAAGAGCGAATAAGGGGCGGGGCGATGACAAGGTGGAGCGGTTCGCCCGCCGCTCGGAGCGGAGGGGTGAACGCGCGCGGGAAAGCCAGGGTCACCGAGCGCGCAAACCGTTGTCTCCAGGAGTCAGCGCGTCACTGGGGCGAGCATGCCGACGAGGTCGGAGGCGTCGAGAGGGCGGATCACGGCGGGGTCGAGACGGGCCGGGTGCAGCGCGTAGACCTGTGCCCCCTCGCTCACCCGCACGTCGTCTTCCAGCACCACGGCGAGCTCCGCCTCCGCAGCCCCGGCCTCCGGCGCGGGGTCGCCCGCCCGCCGTACGCCGAGGCGGGACGCGAAGGCGGGGGCGTCCTCGCCGGGACGACGCGCGTGCCGGCTCACGGCGCCGTCGCGGTGCCGTACGACGACCTCGCGGGCGCGGGCTGCGGCGTGCCAGCAGGCGACCTCCCACAGGGTGACGCGCTCGCCGAGACCGTAGGCGTCCTCGGCGGCCGCACCCAGACGGGCGATCTGCTCCTCGTGTTCGTACACATTGTGGAACCCGCCGAACGCGGACACGTTGAGGTCCACCCAGCGCATCGTGCGCGACCAGAGGTCGGCGACGAGCGGGACGAGGATCTTCGCCGGGCCGGTCAGGTCGAAGCGCTGCCGTACGGCGAGCGGGTCGAACAGGCCGTCCGGATCGTCCATGAACCCGGCGAAACCGCGGACCAGTTCGTCGAACGGCACGTCGTTGTAGCTGAACACGACGGGCACCACGTATCGGCCGCCGATCGCGCGCAGCGCGGCCACGTCGAGGTCCACGAACTCCGACGCGCCCAGCGGCTCGGGGGCGGAGGTCAGATCCCCGGAGTGGACGGCGGCGCTCCCGCCGAGCCGCAGGCTCGTGTAGTCGCACAGCCCGACGAACGTCCACCGCGCGTCGAACACCGCCACCGACAGGTCCAGGTCGACCACGCGATCCGCGGGCTGCGCCCAGTGCAGGAACAGCCGGATCCGCGCACCGCCAGGCAGCGGCCGGACGCTGCCGCGCGGCAGCCGTACCAGCGAGGCCGAGGCGGATCGCTCGGTCTCCGGCGCGAGCAGGTCGGCCAGCTCCTCGTCCAGCAGCGCGGTCTCGACGGGCGGCAGCGCGGCGGCCCGGCGCAGCATCTCGCCGGTCAGCACGGCGGACAGTGCGGCGACGGTCTCGGGGGCGAGCTCCTCGCGGACGTCGGGCTCGGCCCAGATCCGCGCCGCTCCCCCGCGCGGCAGGAACATGCGGGTGCCGCCCGGCGGCGTGCGCAACTGGCCCAGGGCGGCGATCAGCACGGCCGGGGAGACGTGCGGTGCGGCGGCGCGCAGGGCCTCGGCGACATCGGCCGCGGGCAGGCGGCGGGCGAGATCGGCGGTGCGCCGCAGCAGCTCTCCCGGCCGGCGCGCCAGCAGGGCGAGGGCCTCGCGGGGATCGGTCCGCAGCGCGGCCTCGAACCGCCTCGCGAAGGTGCGGGCGCGCAGCCGTACGCCGTCGAACGACAGCAGGTCCCCGTGGGCCGCCGCGCGCTCCAGCAGGACGTCCGCCATCGGCGTGCCTTTGCGCAGCGGGGTGCCGCGCAGCACGGCGAACGCCAGGGCCGCGTCCGGGTGGCGCCGGTGGAACTCGTGCGGGTGCAGCACCTCCGCCATGTGCCGCCACTGCGCCGGGTAGCGGTGCAGGTCCTCGATCAGGTGCGGCAGCGCCTGCCGGTCGAGCGCGGCGAGGAGCGCGCGGCGGACCGGCCGGGGCAGGCTCGTGCGGCGCGGGAGGCGGGCGCGCAGGCCGGGGTCGCCGCCCATGAGGGCGTGGAGCAGCCGCAGCACGTCGGTCGCCGTGTCGGCGTGCCGCGTGAGCAGGTCCAGGTCGCCGTGCCGTACGGCCGTGGCCAGGACGACGGCGCGGGTCTCGCGGGCCGGGATCCGCTCGGGCAGCCAGCCGGCCGACTCGGGCCAGAAGCGATCGACGATCTCGGTGACGACCGCCCCGTCCTCCGCGCGCGGCGCCGCCTGCCGGGACAGCAGCGGACCCAGCAGGTCGCGGGCCCGGCCGGCGGGGTCGTCGCACAGCCCGAGCAGGGTCAGCGTCTGCGGCACCCGGCCGTTCCACCTGACGGCCGGGGCGTAGACGTCGTCGGCCGGGCGCAGGAAGGGGTCACCGGGGTCGATCCGGCGATGGCAGATCGGGCAGGCGCTGTAGTCCGCGCCGTCCCAGCAGGCGCGGCAGACGAGGTGCGCGCACGGGGAGACCGGGTGGACGGCGGCGACGTCCCCGCACAACACGCACGGCTGCTCCGGCCGCTGGAGCAGCACGGAGAACACCCTGCGGACGAACAGCTCCACCGTGTCGGCGGGGACCGCCTCCGGGAAGCGGCGGAACAGCGGCGCGTGCACGACGCGCCCGCCGAGCTGGGCCGACAGGGCGGAGACGAGCGCGCGGCCCGCCCGCTCCAGCTCCCCGGCGTCCAGCTCGGCCAGCCGGGCACGCAGCGGCGCGCTCAGCACGTGCCCGAGCTGGAGCAGGTCCGCCTCCAGCGCGACCACCCCGTCGGCGACGGTGGCCAGGGGCCGTTTCCGGCGGGACGAGCGCGGCGAACGGCCGGGGCTCTCGGGGCCCGGGACGGCGGCTTCCCGCTCGGCGGCGGAGACGAGAAGGGGGACGAGAAGGTCGGGGGCGACCAGCCGCTGCCGCAGCAGCAGCTCCGCCAGCCGGTCCAC
This sequence comes from Microbispora sp. NPDC046973, assembly GCF_040644495.1. Lineage (NCBI taxonomy): Bacteria > Bacillati > Actinomycetota > Actinomycetes > Streptosporangiales > Streptosporangiaceae > Microbispora > Microbispora sp. NPDC046973. The sequence goes on along the minus strand of NZ_JBEYWQ010000005.1, from coordinate 196,316 downwards.
GGGCATCCTCCCTGGTGTACGAGCGATCGGACAGGCACCGGGAAAGTGAGACGGGGCGGAGAACGGACGCACTAAAGCGATTTAAGAGATCGAGAAGGAAGCACGTCCAGGAGCCGCCCCTTGGCCCGTCACCCTAGCCCGCCACCGGATCTTGTGTCGTCCCCTTTTTTTCGGGATCCGGGGCCGCCGTATGTCAGCGGCGGCGTCAGGACGGCGACAGCCCGGTATCAGGGCGGCCGGCGATCGTGGAGATCGAAAGAACACGACACAAGGAGCACACGATGCAGAAGTTCCAGACCCCCACCCCGATCTCCGCCGTCCTGGCCATCCCCGCCGGACGCGTCCAGTTCATCGCCGCCGACCGTGCCGACACGACGGTCGAGGTCCGGCCCGCGAACGCCGCCAAGAGCCGCGACGTGAAGGCGGCCGAGCAGACCACGGTCGAGTACGCCGACGGCGTCCTGCGGATCGAGACCGCGGTGAAGAACCAGTACCTCGGCCCCTCCGGATCCGTCGACGTGACGATCGAGCTGCCCGCCGGTTCCCAGGTCGAGGCGAAGACGGCGAGCGCCGAGCTGCGGACCGTCGGCCGCCTCGGCGACGTCGCCTTCGAGGGCGCGTACCACCACATCGAGATCGACGAGATCGCGAGCCTCCGCCTCACCGCGACCGACGGCGACGTCGAGGTCGGCCGTCTGGGCGGCCCCGCGGAGATCAGCACCGCGCGGGGCGACATCCGGATCGCCGAGGCCACCGGCGGCACGGTCGTGCTCCGCACCCAGTCCGGCGACATCTCGATCGCCGCCGCCGTCGGAGTGTCGGCCGCCCTGGACGCCGGCACCACCCACGGCCGCGTCGCCAACGCCCTCAAGAACGACGGCACCGCCGAACTCGACATCCACGCCACGACCTCCAACGGCGACATCACGGCTCGCAGCCTGTGACCCCCGGCCTCGCGTGCGCGTAACCGACAGCCGGCCGGTCACGGTCTCGATCCCCTTGACGGCGATGGGGGTGAACGCTGCGGCGTTCACCCCCGCCGCGCCGAGGCCCCGCGGGGCCGGCTACGAGGACGGGGGCGAGGGGTGGCTCTTGCAGCCCCCACGCGTCTCGATGGGCGGCACCGGGTCGTCACCGCCGATCGGTGGGCGACATCTCCTGGTCGCCGGCGACCACCAGGCCGGATTCGTACGCGAAGACGACGGCCTGGGCGCGGTCGCGCAGGTCCAGTTTCGTCAGCAGGTTGCTCACGTGACTTTTGACCGTGTGCTCGGTGACCACCAGATCCGCGGCGATCTCGGCGTTGGACCGGCCGCGTGCGAGCAGCCGCAGCGTGTCCATCTCCCGGTCGGTCAGCTCACCGAGTCGCTGCCGCAGCCGGGGCCGGGCACGTCCGCGATCGACGAATTCGGCGATCAGGCGCCGGGTGATCGCGGGGGCGAGCAGCGACTCCCCCTCGGCGACCAGGCGGACGGCGCGTACGAGGTCGTCCCGGCGCACGTCCTTGAGCAGGAAGCCGCTGGCCCCGGCGCGCAGGGCGTCGTAGACGTACTCGTCGACGTCGTACATCGTCAGGACCAGCACCTTCGCCTCGGTCCTGCGGCACACCTGTGCGGTGGCCTCGACGCCGTCCACGCCGGGCATCCGGATGTCCATGAGGACCACGTCCGGCTCCAGTTCGACCGCCTTCGTGACGGCCTCGGCGCCGTCGGCCGCCTCGCCGACGACGGTGATGTCGTCATGGGCGTTGAGGATCATCGCGAAGCCGCCGCGGAACAGGTCCTGGTCGTCGGCCACGAGCACGCGCAGCATGCCGTCAGCCGATCGGCAGGGTCGCGGTGACGGTGAACCCCGGGTTCCCCGGCCGGACGGCGAGCCGTCCGCCGCACGCCGTGACCCGCTCCCGCATCCCGATCATGCCGTGTCCTTCCCGTAGCTCCCGCCCGCCCCGGCCGTCGTCGGCGACCTCGACGTCCAGGGTGTCAGCGGACCAGCGGAGCCCGACGCGGACGGTGCTCGCTCCAGCATGCCGGATCGTGTTGGTCAGCGCCTCCTGGATGATCCGGTACGCGGCGATGTCCACGTCGGAGGAAAGGCGCCGTGGCTCGCCACGCACATCGGCGCGGACGTCCAGGCCCGCCCGGCGGGCGTTGTCCAGCAGACCGGGCAGGGCGTCGAGCCCGGGCTGCGGCCCGCGGGCCGGAGCCGGACCACCCGGTGCCTCGCTTCCGCGCAGCGCGCCGAGGATCAGGCGGAGCTGGCCGATCGCGTCCCGCCCGGCCGCTGCGATCCCCTCGAAGACCGCCTCGGCCTTCTCCGGGTGATCGCGCACCACCAGCGGGCCGGTCTCCGCCTGGATCACCATGAGGCCCACCGAGTGGGTCACGATGTCGTGCATGTCGCGGGCGATCCGGGTGCGTTCGCGTGCGACCGCGGCGGCGCGTTCCTCGCGGATGCGAGCTTCGCGCTCCCGTTCGGCGTCCCGGCCGGCCCTCCGGGCCCGTGCGCCCACGCCGACGGCGTACGCGGCGACGATCGCGGTGAGCAGGTAACGGTAGGTCTCCAGATTCTCGTGCGGGACGATGAGCGACACGGCCACGCCGGCGACGAGACCCGCGATGCCCGCGGCGCGCCGCGCCCGGGACAGATCCGCCGCCGCGAACGTGTAGGTGCACACGAGCACGCCGTACGGCAGCAGCAGCAGGGCCGCGGAGTGCGGCAGCGACTTCGCCGCGATCGCCAGGACCGTCGTGGCGCAGCCCACGACCGCCCCGGCGAGGAGGATGGCGCGGCGCCGCCACAGCACGGGCACCGACATCAGGACGGCGAGCGCCACGGCCCACCACGGCTGCCGGAACGGGACGAGGACGGGCGTCACCGTCATCACGGTGACGACGGCGGCGATCGCGACGTCGGACCTTGATGGACTGGGGATGCTCGCCCGCATGACCGGCTCCGGAGGTGTCGAAGGAAACCCGGCAAGACTACGCGCGCGGCCCCCGTCGTCGCCTCCACCGCTCGGCTGACGGCCGTCTCACTCCTTCGAGTGAAACGCGGTGCCACCACAGTCCGAACGGTCCCGGTCCCCGCGACCGGCACCCGGATCGCTCCCGCCGGTGATGCGCGTCCAGGCCCGATCCCGGAGGGTCGGGGCGGCTGGACAAGGAGGCACGATGAACTCACCCATTCGGCGTCTGGCCGTGGCGCTCGCCGCCACGGCGCTGTCGGCGACGCTGTTCCATTTCGGCACCGGGCTCACACCGGTGCCCTGGCTCACCTGGCTCGCACCCCTGCCGGTGCTCGTCCTCGCTCACCACGTCGGCGCCCGCGCCGCGTTCCTCGCGGCGTCGGCCGCGTGGCTCGGCGGCGAGACGACGATGTGGAGCTACTTCCTCGACACGGTGCAAATCCCGCCCCCGCTGGTGGTGTCGGTGATCGTCGGGTCGGCGCTGCTGTTCGGGCTGGCCGTCCTGTCGTCACGGGCGCTGCTGCGGAGGGGACGCCCGCTGACGGCCGCCGCCGTCGTCCCGGCGGCCTGGGTCGCCGTCGAGTACGCGCTCTCGGTGGTGTCACCGAACGGGGCGTGGTGGAGCCTGGCCTACACCCAGGCCGACGTCCTTCCGGTCCTGCAGACCGCCTCGGTCACCGGACCGTGGGGAATCACCTTCCTGATCCTCGGGGTTCCCGCGGCCGCCGCCGCGTTCTTCGCGCCGCGGGCGGCCGGGCGGCTGCGGGTCGCGATCACCGCCGTGACCATCCTGGCTCTGGCGGTGGGGTACGGCGCCTTGCGGCTGCGCGCGCCGTACGATGCGGGCTCGCAGAAGGTGGCGCTGCTCGCCACCGACCGGATGGAGGACGGCTGGCTCCCGGCCGCCTCGGCGGAGGGGCGTGCCCTCCTCGGGCGGTACGCGGCGCGGATCCCGGGCCTCGCCGCACGCGGCGCGCGGGTCGTGGTCATGCCGGAGAAGGTCTTCATCGCCGACGACGCGACCCTGCCCGTCCTGGCGGCGCCGCTGGCACGGCTCGCCGCCGACCACCACGTCGACATCATCGTCGGGCTGATCCTCAAGCGGTCCGGCAGCCTCCGCAACGCGGCCATCGACTTCCCCGCCGACGGGAGCCGGCCGGTCGAGTACTTCAAGCACCACCTCATCCCCGGACTGGAAAGCGACTTCCACCCCGGGGACCGTGAGGCCTTCGTGCCCGGTTCGGGCTCCCGCTGGGCGATCGCGATCTGTTTCGACCTGGACCTGCCCGGCCTGGTGCGCGACTACCGCAGGAGCGGCGCCACGACGCTCTTCGTGCCCGCCTGGGACTTCGACCGGGACCGCTGGCTGCATGGCAGGATGGCGGTCACCCGGGGCGTCGAGACCGGGCTCACCGTGGCGCGCGCGGCGCGCAACGGCGACCTGGTCGTGAGCGACGCCTACGGCCGGATCCGGGCCGAGGCGCACAGCGCGGACGCGCCGATCGTGTCCGTCCTCACCGCGCTGCCCACCCGCTCGGCCGACACGCCCTACACAAGGTTCGGCGACTGGTTCGCCTGGGCCTGCGCGCTCCTGCTGGCGCTCGCACTCGCGTCCCTGGCCCGCACCCGGGGTGGGGCAGACAGTGCGGCTGGCAGTGCGACGGGCGGTGCGGCAGGCACCCGGCGTGCGCCGGCCGCACACGCCGCCGCACCGGCTCACGCGATGCCGCAGTAGGCGGCAGCCGGGCCGGAACGACGGTAAGGCCGGCGAAGGAACTCCTCCTCGCCGGCCGCCTGCCGTACGCCGCCCGCCGAAGGCGCGGCGGCTACCATTCGCCGCCCGGTGCGCCGACCCCCCGGCGCGTGCCGCCGTGCTCGTGCTGCCGGTAGTTGGCGGCGAACGCCAGCGCGCCGAGGCCGAACAGGAAGATGATCGCCCCGGTGACCACGTTGTCCCAGATGGTCGCCGTGGTCGCCGGCTGGCCGCGGATCACCCACGGCGCGATGATCGTCCAGACGCCGAGCACCGGCACCACCCAGCTCATGCCGTACGTGCGGCCGAACGCGGACGCGCAGCTCATCGCGAGCGCCGCGACCGTCAGCCCGACGATCAGGTTGTTGATCGCCAGACCGCCGAGACCGCTGAAGCCCACGATCCACGGCGAGATGGCGAGATAGACCCCGGCGAGGAACGTCACCCCGTCCATGATCTGCGCGGGAACGGTCGATCCCGCGCGATCGTACGTCTGGCGCAGCTCCGTCACGTCCGGGCGGCGGGCCAGACCTGGTCGCACCATGTCGCGTCACCTCTTCTCCCAGACGGGCCGGGCCGAAGACCCGGACCCTCGCTTGCATCATGCAACGCCGCAGGTGGGTGAGGGGAGGTCGCGAGATGCGCGGGAAACAGATGGACGACATCTGTCAGACAGATGCTCCCGGCGCGGCAAGGGCCTGGGCCGCGTTCACGATGGAGACGTGGCTGTACGCCTGGGGGAAGTTGCCGGTCTGACACCCCTTGCGGACGTCGTACTCCTCCGCCAGCAGGCCGACGTCGTTGCGCAGGGACAGCAGGCGCTCGAACAGGCGCCGCGACCGTTCGCGGCGGCCGATGAGGGCGAGTGCGTGGGCGAGCCAGAAGGAGCAGGCGACGAAGACGCCCTCCCCGCCCGGCAGTTCGTCCACGTCGTCGGCCTCGGGCCGGTAACGCAGGACGAGGCCGTCCTCCGTCAGTTCGCGGCACACGGCGTCGACGGTGCCCGCCACGCGAGGGTCGTCCAGGGGCAGGAAGCCGAGCCGGGGAATGAGCAGCAGCGCGGCGTCGAGACCCTTCGATCCGTAGAACTGGGTGAAGGTGTTCCGGCCGGCGTCGTAGCCGTGCGCGCACACGTCCCGGTGGATCTCCTCACGCAGGGCGCGCCACCGGCGGGCGGGACCGCCGAGGCCCTGCCTCTCGACCGAATGGACCATGCGGTCGGCCGCCACCCAGGCGAGGACCTTGGAGTGGACGAAGTCGCGGCGCGGGCCGCGCACCTCCCACAGCCCGTTGTCGGGCTCCCGCCACGCCCCCTCCAGGTAGTCCATGAGCGCGCGCTGCAGGTCCCACGCCTCCTCGTCCGGCCGCAGGCCCGCCTCCCTGGCCCGGTAGAGGCAGTCGATCACCTCTCCGTACACGTCGAGCTGGAACTGCCGGGAGGCGGCGTTGCCGATCCGCACCGGCCGCGACCCCTCGTATCCCGGCAGCCAGTCGACGGTCCACTCGGGTATGTGCCTGCTGCCGTCGACCGCGTACATGATCTGCAGGTCGGCGGGGTCTCCGGCGACGGCCCGCAGCAGCCAGTCGCGCCAGGCCGTCGCCTCGTCCGCGTACCCCGCGCCGATCAGCGCCTGGAGCGTGAACGACGCGTCCCGCAGCCAGCTGTAGCGGTAGTCCCAGTTGCGCGGCCCGCCGATCCGCTCGGGCAGCGACGTCGTGGGCGCCGCGACGATGCCGCCCGTGGGGGCGTACGTGAGGGCCTTGAGCGCGAGGAGGCTGCTGCCCACGGCCTCGCCGTACTCCCCCGGGTAGCGGCACCGGCCGAGCCACTGCCTCCACAGCCGGTCGGTGGCGGCCAGTTCCTCGCCCGCCTCCAGCCGCCGCGGCCGGCCCTGCCATGACTGCTGCCAGGTGAGCACGAACGGCACCCGGTCTCCCGCCGCGACGGCGAAGGAGGCCGTCGTCCCCCGGAGGCGGGAGTCGTGGGTGAGCTCGACGGGCGACTGGAGCCAGGCGGCGTTGGGACCGGCGACGACGGCGAGCTCTCCCCCGCGGTGCCGCACCCAGGGGACCACGGCGCCGTATTCGAAGCGCAGCAGCAGTTCCGTGCGCATCTCCACCCGGCCCCGTACGCCCTCCACGATCCGCACGAGGTCGGGCGCCTCCCCGCGCGGCGGCATGAAGTCGAGGACCCGCACGCACCCGCCGGGCATGTCCCAGGTCGTCTCCAGGACCAGCGTGCCGTCGCGGTAGCGGCGCCCGGTGCACGTCCCCTCGCCCGCCGGGGCCAGCAGCCAGCGTCCCGCCGGGCGTCCGCCCAGGAGCGCCGCGAAGCAGGCCCCGGAGTCGAAGCGCGGCAGGCACAGCCAGTCGACCGAGCCGTCGCGGCCGACCAGGGCGGCCGTGTGCATGTCGCCGATGAGCGCGTAGTCCTCGATGCGCATCGTCTTCCCCCGTGATCCCGGGGGACTTACCCGCCCCTAGGTGGACGAACCCGGGATCAGCCGAGGCCGAGGACGTACCGCTCGACGAACTCGTTGGCGAAGACGCCGCGCGGGTCGTAGTGCCGCGCCAGCGCCGCGAAGTCGTCCAGGCGCTCATAGCGGGAGCGCAGGACGTCCGCCGGGAGGGTGAAGAGCTTCCCCCAGTGGGGCCGCGCGCCGAACGGCGCCAGGCACTCCTCGATCGCGGTGAGCACGGGCGTCACGGCGGCCGTGTCCTTGATCCAGGTGAAGTGGAAGGCCACGGTGTCGCGGCCCTGGCTCGGGCTCAGCCACAGGTCGTCCGCGGCGATCGTGCGGATCTCGGAGATCTGCAGGACCGGGGCGATGCGGTCGCGGATCCCGTCGAGGGCGCGGAACGCCGCGGCCGCGTGCCGCCGGGGCACCATGTACTCCGCCTGGAGCTCCTCGCCGCTGCTGGGGGTGAAGTCGGGCCGGAAGTGGGGCAGGCGCTCGAACCAGGGGCCGGGGACGCCCATCTGGGCCGTGCAGTGCACCGCGGACATGCCCGGCACGGGGTGCCTCGGGCCGTCGGCCGGGGTCGCCCCGAAGAAGCCGCCGCCCGGCTCGCCGCCGTGGAGCCCTCCGGCGGCCGTGGCCCCCTCCAGGCCGCCCGCGGCCGCGTCCCCCGCGAGCCCGCTCACCGCCGCCGCCTCGGCGGGGTCCGCGCCGGCCGCGCCGGCCCGCTCCTTCACCCAGACCTGGTTGATCCGGGAGGTCCGCCAGTCGGTGAACAGGCTGACGCTGTAAGCGGCGGACATGACGGCGTCGAACTGGTCGTCCAGCACGTCGGCCGGCAGGCCCTCGTACACGCGCTGGCGGACGTCGAACGACGGCACGACGTCGAGGGTCATGGCGACGACGACGCCGAGGGCGCCCAGCGCGACGACCGACCCCGCGAACCGGTCGCCGTCCGCGTCGCGGCTCAGCGTGACGAGGTCGCCGTCCGCGGTCACCATCTCGACCGCGCGCACGGACGTGGCGAGACCGCCGTTGGCGTCGCCCGAGCCGTGGGTGCCGGTCGCGCAGGAGCCCGCGACCGAGATGTGCGGCAGGGACGCGAGGTTGGGCAGGGCGTAGCCCTTGTCGTGCAGACGGCGGCCCAGCTCGCCGTACCGGACGCTCGCGGCGACCCGCACCGTGGACGACCCGCTGTCGATCTCGATCTCCGGCGGCAGCGCGTCGAGCGAGATCAGCGCGCCCGGGGAGTCCGCGATGTGGTTGAAGGAGTGTCCGCTGCCCAGCACGCGGGCCTTCTCGCTCCGCGCCACCAGGGCGCGCACCTCCTCCACGGAGGAGGGCCGCTCGACCTCCGCGGCCTGGAAGGTGATGTTGCCCGCCCAGTTTGTCACCAAATGAGTCACAGAGGAGTTCTACCGGAACATCGCTCCCGCCTGCCGGTCGGATGCCCGTCTGCGCGCGATTCACCTTTCCGGCGGCGGCACCCCTGCGGTCACGCGCCGCGGCCGGGGAGGCTCGCGAGATACCAGTCGACGAGCTTGAGCCGCTCGTCGGTCAGCCTGGCCTCCACCTCGGCCTGGGTCTTCGGCGCGCCCAGCAGCACGTCGTCGCCCGGCCGCCAGTTGGCCGGGCAGGAGACGCCGTCGCGGTCGGCCGTCTGCAGCGCGTCCACGAGCCTGAGGATCTCGGGGACCATCCGCCCCGCGTTCATCGGGTAGTAGAGGATCGCGCGGACGACCGACTCCGGGTCGATCACGAACACCGCGCGGACCGCCGCCGTCGCCGACGCGTTCGGGTGGAGCATGCCGTACGCGCGGGACACCCGGGTGTCGAGGTCGGCGACGATCGGGAAGGGGATCTTGACGCCGAGCCTGTCCTCGATCGCCCGCACCCAGGCGAGGTGGCTGTGCACGGAGTCGACCGAGTTGCCGAGCAGGGCGACGTTCCGGGCGGCGAACTCCTCCGCCAGCTCGGCGAACGCGACGAACTCGGTGGTGCACACCGGGGTGAAGTCGGCCGGATGGCTGAACAGCACCAGCCACCGCCCGGCGTAGTCGGCGAGCCGGACCGGCCCTTGGGTGCTCTCGGCCTCGAAGTCGGGCGCCCTGTCCCCGATGAGCGGCAGCCGGGCGGGCTCCACCCCGGGCGTCGCCGCGGGGTCGACCGCAGAGGTCACGGCAGAGGTCATGGTCGCTTCCTTTCCGCGTCACGCCGGCCGGAGTGGAGCCGGCCCGCGAGTGCCGCCGCGGATGCCGCTCCCGTCGCGGCGGTCGCCGCAGCGCCCACCGCGTCGTCCACCGCGTCGTCCATCGCGTCGTCCATCGAGCCCCGTACCCGCGAAGACCGGTGGCGACCACGACCGATTCACCCCGATTCGGTAATGCCGCTCCGCCCACCGGACACGCCGCTCCGCTCAGCGCGGGGGAATGTACGAGGGACGGGAAGGGGGACGCCATGCCGACGACCGGGGTCAGCCATCCGCTGTTCGCCCGCTTCTACACGTGGTTCAGCCAGGTGCTCGACCGGGAGGGCATGCTCGGGCGGCGCGAGGCGCTGGTGGCGGGGCTGTCGGGCCGGGTGATCGAGGTCGGCGCGGGCAACGGGCTGAACTTCGCCCACTATCCGCCGTCCGTCACGGGCGTGCTGGCCGTCGAGCCCGAGCCGCGGCTGCGGGCGGTCGCCCGCCACGCCGCCCGCGGAGCGCGGGCGCGGATCGAGGTCGTCGCGGGCCTGGCCGACCGGCTCCCCGCCGCCGACGGCGAGTTCGACGCGGCGGTGGTGTCGTTCGTGCTGTGCTCGCTGCCCGATCCCGTCGCCGGGCTGCGGGAGATCCGCCGCGTGCTGGCCCCCGGCGGGCGGCTGCGCTTCCTCGAGCACGTCCGCGCCGGAGCCGCGGGCTGGGCCAGGGCCCAGGACCTGCTGGACGCGACCGTGTGGCCGTGCCTGACCGGCGGCTGCCACACGGGCCGCGACAGCGTGGCGGCCGTCGAGGCGGCCGGCTTCACCGTCGAGTCGCTGGAGCGTTTCGTCTTCCCCGCCCGCGTCCGCAGCCCCATCTCCTTCTGCGTACGCGGCGAGGCCCGGTCCTGACCCGAGCCCGATCGAACGGCTCAGCGGGTGTCCGGGCGGCTCGCCAGGGCGTCGTACCGGCGGAAGGCGGACACGCCGAAGCCGGTCACCAGGACCAGCAGGGCGCACACCAGGCCGCCGCCCGCCCAGGAGGGCACGAGCCCGAACGCGTCCGCGGTGGCGCCCGCCCGCAGGTCGCCCAGGCGGGGCCCGCCCGCGACGACGACCATGAACACCCCCTGCAGGCGTCCGCGCATCTCGTCGGGGGCGTAGGTCTGCAGGATCGTCTGCCGCCAGACGGCGGAGGCGAGGTCGGTCGCGCCGCCGATCGCCAGCAGCGCCACGACCAGCCACAACGGCTGCGCCAGCGCCGCGGCGGCCACCGTCACGCCCCACAGGGCGATCACGAGTGTGAGCGCCACCCCCTGGCGGCGTACGCGGCCGACCCAGCCGGAGAAGACGCCGGCGACGACCGCCCCGATGGCGATGCTCGCCGACAGCCAGCCGAACGCCACGGCCGACCCGCCGAAGCGTTCGGCCGCCATCTCCGGGAACAGCGCCCTCGGCATCGCGAACGCCATCGCGATGATGTCCACCACGAACGACATGAGCACGACGGGCCTGCTCACCACGTATCTGAGCCCGTCGGCCACCGAGCGCAGCCCCGGCCGGGAGATCTCGCCGACGGGCGCCAGCGTCGGCAGCCGTACGGCCGCGTAGAAGCCGGCGCCGAACAGGACGGCGTCGATGAGGTACGCGGTGGCGTACCCGCCCTTGGCGAGCACCACCCCGGCCAGCAGCGGCCCGACGACCGTGCCGATGCTGCTGACGAGGAAGTTGAGGGTGTTGGCCGCGGGGACCCGCTCGGTGGGCACGATGCGGGGAATGATCGCCCCGCGCGTGGCCGAGGTGACGGCGAAGCCGATCGACTGCAGGGCGATGACGGCGAGGATGAGGTAGACGCTGCCGAGCCCCGACCAGGCGTGCAGCAGCAGGGCGACGGTGGACAGCCAGGCCACCACCGAGCCGGCCAGCAGGAGCCGGCGGCGGTCCATGGCGTCGGCGACCGCGCCGCCCCACAGGCCGAAGACGACCAGCGGGACGAGGCTCACCGGCCCGAGCAGGCCCACCCACAGGGACGAGCCCGTGATGCTGTACACCTGCCCGCTCACGGCCACCGAGGTCAGCTGGAAGCCGATGAAGGAGACGCCCTGGCCCACCAGCAGCCGCCGGTACGCGGGAATGCTCAGGGGCCGGGTGTCGAGGGCGACACGCTTCAGAACTGCCTGTACCCCCGCCACCCTCTACCTCGCTGATCTGGGCATATGCAACATTTGGGGTACTTTACCCTGGTCGCGTGCGGCGGCCGCGACCGGAGTCGGGGGAAAGGATCAGACCGTAATCGCCCGGCACGCGTCGCCGTGGTCAGCGGAGAGGGCGGCGCCCGGGGGGCGGGTGCGGTCCGAGCGCGCGGAGCCACCCCTGACACCTCAGCGATGGCCGTTAAATTTTTCGGTTGAATTCCGAATGTTTCGCCGTGAAGGACGTGTCCCGGCACGAACGGCCCCCACGCGCGGCGCGTTCCGCCCGCCCCGGCCGGGCAGGGGGACGTGGCCGGCTCCGCAGGTTCCGCGCGCCACGACCGCGCGTACGGGCCCCGGCACCGAAATTTCTGTCTGTGTTCCGAATGTTCAGGCCGCGGGGACTCAGGCCACGAGCGGGGCGGTGCTGCCGCGCACGACCAGGCCGGTGGTGAGTTCGAGGCGGTTCTGCGGCGGGGATTCCCCGCGAGCGATGGCGACCACCATGGTCGTGGCGGCCGCGGCCATCTCGGTCAGCGGCTGGCGGACCGTGGTCAGCGCGGGGATGAGCCACTGGGCCATCGGCAGGTCGTCGAAGCCGACCACGCTCAGCTCGTCGGGGATGCGCAGCCCCATCTCGTGGGCCGCCTGGTAGACGCCCATGGCCTGCGCGTCGTTGAAGGCGAACACGGCGGTCGGAGGCCGGGGCAGCGCGAGCAGGGAGCGGGCGTGCGCCAGGCCGTCCTCCGCGCTGAAGTCGCCCTGCCGCACGAGCTCCGGGTCCATCGGCACGCCCGCGGCGTCCATGGCGGCGCGGAACCCGTCGAGCCGCGCGCGGCTGGACAGCGCGTGGGCGGGACCGGTGATGAGGGCGATGCGCCGATGTCCCAGCTCCAGCAGGTGGCGCGCGGCCGACAGGCCGCCGCTCCAGTTGCCCGCGCCCACCGAGGGCAGCTCGTGCCCGGGATCGCCGGTGGGATCGACCAGCACCACAGGGATGTCCCGGGTCCTGAGCTGCTCGCGCTGGGCCCGGGTGAGGCCGGAGAAGACCACGATCACGCCGTGGGGACGGCGGCCGATCACCCCCTCGATCCAGCCCATGGCGGGAGGGTGGTGGTCGGGCAGCTCGGAGACGACGACCGCGAGGCCGTGCTCGCGCGCCACCTGCTCGGCCCCCTTGATGACCTCCATCGCGTACGCGCCCTCCAGCTCGTGGAAGACCAGTTCGATGAGCGGAGCCGCGGTGGGGCGCTTCTTCTGCCGGCGGTACCCGTGCTCGCGGATCAGCTCCTCGACCAGGGCACGGGTCTCGGGGGCGACCTCGGATCTGCCGTTGACGACCTTGGAGACGGTCGCTGGGGACACCCCCGCCAGCTCGGCGATCTGGGCGATGGTCAGCGGCCGGGAGGGCGTGCGGTCCGGCGGTGTCGGCTCCCTGGTCGTCGTCATGGCCGCAGTTTAGCCCGAACTTTCGGTCACCAACCCGAATGTTTCGGATGCCTCACCGCCCCATCCTTGACGGCCTCCGGCGCACCGGCCTAGAGTCCACATAAACTATCGGTCCTGATTCAGAAACTTTCGGACCACAGTTCAGACGACAGTTCGGATGAGCAGGGGGCGCTCGATGCGGTTGCTCGCGTACCGCTGTCTGCCGCCGTCGCGGCGCGGGTACGGCCGGGCCGATCGTCACCTGGTCCCGTACGGCGTCTTCCGGGGCCGAGGCCCACGCGACGGATCGACAAGCAAGGGATGTCATGACATTCGTAGACGCGCCGGGGCTCGCGCCCTGGCGGGACGGCGACCGGCCTCTCGACGAGCGCGTGGACGCGCTGCTGGCCGAGATGACGCTGGAGGAGAAGGTCGCCCAGCTCGGATCGGTGTGGGTCGACATCTCGCCCGCCGGCTCGGAGGCGGCGGGCGGCAACGTCGCGCCGCTGCAGGACCTGTTCATGAAGGACGGCGCGAACCTCGCCGACCGGATGCGCGACGGGGTCGGTCACCTGACCCGGGTGTACGGCACGGCGCCGGTGAGCCCGGCGGAGGGGGCGGCCGGGCTGCGCAGGCTGCAGGAGCAGGTGATCGCGGCCAACCGGTTCGGCATCCCCGCCATCGCGCACGAGGAGTGCCTGACCGGCTTCGCCACTTACGGCGCGACCGCCTACCCCACCCCGCTGGCCTGGGCCGCGACCTTCGACCCCGCGCTCGTCGAGCGGATGGCCCGGGCCATCGGCGACGACCTGCGCGCCGTCGGCGTCCACCAGGGCCTGTCGCCGGTTCTCGACGTGGTGCGCGACTACCGCTGGGGCCGGGTCGAGGAGACCCTCGGCGAGGACCCCTACCTGGTGGGTCAGATCGGCGCGGCCTACGTGCGCGGCCTGGAGAACGCCGGGATCATCGCCACGCTCAAGCACTTCGCCGGATACGCCGCCTCCCGGGCGGGCCGCAACCACGCCCCGGTCAGCATCGGCCCCCGCGAGATGGCCGACGTCATCCTCCCGCCGTTCGAGACGGCCATCCGCGAGGGCGGCGCCCGTTCGGTCATGAACTCCTACACCGACGTCGACGGCGTGCCGGTCGGCGCCAACGCCGCACTGCTGCGCGGGGTGCTGCGCGACCAGTGGGGATTCGACGGCACGGTCGTGGCCGACTACTGGGCGGTGCCGTTCCTGGCCATGATGCACCACGTCGCCGCCGACGAGGCGCACGCGGGCGTGGTCGCGCTGCGGGCGGGCATCGACGTCGAACTGCCCGACACGGTCGGCTACGGCAGTCGCCTGGTCGAGAGCGTGCTGGCCGGCCACGTGGAGGAGACCCTGGTCGACGAGGCCGTGCGCCGGGTGCTGCGGCAGAAGATCGAGCTCGGCCTGCTCGACGACGGCCCCCTCGTGCCCGAGAACGCCGGCGACGCCGACCTGGACAGCCCCCGCAACCGCGACCTGGCCCGCACCGTGGCCGAACGCTCCGTCGTGCTGCTGAGCAACCCCACCGGCGTGCTGCCGCTGGCCTCCGCGACGAGCGCGCGCATCGCCGTCATCGGCCCGTGCGCCGACGACCCGCAGACCCTGCTCGGCTGCTACGCCTTCCCCAACCACGTCCTCGACCGCTTCCCCGACCACGGCATGGGCCTGCCCATCGCGCCCGCCCTGGACCTCCTGCGGGCCGAGTTCCCCGGCGCCGACCTGCGCTTCGCCCGGGGCACCGACGTGTCGGGCGACGACACCTCCGGCATCGCCGAGGCCGCCGCCCTGGCCGGGCAGTCCGACCTCGCCCTGCTGTTCGTCGGCGACCGGGCCGGGCTGTTCGGCAACGGCACCTCCGGCGAGGGCTGCGACGCCGCCCACCTCGCCCTGCCCGGAGTCCAGCCGGAGCTGGTCGAGGCGGTCCTGGCCACCGGCACGCCGACCGTCCTGGTCGTGGTGTCCGGCCGCCCGTACGCGATCGGCGCCTACGCCGGCCGGGCCGCCGCCGCGCTCCAGGCGTTCCTGCCAGGCGTGGAGGGAGGCTCGGCGATCGCGGGGGTGCTCAGCGGCCGGGTCGAGCCCTCGGGCCGCCTGCCCGTCCAGATCCCCGGCTCCCCGTTCGTCAACCCCTCCACGTACCTGCAGCCGCCCCTGGGACTGCGCAGCGACGGCATCTCGGTGTCCGACCCGACCCCGGCCTTCCCGTTCGGCCACGGGCTGTCGTACACGACGGTCGTCTATGACGCGATGACGACCTCGGCGGAGCGGTGCCCCACGGACGGCACGGTCGAGGCGCGGGTGACCGTCACCAACACCGGCTCCAGGGCGGCGGAGGAGGTCGTGCAGCTGTACGCCTCCGACCCGGTGGCGCAGGTGGCCCGTCCCGTCGCGCAGCTCGTCGGCTTCGCCCGGGTGCCGCTCGCGCCCGGGCAGACCCGCGAAGTCGTCTTCGAGGTCCCCACCGACGCCTTCTCCTACACCGGTCCCGACCTGCGCAGGATCGTCGAACCGGGCGTCATCGCGCTCACCGCGGGCCCGTCCGCCGCCGACCGCCCCCTGCGCGCCGAGATCCTGCTGACCGGCGACACCGTCGTGCTCGGCCGCGCCCGGCGGCTCACCACCCACGCGCGGGTGCCGGAACCGGCCTCCTGACCGTGACACGCGTGCGGCGGGCGGCCGAGCCGCCCGCCGCGCGCCGTCCCGCGCCCGGCGACACGGCTCCCCCGGCCCGGGGAAGATCACGCCCTGCCGCCGCTGCTCCTTTCCGGGGCAGGAAACACCATGAACCCTTCCCGTGATAGGAGCCTCCCCGATGGCCCGGACCGACCTCGACGCGCGCGCACTGAACGCGCTCACCCTGGAGCAGAAGGCATCGCTGCTGTCGGGCCGGGATTTCTGGACGACCAAGCCGCTGGAGGAGGCCGGGATTCCGTCCATCACGCTGTGCGACGGGCCGCACGGCGTCCGCCGCGAGGCCGGCGGCTCCGACCACCTCGGCATCAACGAGAGCATCCCCGCCACCTGCTTCCCGCCCGCGGCCGCGGTCGGGTCGAGCTGGGACCCCGAGGTGGCCGCCCGGATCGGCGCCGCCGTCGGCCGGGAGGGCCGGGCCCTCGGCGTCGCGGTCGTGCTCGGCCCCGGCGTGAACATCAAGCGCTCGCCGCTGTGCGGGCGCAACTTCGAGTACTACTCCGAAGACCCCCTGCTCTCCGGCGTACTGGCGGCGGCGCACGTCGCCGCGCTGCAGGCCGAGGGGCCGGGCGCGTCGGTCAAGCACTTCGCGGCCAACAACCAGGAGACCGAGCGCATGCGGGTCAGCGCCGACGTGGACGAGCGCACACTGCGCGAGATCTACTTCCCCGCGTTCGAGCGGGTGGTCAGGCAGGCCAGGCCCGCCACCGTCATGTGCTCCTACAACCGCCTCAACGGCGTCCACGCCTCGCAGAACCGGTGGCTGCTCACCGACGTCCTGCGCCGCGAGTGGGGCTTCACCGGCGTCGTCGTCTCCGACTGGGGTGCGGTCCAGGACCGCGTCGCCGCGCTGGCCGCGGGCCTGGACCTGGAGATGCCGGGGACCGGCGGCGCGAGCGACCGGCGCATCGTGGACGCCGTCCGCGCGGGCGACCTCGACGAGGCCGTGGTGAACGCGAGCGTGCGCCGCGTCGTCGCCCTCACCGAACGCCACAGCGGCGTGTCCGGCGCGTTCGACGCCGACGCCCACCACGCGCTCGCCCGCGAGCTGGCCGCCGACTGCGCCGTGCTGCTCAAGAACGAGGACGGCACGCTCCCCCTCTCCCCGGAAGCCCGCATCGCCGTGATCGGCGAGTTCGCGGTCAGGCCCCGGTTCCAGGGCGGCGGCAGCTCCCACATCAACGCCACCCGGGTCGACGCGGCGCTCGACGCGATCCGGGCCCTCGCCCCGGACGTCGCCTACGCCCAGGGGTTCTCGCTGGACGGGCCGGGCGACGCGCGGGAGCTTCGCGAGGCGGCGGCCGAGGCCGCGGCGTCCGCCGACGTCGCGGTCGTCTTCGCGGGCCTGGGCGAGCGGGAGGAGTCGGAGGGCTTCGACCGGGAGACGATCGACCTGCCCGCCGTCCAGGTCGAGCTGATCCGTGCCGTCGCCGCCGCGGCCCGCCGTACGGTGGTCGTCCTGTCCAACGGCGGCGTCGTCTCGATGGAGGGCTGGCACGACGACGTGGACGCCGTACTGGAGGGCTGGCTGCTCGGCCAGGCGGGCGGCTCGGCCGTCGCCGACCTCCTCTTCGGCGTCGTGAACCCCTCCGGGCGCCTCGCCGAGAGCATCCCGGTGCGGCTCAAGGACACGCCGAGCTACCTCAACTTTCCCGGCGAGGCCGGGCACGTGCGCTACGGCGAGGGTGTCATGGTCGGCTACCGCTACTACGAGACGGTCGAGCTGCCCGTGCGCTACCCGTTCGGCCACGGCCTGAGCTACACGACGTTCGCGATCGACGACCTCAGGGTCGCCCGTACGGGCGGCGACACGGCCACCGTCACCGTGAGGGTGACCAACACCGGCGATCGGCCGGGCAAGCACGTGGTGCAGGTCTACGTGGCCACCGTCGCGGGTCCCGTACGGCGGCCCGCCCGGGAGCTGCGGGCCTTCACGAAGGTGGCCCTCGCTCCCGGCGAGTCGCGCACGGTCGCCCTTCCTCTCGACCGGCGGGCGTTCGCGTACTACGACGTCCCGCTCGGCCGGTGGGTCGTCCCGGCGGGCGACTACACGATCCAGATCGGCGAGAACGCCTCGTCCGTCGTGGCCGAGGCGACGATCACCCTCGACGGCGACTCCGTGGTCCCCGTGGTGTCGCTCGACTCGACGCTCGGCGAGTGGCTCTCCCATCCGCTCGCCGGGCCCGCTCTCCTGCGGGTCCTCACCGGCGGGAGGAACGAGCGGCCCGGGGAGGACGACGAGAACGGACTGCGGATGGCCTCGTCGATGCCGATGGGACGGTTCCTGAGCTTCGCCGGCATCGACATCCCGCAAACGACCCTGCGGGAACTGGTGGAACTGGGCGGATCGGACGGCGCGGCGGCCTGAGCCACCCGATGTCGGTCGGGAACGGGAAGCGGCCGGTCAGCCGATGCCGACGGTCTGCCGCTCGGGCTCGATCACGACGACGACGCGCTCCTGCCCCCGGGGGTAGGGCGCACCGGTGTACTTCGTGGCCAGCCGGTCGACGATCTCCCACGCCGCGTCGCCGTCGAGCCACTCGACGGCCCTTCCCCGGACGACGACGGGCTCGAACGGGTTGTCCACGGGCGCGACGGACAGCGCCATCCGGGGGTCGCGGCGAAGGTTGCGCGCCTTGCGCGTGCCCGGGCCGGTGAAGAAGACGATCCGGTCGCCCTCGGTGCCGACGTAGACGGGAGCGGTGTGGGGCGAGCCGTCCGGGAGGACGGTGGCGAGGTGCGCGATCGAAGCGCCGTCGAGCACGCGGCGCACGTCGGGGTCGAGCATGGGTGCACTCCTTCAGGGGTTGTTTCCGGCGCGCCACGCGACGTGGACGGCGACGAGCGGTGATGACGAGGGTCAGCGGGCCACTTCGTAGTGGAGGTGGGTCACGCCGGGCGCCGGGACGGCCTCCACCAGACGGAGACGCACGTGCTTCGGAAGCTCCTGGAAGAAGCGGCGACCGGAGCCCAGCAGAACGGGCACCTGGTGGAGGATCACCTCGTCGACCAGGCCCGCTTCCAGCGCGGACGTCAGCACGCCGCCGCCCATGAGGGCGACGTCCCTGCCCCCGGCCGCCTCGCGTGCCGCCGCGATCGCGTCCTCGATGCCGGTGGTGACCAGCGTCTGCCTCTCGCTGATCTCGGGCGCCGCCCGGCGGCTGAGGACGAACAGCCGGGCCGCCGGGTGCGGGCTGCCGCCGCCGAAACGGTCGGAGTCCTCGTAGGTGTTGCGCCCTGCCACGACCGCACCGACGCGTCGTGCGAGGGTGTCGAAGATCCGGGCGCTGGGCCCGCTCAGCCTGAACCCGTCGAACACGCCGCTGGGCGTGTCGCCGTCGAAGTACCAGTCGAACAGCATCGGCGCGTCGCCCAGTCCGCGTCCGGCGCCCGGGTCGCGCCCGGTGACGTACCCGTCGACCGACACCGCGTGGGCGCTGATGACCTTGCTCATCTCGCCGACTCCCTTTTCGAGTTCCTTGAAGAGACTCCATGACCGTAACAGCCGAAGTTTCTTTAGGGAACCCCAATTGCTAGACTGCGTCCATGCAACGCACGAAGTTCGGGGAGATGGCCTGTTCCATCGCGCGCACCCTCGACGTGATCGGAGAGCCGTGGTCGCCGCTGATCCTGCGTGACGTGTGGGTGGGCATGACGCGGTTCGACCAGCTCCAGGCCGACCTCGGGATCTCGCGCAAGGTGCTGACCGAGCGGCTCGCCTACCTCGTCGACCAGGGCGTGCTCGAGCGCCACCCCTACGACCGGCGGCCGCGCTACGAGTACCACCTGACGGCCAAGGGCGCCGAGCTGGTCGACCTGCTCATGGTCATGGCCGGCTGGGGGGACCGGTGGCTCGCGGGCGAGGCCGGGCCGCCGGTGCTCTACCGCCACCACGCGTGCGGTGAGATCAGCCATGCCGAGCTGCGCTGCGCCCACTGCGGCGAGCCGATGCACGGCGGCGACGTCGATCCGCTGCCGGGCCCGGGCGCGGCCGCCTGACCGAGACTTCCAGAGCTCGCCGGCAGCCCCGGCGAGCTTCGGATGCACGGCAGTCGCCCGTGCTCGGCGGCGCGGCAGGATCGGTTACATCGACCGCGGAGTTCCTGGAACCACCCGCCGCAACCCCACCCACGCCGCGCGGGCGGTTCCGGCTGCCGCATCCCCGGCCCGGGCAATCACGTCGATCAATGCGTCGTGCCGAAGAAGAGCCGGATCACCGAGCGGGCCAGGGCCTGTGGGTCGTCATGGGCGGTTTCGGGCAGGGCGCCGCTCAGCCACAGGCCGGCAAAGCCGTGGGCCAGCGACCAGGCGGCGATGGTGGTCAAGCGGTCCTGCGCCGGACTCGGCGACAGCCTGCCTGCGCTGGTGACGAGCACACGAGCCGCGCGCTCACTCGCCGCTTTCAGGCCGGGATCATCCATGCGATACAACTCAGGCCGGAACATCACCTCGAAGTAGGGCCGATGCCCGATGGCGAAGCGGACATAGGCGACTCCGACTTCCAGCACGTCATCGGCCGCTCGCTCCAGGGTGTCGGCGAACATCTCGAACCCCTCTGCGGCCACGGCCGTCAGCAGTCCAGCCTTGTCGCCGAAGTGATGGGCGGGGGCGGCGTGCGAGACGCCCGCACGCCGGGCCAGCTCACGCAGGCTCCATCCGACTGGGCCGGACTCCGTGATGGCCTCGAGAGCGGCGTCGATGATGGCGCGCCGCAGGTTGCCGTGGTGGTAAGCCGTCTGCTTGATCTGCCTCACCTCCCCGTTTTCGTGATCGGCAGGGTCAGGCCCACTCTATCTTGACGTTGACAAGATAGGGAATCTCCTCCAATCTTTCCAATGACAAGATTGGAGGGACGGAATGGTTCCGTTCGTCGCCCTGATCGGTGGCTTCGTCGTCTTGCGCCTGCTCGGCCTGGCCGGCATCGACGTCATGGACGGCTGGCAGCCCGCACTACGAGGAGCTCTCGCCTTGATGTTCGTCGTCACCGGCGTGCCACATTTCCTGCCATCGTGGCGCCGCGACTTCGTCGCGATGATCCCCGAGGTGTTCCCGCATCCGGCCCTGCTGGTCACCATCACCGGAGTCCTGGAACTGGCCGGCGCCGCCGGGCTGCTGATCCCGCCCCTGGCGCCATTGGCCGCGATCGGGCTCGCGCTGCTCATGGTCGCCATGTTCCCGGCCAACGTCTCGGCCGCCCGCCGCGGCCTCACTCTGGCCGGAAAGCCCGTGACCCCACTGCCCGCCCGCACCGCCCTGCAGGTGCTGTTCATCGCCGCCGCCATCGCCGCGGCCGCGTAGGTCACGGCCCGAACACCCCTCGCCTCACCCGTCCGCACACCACCCCTGACGGCTTCTATGTCGCCGCCGAGGACGCCTGCGGCGTGCCGCTCGCCTTCACACAGAGCTGACTGGCCTCAGCTCACCACGAACGGCCCCGCCGGCGCGTGCCTTGGCCGGTCAGCGAGTGTTGGCCGGTCAGCGAGTGTTGGCCGGTCAGCCGAGTCGTTGGGCTCTGCCGAGCAGCCGCTGGGCCACCACGACCAGGGCGAGGAACAGGCCGCTGACCACCTGCTGGAAGGCCGACGTCAGGTTGCCCACCTGGTTGATCAGGCTCTGGATCACCCCGAGCAGCAGCACGCCGGCGATGGTGCCGGCGATGCCGCCCGCTCCCCCGGTCAGCAGCGTGCCGCCGAGCACCACCGCGGCGATCACGTCGAGTTCCAGGCCGATGCCGAGGATCGTGACGCCGGAGGAGAGCCGGGCCGCGTTCAGCACCCCGGCGAGGCCCGCGAGCAGGCCCGACATCAGGTAGACGTAGACCTTCGTCCGCGCCACCGGTACGCCCATCAGCGCGGCCCCCTGCTCGTTGCCGCCGACCGCGTAGACGTTCTGGCCGAAGGCCGTCCGCTGGAGCAGGACCATCGCTGCCACCGCCAGGAGCGCGGTGATGTAGACCGGCCAGGTCAGGCCGAACACGCCGCTCTGCCCGAGCCGGGCGAACGCGGAGTCCTTCACCAGGTAGGTGGTGGCGCCCTCGTCGGAGATCGCCAGCATCAGCCCGCGCACGCCCAGCAGCCCGGCCAGGGTGACGATGAACGGCGCCATCCCCGTCCTGGCGATGAGCAGCCCCTGGAGCAGCCCCACCAGCCCGCACGCGGCGAGCGGCAGCGCGAGCGCGACGACCAGCCCATACTGCGAGCCGTACGCCGCGAGGACCCCGCCGAACACGAACAGCGACCCCACCGACAGGTCGATGCCTCCACTGATGATCACGAAGGTCATGCCGACGGCGATGATCGCGGTGAACGAGGAGGAGACGAGGACGCTGGCGGCGTTGCCCGCGGTGGCGAAGGAGTCGAAGGCGACGCTGCCGACGATCACCAGCGCCGCCAGCACCATCAGCGCGCCGTGCTGCTGGAGGACGCGGCTCACCTGCTCGCGTCCGGGCGATGCGGTCATCGGGTTCCTCGCTCCCTGGTGGCGTAAACGGCGGCCAGGATGATGACCGCCTGCACGATCTGCGTCCACGACTGCGGCAGGTTGTGCTTGATGAGGGTGGCCGACAGCAACTGCATGAGCAGCGCGCCCATGACCGTGCTGAGCACCCGGATCCGCCCGCCGCTCAGCGGCGTGCCGCCCACCACCACCGCCGTGATGGCCGACAGCTCGATGAACAGGCCGAGCGAGGTCGGATCGCTCGCCTGCAGCCGCGCCGTGGCGAGCACCCCGGCCAGCGCGGCCAGCACCCCGGAGATCACGTAGACCAGCAGCAGCACCCGGCGGACGGGCAGCCCGGACAGCTCGCTGGCCGCGCGGTTGCCGCCGATCGCGACCACCTGCCTGCCGAACGTCGTCCTGCGGACCAGGAACGCCGTCAGCAGCGTCAGCACGGCCGCGATGACCACGATGACCGGCACGCCGGACAGCGAGCTGCTGCCGAGCGCGATCAGGTCGGGGTTGCGGAACTCGACGAGCTGCGGCACGAGCACGTTGGCCAGGCCCCGGACGCCGACCAGCAGCGCGAGCGTCGCCACGATCGGCTGCACGCCCACGTAGGCGACCAGCGCGCCGCCCGCCGTCCCGGCCACCGCGCCGCCCACGAGGGCGACCAGCAGCGCCGGCCACGCGCCGTACCCGAGGTAGAGCGCGACGAGCGCGGCGGCCAGCGACATGACCGAGCCGACCGACAGGTCGATGCCCTGGGTGCCGATGACCAGCGCCATGCCGAGCGACACGATCACGATCGGAGCGACCTGCACGAGCTGGGTGCGGAAGTTCGCCACGTCGAGGAAGTGGGGGGTGAACAGCACGTTGAACAGCAGGAGGACGCCGACCGCGGCGTAGACGCCGTACTCCTGGGCCCAGGCGAGCACCCGCCGCCCGGGCGGTGCGACCGCTTCAGCCATCGGACTCCGCTCCTCGTTCGGCGATGGACGCCATGATCTTGTCCTCCGTGACGTCGTCGCCGGACAGCTCGCCGACGACGGCGCCCTCGCGCAGCACCAGGATCCGGTCGGCGCCCTCCACCAGCTCCTCCAGGTCAGACGAGATCAGTAACACGCCCAGGCCCTCCTCGGCCAGTTCGTCCACGAGGGCCTGCACCTCGGCCTTGGCGCCGACGTCGATGCCGCGGGTGGGCTCGTCCAGCAGCAGGATCTTCGGCCGGATGGCGAGCCACCGCGCGAGCAGGACCTTCTGCTGGTTGCCGCCCGACAGCTCCTGCACCGGCTGGTGCGGCGAGGCCGCCTTGATCCTGAGGCGGCGCATGAAGACCTCGACGACCTTGTCGATCCTGGCGTCGGAGACGACGCCGGCCCGCGACAGCGACGGCAGGGCGGCGAGCGCGATGTTCTCCCTGACCGACAGCGCCGGGACGATGCCCTCGGCCTTGCGGTCCTCGGGCAGCAGGCCGACCCCGGCCCTGATCGCCGCCGTGGTCGAGCCGGTGCGCAGGGGCAGGCCGGCCACGAGCACCCGGCCCGCGTCCAGCGGGAGCGCGCCGACGATCCCCTTGGCCGTCTCGCTGCGGCCCGCTCCGAGCAGCCCGCCGAGGCCGACGACCTCCCCCGGCCACACCGCGACGTCCACCCCGTGCAGCACCTGCCGCCGGGTCAGTCCCTCGGCCTGTACGGCGGGCGCGGCGCCCTCCCGCTCACGGGCCCGGCGGCGGTCGCGGGAGAACCTGGTCAGGCCGCCGGTCCTGACCTCGTCGAGGTCGCGGCCCAGCATCAGAGCGATGAGCTTCAGCCGTTCGAGCTCGGCGAGCGGGCCCGTGTGCGCGACCCGGCCGTCGCGCAGCACGGTCACC
Source organism: Microbispora sp. NPDC046973 (assembly GCF_040644495.1). Taxonomy (NCBI): domain Bacteria; kingdom Bacillati; phylum Actinomycetota; class Actinomycetes; order Streptosporangiales; family Streptosporangiaceae; genus Microbispora; species Microbispora sp. NPDC046973. The sequence goes on along the minus strand of NZ_JBEYWQ010000005.1, from coordinate 172,304 downwards.
CGGTCGCACACCTCGTACAGCTCGTCGAGGCGGTGGCTGACGTAGACGACGGCGATGCCGTCGTCCCTGAGCTTCCTGATCACCGAGAACAGCGTCTCGACCTCGCGCGGCTCCAGGGACGAGGTGGGCTCGTCCATGATGACCACGCGGGCGTCGATCGCCACGGCCCTGGCCAGGGCGACCATCTGCTGGACGCCCATCCCGAGGGTGCGCAGCGGGCGGCGCACGTCGGTGACGACGCCGTATCCGGCGAGGATCCGCTCCGCCTCGCCGTACATCCTGGCGGTGTCGATGACGCCGAGGCGGCCGCGCGGCTCGCGTCCCAGCATCAGGTTGCGGGCCACGCTCATCATCGGGACGAGGTTGACCTCCTGGTAGATGGTCGAGATCCCGGCGCGCTGCGCGTCGAGCGGCGTCCCGAAGGCCGCCGGCGCACCGTTGTAGATCAGCTCACCGCCGTCGGGACGGTGGACGCCGGTGAAGACCTTGATCAGCGTGGACTTGCCCGCGCCGTTCTCGCCCACGAGGGCGTGCACCTCGCCGGGGAGGAGGGCGAGGGACACGCCGTCGAGGGCCACCACGCCGGGAAAGCGCTTGCTGATCTGCCTGGCCTCGAGCACCGGTGCAGCGGACTGGCTCAATGAGTTCCCTTCCTCGCGCGGGCCTGCGCGTGCGCGTGCGCGCGCAGGCCCGGGACGCGCGCGGGCTTGCGCGGGCGTCCGTGACGGGCTTCGGCAGGTCAGTAGGCCTCGCCGAGGGACGCCTCGGCGTTGGAGCCGTCGTATTCGCGGTCGGAGATGATGACCTTGTCGGGGATCGCCTGACCGTCCAGGAACTTCTGCGCGGTCTCGAAGGCGAGCGGCCCGAACCTGGGGTTGGACTCGACGACCGCGTGCAGCCAGCCGTCGGCGATGGCCTGGACGGCGCTGCGGGTGCCGTCGACCGAGACGATCTTTATGGCGCCCGGCTCCTTGCCCGCGCCCTTCAGCGCGGTCACCGCGCCCAGCGCCATCTCGTCGTTCTCGGCGTAGATGCCGTTGATGTCCGGGTTGGACTGGATGAGCTGCTCGGTGACCTGCTGGCCCTTCTCCCGGGCGAACTCGCCGGTCTGCTCGAAGGAGATCTGGATGTCGGGCGCCTTCTCCTTGATCCGGTCCTTGAAGCCGTTGGTGCGCTCGGTGGTGACGTTGTTGCCCGGCGCGCCGAGCAGGATCGCCACCTTGCCCTTGCCGCCGAGCGCGTCGATCATCTTGTCGGCGGCCCGCTTGCCCTGCTCGTAGAAGTCCGAGCCGATGAACGTCAGGTAGTCGCTGCACGGGTTGGCGTTGATCTTGCGGTCGACCGTGATGATGGGGATCTTCTTGGCGGCGGCCTGCTGGAGCACCGGCTCCCAGCCGTCGGAGTTCAGCGGCGCGATGACGAGCAGCTTCACGCCCTGGGCGATGAGCTGCTGCACGTCGGTGATCTGCTTGGAGAACTGCGACTGCGCGTTGGTGACCTTGAGGCCGGCGATGCCGAGCTTGGCCGCCTCGTCCTTGATCGACTTGGTCTCCGCGATGCGGAACGGGTTGGCCTCCTTCTCCGACTGGGAGAAGCCGACCGTGGCGGTCTTGAGGTCGAACTTCGTGCCGCCGAAGCGGTCGAGCGTGCAGGTCGGGCCGGCGGAGTCCGCCGGGGTCTGCACGACCTGCTGCTGCGCGGACGCCGCCTCGCCGGGGCCCGCCGTGGCCGGGGTCTCCGACTTGGCGCAGCCGGCCGCGCCGAGCAGCACGGCGAGGGCGACGGCGGCCGTGCGGGGATAGGGCTTCATGGTGATCCTTCTTCCGATCGGGGGGTGCCGCGGCGCGTCCGGCGGACCGGAGGACGACGCGCCGCCGGTGGTGGGGGGGTGGCGGCCCGGACGTAGCCGTCCGGGCCGCGGCGGCGCCGAGCGGGCCGGCGGCCAGGCATGGCCGCGGGAGGCCTCACTCAGGCGCGGGCATCAAGAACAGGAATCACGGCCAGGAATCACGGCCAGGAATCAGGCCCAGGAATCATGCGCAGGCCGGGAGGATCTCTCCGGTGAGCGCCGTGTTGGCGTCGTGGAGGCGCTTGACGTCCGGCTTGGTCACGGCCCTGTCGTAGGTCATCAGGCCGTTGATCTCGGTCTCGACGTCGGTCGTCTGGGTGTAGACGGCCGCGCTCAGGCCCTCGCAGGCGTGCAGCTTGCGCAGGGCGTCGTCCATCTCCAGGAAGCGCTTGGTCAGCGCCTCGCCGTCGGACTCGACCGCGTAGCCCCAGCCGCCGCCGGTCCAGGTGTGGCCGACCACCGGCAGGGCGAGCCCGCCGTACTCGCCGAGCACCGACGCCCGGAAGAAGCCGGGCCGGGCGGGGCTGCCGGGTCCGGGGTAGATGTGGTAGTCCATCACGTCGCCGTTGCCGCCGTCCTGGGAGCCGCAGCAGTTGATGCCGCTCATGTTGTCCACGAGCCGGGAGGGGTCGAGGCTCTTCACGTAGTCGGCGATCCTGGAGACGTCGTACTGGCCCCAGCTCTCGTTGAACGGCACCCACATCACGATCGACGGGCTGCTGCGGTGCTCGTCCACCATCTCCTTGAGCTCGCTTTCGAACTGCGCCTTGTCGGCGGCGTTCGCGTCGCCGAACTTCGACGGCATGTCCTGCCAGACGAGCAGGCCGAGCTTGTCGGCGTAGGCGTACCAGCGGTCGGACTCGACCTTCATGTGCTTGCGCACCATGTTGAAGCCGAGCGCCTTGGTCTGCTCCAGGTCGTACCGCAGGGCCTCGTCGGTCGGCGCGGTGTAGACGCCGTCCGGCCAGTAGCCCTGGTCGAGCGGCCCGAACTGGAAGACCGGCTTGCCGTTGAGCAGGACCCGGGTCGTGCCGTTCACCCTGCCGACCGCGATGGAGCGCATGCCGAAGTAGCTCTCCACCTTGTCGCCGCCCTTGAGCTCCACGGTGAGGTCGTACAGGTAGGGGTCGTCGGGCGTCCAGAGGTGGGGGTCGGGGATCGGCACGGCCAGCTCCCTGCCGGTCGGGCCGGAGACCCTGCCGATGACGCGCTTGCCGGCGCGGGCGGTGACGACGGCGGTGGTGTCGCCGCTCGCCCTGACCTTCACCCGCAGGGACTGCCCGAGCACCTCGGGGATCGTGTCCACGGCCTCGATGTGGGTCCTGTCGACGGGCTCCATCCAGACCGTCTGCCAGATGCCGGAGGCGGGGGTGTACCAGATGCCGCCCGGGTTGAGCCGCTGCTTGCCGATGGGCTGGCGGCCGTTGTCGGTCGGGTCGGTCACGCCGACGACCAGCTCCTGCGGGCCCTTGCGCGTGAGCGCGTCGGTCACGTCCACGGTGATCCTGTCGTAGCCGCCCTTGTGGGTGCCGACCTGCTTGCCGTTGACGTAGACGACCGACTCGTAGTCCACGGCGTCGAGGTGGAGCAGGACGCGGTCCTTCCTCCAGGAGGCCGGCACCTCGAAGGTCCGGCGATACCACATGCGGTCCTCGTGGCGGCCGATCCCGGACAGGCTCGACTCCACGGGATAGGGCACGACGATCCGCTCGCCGAGGTCGCGGCCGAAGGGCGGCGCCTCACCGTCCTCGGCGGCGGCGAACTGCCAGGTGCCGTTGAGGTTCTGCCAGCGGTCGCGGACGAGCTGCGGGCGGGGGTATTCGGGCAGCGGGTTGTCCGCGTCCACCTTGTCGGACCAGCGGGTCTTCAGAACGTACGTGGAGCCGTTGGACACCGGCACCCAGGTGAACGCCTCGATCGCGGTGCCGTCCGCCTTGGCGAGGCCGCCCTTGCCGTCGTAGGAGGCCCGGATGTCGGCGGCGAGGCGCGGGATGGGGAAGGCGAGCTTCAGCGTGACCTTCGTGGTCCCGTCGAGGGCGGCCGACGCGACCTGCCACTTCGTGCCGGCCACCGTCAGGCCGAAGTGCTCGGCGGCGCCGGCGGGCAGCGGCGCGAGCGCGGTGTCGCCGAAGTCGAGGGTGGCCGTGTCGCCGGCCGCGTCGACGGCGGCGCTGTCCGGCCCCGGCGGGTCGAAGCCCTCGGGCAGGTAGAACGCGTCCGCCGGCACGGCCTGCTTGGGCTGGCTGGCGCTCTGCCAGCGCAGGTGGAGGTTGGCGCCGCCGAAGTGCTCGAAATACTCGACCTTGATGTCGTACTTCTGGCCGGCCTGCAGGGTGATCGGGGCGCCGGTCTGCTCCTTGTCCCAGTCGTCCACCCAGTGGTCGATGACGAGCGTGTCGTTCACCCAGAGCCGGAAGCCGTTGTCCCCGATGATGGAGAAGGTGTACGCCTCGGAGTACGCGGGCTGGATGCGGCCCGTCCACCGCACGGTGACGTCGTCCTCCCGCCCGGTCAGCGAGGTGAAGACCGGGTTGAGGTCGGGCAGCTCGAGATCCGGGTCGATCACGGTGGCCTTGAGCTGGGCGAAGTCGAACTTCCCCGCTGCCGAGGACAGGTAGTAGTCGCCGCGCAGGCCGTGCCGCTCGGCGCCTGCGGCGGTCGCGGAGGCCTGGCCCGCGACCTGCCAGACGGCGCCGAGAACGACGGCCAGCAGTAAGAGGATGGGCTTTCTCACAGGGATCCTTTCCTGCGGGCAGGGGCGGGCGGACGCGCCGTACGGCGTGGCCGCGTCCGGCCGGCGGGGCGGTGCGTGGCACGCCGGCGACCACCTGCCATGACGTGGGGGGAGGGTCGAGATCGGACCGGCGGACGCAGGGCACGCGGAGAGCGCACCTTCCGCACGCTGCCGATCAGATTCGGACAGGATCGAGTCGGTTATCGCCCTCAAATAAGCATCGCGGCCGCCATCCGGTCAAGAGACTGGATCAAATTCGTTCATTTTCGGTCAGCGACGCGGCGGTTTGGCTGGTCGACTATGATCGGAACCGGTCACAGCGGAGGGTGGGGGCGTGGTCGACACGGACAGCGACGGGCGCCGGCCCGTGTTCGCGGCCGAGCGCCGCCAGCGCATTCTGGAGTTGGTGCGGGCCAACGGCGCCGTCTCGCTGCGCGAGCTCGCCCAGGCGGTGCAGTCGTCGGAGGTCACCGTACGCCGCGACCTGCGCGCGCTGGAGTCGGAGGGCCTGCTCAACCGGCACCACGGCGGCGCCACCCTCCCCGGCGACCTGAACAGGGAGGCCAGCTACGTCCAGAAGGTGACGCTCTCCTCGGCGGAGAAGTCCGCCATCGCGGACCTGGCCGCGTCGCTGGTCGAGGACGGGGACGCGATCGTCATCGGCCCCGGGACCACCACCCAGGAGTTCGCCCGCAGGCTGAGCAGGCACACCGAGCTCGCCGTGGTCACCAACTCGCTGCTGGTCGCCCAGGCCCTCGCCGGCTCCCCGCGCATCGAGGTGATGCTGACGGGCGGCACGCTGCGCGGGCCCATCCTCGCCCTCGTCGGCAGCGCGGCCGAGCGGTCCCTCGCCGGGCTGCGCGTGCGCCGGGCCTTCATCTCCGGCAACGGGCTCACCGCCGACCGCGGCCTGTCGACCCCGAACATGCAGGTCGCCTGCGTCGACCAGGCCCTGGCCGCCGCCGCGGAGGAGGTCGTCGTGCTGGCCGACCACACCAAGATCGGCATCGACGCGATGGTGCAGACCGTGTCCGCCGAGCAGATCGACCATCTGGTCACCGACGACGAGGCGCCGCGCGACGTGCTCGACGAGCTGGGCGGCAAGGGCGTCCGCCTGCACGTTGCCCAGATTTGATCGAATGTGACGGCCTCGTTACGGGTTTGTTTCCTACCGGGCTCACCATTCGAGGCGGAGGCAACCGTGCTGCAGGCCGCAGGTATTTGCAAGAGCTTTCAAGGCGCGCCCGCGCTCGACCACGTCACCCTGGCCCTGCGGGCCGGGGAGGTCCACGCGCTCGTCGGCGGCAACGGCGCGGGCAAGTCAACCCTGGTCAAGGTGCTCTCGGGGGTGTGCAGGCCGGACGCGGGGCGGCTGCGCTTCCACGGGGAGGAGATCGTCCTGTCCTCCCCCACCGACGCGGCCCGGCTCGGGATCGCCACGATCCACCAGGACGCCGGGCTCGTCCCCACGATGAGCATCGCCGCCAACCTGTTCCTCGGCCGGGAGCCGCGCGGGCGCTTCGGCCTGATCGACTTCGCGGCCATGCACGCGCGGGCCGCCGAGCTGCTGTCCTCCTACGGCCTGCGCGCCGACCCGCGCCGTCCGCTCGGCTCGCTCGGCGACGGCGCGCGTCAGCTCGTCGCCCTGGCCCGGGCCGCGTCCGCGGACGCGCGGCTTGTCGTCATGGACGAGCCGGCCTCCGCGCTGGAGCGCGATGAGCTGGACGTCCTGTTCGGCGCGATCGCCCGGCTCCGCGACGAGGGCAGGGCGGTGCTGTACGTCACCCACCGGCTCGACGAGCTCTACGAGATCTGCGACCGGGTGACCGTGCTGCGTGAGGGCCGGGTGGTGCACACGGGACCACTCGCCGGCCTCGACCGCCGCCGGCTGGTCTCGCTCCTGCTCGGCCGGCCCTTCCACGCCGAGGGAGCCGACGCCGCCGTCACCGGCGAGCCCGCCGGCCCGCCCGCCGACGAGCCCCTGCTCGAAGCCCGCGGGCTGACCCGCCGCCACGTGCTCCGCGACGTCTCCCTCGCCCTGCGTACGGGAGAGGTGGTCGGCCTCGGCGGGCTGCGGGGCGCGGGGCGCAGCGAGACCGCCAAGGCGATCGCGGGCGCGCTGCGCGTGGACGCCGGCCAGGTGACGATCGCGGGCGCCCCCGCGGGCAAGTGGTCGATCAGGAACGCGATCCGCGCCGGCGTCGGCCTCGTGCCGGAGAACCGCCGGGTGGAGGGCATCGTGCCGACCCTGTCGGTCCGCGACAACATCGCGCTGGCCGCGCTCCCCCGCCTGTCCCGCGCGGGGATCGTCTCCGACGCGCACCTGGACCGGATCGTCGCCACGTTCATGCGGCGGCTGGGCATCCAGGCCGTCTCGCCCCGGCAGGCCGCCGGTGAGCTGTCCGGCGGCAACCAGCAGAAGGTGCTGCTGGCCCGCTGGCTGGCGATGCACCCGAAGGTGCTGCTGCTCGACGAGCCCAGCCGGGGCGTCGACATCGCGACCAAGCTGGCCATGCGGTCGCTCCTCGACGACCTGGCGGTGGACGGGCTGGCGATCCTGCTGATCTCCTCCGACGTGTCGGAGCTGGTGGAGAACTGCGACAGCGTGGTGGTCCTGCGTGACGGCGCCGTCGTCGGCGAGCTGGCCGGGCCCGAGGTCAGCGAGGACCGCATCATGGGAGCGCTCGCCGCGAGCTGAGCTGCGCCGCCGAACCGGTGGCTGCCGAAGCGATGGCCGCCGCGTGGTGCGACGGGACGCGCTGTAACGGCATCGGGGGCGGGCGACGATAGCAGGGCGACACACGGGCTCCGCCCGCGCGGCGCGGGCGAGGGGGCGGGGATGAACGGTAGTCCGGAGGCCGGCGGCGTGATCCGCGTGCGCGTGGAGCTGCTGCCGGACGCGGACGTGGACGCCGACCTGCACGACCGGCTCACCCGCAGGCTCCGCAGGGAACTGAGCGAGGTCGGCGTCGAGTCGATCCGGACGGCCCCCGGCGGCCCGGCGCCCGAAGGGGCGAAAAGCCCCGACCCGGTCACCGTGGGCGCGCTCCTGGTGGCCTTCAGCGCCTCCGGGGGCGTGTTCACCTCGCTGGTCGGCGTGCTGCAGGACTGGCTCGACCGGCAGTCGGCGCGGCACCGGATCGTGGTCACCGTCGACGGCGACTCCCTCGAACTCGAACGGGCCACGGCCGCCGAACGGCGCGAGCTGATCGGCGCCTTCGTCCGGCGGCATTCGGGCGGCTAGCGCATGGGCCGCCGGTTGGCGCTGTTGATCGCCACCTACGCGTACGACGATCCGGGGCTGCGCCGGCTGACCGCTCCGGCCCACGACGCGGAGACGCTCGCCGCCGTGCTCCGGGATCCGGAGATCGGCGGCTTCGAGGTCACCACGCTGGTGAACGAGCCGAACCACCGTGTCGGGGAGGCCATCGCCGACCTGTACCGCGACCGGCGCGGCGACGACCTGACGCTGCTGTACTTCACCGGTCACGGCCTCAAGGACGACGACGGCCGGCTCTACCTGGCCACGCGCGACACCCGGCGGGACAGTCTGATCTTCACCGCCATTTCCGGCGAGCAGATCGACTACGCGATGGAGGCGTGCGCGTCGCGCCGGAAGGTCCTCATCCTGGACTGCTGTTACAGCGGGGCCTACCCGGCCGGGCGGCTGGCCAAGGCCGGTGACGACGTGCACGCGCTGGACCAGTTCCGGGGGCGCGGCCGCACCGTCCTCACCGCCACCGACGCCACCCAGTACGCCTTCGAGGGCGACCGGGTGCACGGGGAGGCTCCGCGATCGGTGTTCACCCGCCACCTGGTCGAGGGGCTGCGCACCGGCCGGGCCGACCTGGACGGCGACGGCGACATCACGCTCGACGAACTGTACGGCTACGTCTACGACCGCGTCGTGGCCGAGATGCCGCAGCAGCGGCCCAAGCGGCAGGACAACGTCGAAGGCCGCACCGTGATCGCCCGGAACGTGAACTGGTCGCTGCCTCCGCACGTCGTCCACGCCCTTACGAGCCCCATGGCCGGGGACCGGCTGAACGCCGTGGACACGCTCGACCATCTCCACCGGGTCGGCAACGGCCTGGTCAGGGCCCGGGTGCGCGAGGCGCTTTTGCGGCTGGCCGACGACGACAGCCGCATGGTCTCCGCGGCCGCCGCCGCCAGGCTGCGCGCCCTCGGCGCCGAACCGCCCGCATCACCGGAACCGCCCGAGCCCGCCGAGCCCGCCGAACCGCCCGAGCCCGCGGAACCTCCCGAGCGACCCGAACCGCCCCAGCCCGCCGAACCGCCGGAGCGATCCGAATCGGCCGAGCCCGCCGAACCGGCCGGGGTGCCCGCCCTCGGCCACAGCGCGTCCGCACCGCAGGCACCGTCCGACTCACCCGGAGTGGAGACCGCGCCCCCTGCGACGACGACGGTGCCCGCGACGGCACCGGCCATGTCGCGGGCGGACGCGCTCACCCCTCCGGAGGCCTCCGGGCCGCCGACGGCGCCCCCTCGCGTCCTTGCCGCCGACGAGCACCCGGCCGCGGCCGGCCGCCAGACCGGTTCTCCGGCGGCCGAGAGATTCCCCGTACAGGCGTCCCCGCCGCCCGGCGAGCCGGCGTCCGGACACGTGGCGGCGGGCCGGCCGGCGCTCGCCGTCGCCGGATCCGCGGCGGCGGCCGTCCTGACCACCATGTTCGGCGTGGCCGCGCTGGTCGGCGCGATCACCTACGGGAACAAGGACTTCTCCCCCGCGTACGACACGTCCATGAGCATCGCGACGGGGAGCTGGTTCCTCTCGCTGGCGGCGCTCGCAGCCGCCTTATGGGGATTCATCCCGACAGGGATCGACCGGAGCCTGGGCCGGCGACTGTCGTTCCTGCTCGGCGTCGCCGGGCCTCTCGTCGCGGCGGTCGCCGGGGCGCCCGTCGCGGCGCGTACCGGACTGTTCGGAGACGTCTGGATACTCCTGTCGCTGTTCGTCCTCCTGCTCGGCGTTGCGCTCTTCGCCCGGACCGCCTGGCGGATCTCGATGTGGCCCGCCTGGGCGGCGGCGACCGTGGGAAGCCTGCCGGTGATCTGGCTGGTCGAGCTCCTCACCCGGGGCGCCCTGCTGGGCCTGCCGGAGCTGGTCGTCTACGTCGAACTGATGAGGATCGCCTCGTACTTCCGTCAGCGGGACTCCTACCCGCTCCCCGCCGGACGGGGCATGCTGACGCGGCGCATGCTGCTTCTCGCCGGGCTGGCGGTGGCCTCGGCGGCCGGCACCAAGTCGGCGACCTCGCTCGCGTCGCAGCGCGGCGACTCCTCCGCCCCCGCCCGCAATGCGATCACCTCTGTGCTCTTCCTGGACGATCTCCTGATCACCGCCAGTTACCTCGAACCGCAGGCCCGCGTGTGGGACCCGGCCTCGGGCCGCGTGATCCGGGTGATCCCGGGCTCCGTCGTGGAGGAGCACGACAGCGGGATCTTCTCCATGGCGCTGAGCCCTGACCGGAAGACCCTGGCCACGGGGCACGGCGACAACAAGATCCGGCTCTGGGACGTCGCCACCGGCCGTCTCGAGAACACCCTGGTCGGCCACTCGCAGGGACTGGAGACTCTCGGCACCGGCCCCAGCCCCAGCGTGGTCGGGGTCAGCTCCGTCCGCGCGCTGGCGTTCAGCCCGGACGGCACGATCCTGGCCAGCGGTGGCGTGGACACGACGGTCAGACTCTGGAACCCCGAGACCGGCGAAAGCCGTAAGGTCCTGAACTCGCACAACGGCTCCGTCGAAGCGGTGGCGTTCAACACGGACGGCACGACTCTGGCGAGCGCCGGCCTCGATCGCACCGTCGAACTCTGGGACGTGAAGACCGCCCGCACCATCGGGGCCCTGACCGGGCGGTTCGGCGACGACGGCCCGTTGTCGGGCGTCACCGTGGCCGCCTTCCGCCCCCGGCACGGCCGGACGATCGCGACGAACAGCCTGGCCACCACCACGGTCCTGATCTGGGACACCTCCACCCGTGATGTCGTGACGACCGTGAGCGGTCACACGGCGGGACACGTGACCGCCCTGAGTTACAGCCCCGACGGCACGATCCTGGCCAGCGGTGGATACGACCGCACCATCGTGCTTTCTGACGCCGCGAACGGCCGGCAGATCCGCACCCTGACCGGCCACTCCGGGGAGGTCGCCGCGCTGGCCTTCAGCCGGGACGGCAAGGTCGTGGCGAGCGGCGGCTACGACGGCACGGCCCGGCTCTGGGACGCGGCCACCGGCCGCGCCCTCGTCGTTCTCTCCACCCTTGTCTCGCCCAGCCCGAGCTGACGGCGTCGGGCGGGGCCGCCGGCAGGAGAGCCGTCCCTGCCGGGGCGGCGCGACGGTCAGCGCCCGGCGGGGTAGCCGGCGAAGCGCGCCTCGACCTCCTCGGGGGTCAGCCCGAAGCCCGACAACTCGTACCGGTGGGACGGGCGGGCCTCCCCCGAGCCGCTCTCCTCGTGCAGGCGGGCCATGGCCGTACGGGCGGCGTCGCCGAGCGGCAGCCCGAAGTGGGCGTAGACGGCCTCGACCGTGCCGAGCGGGTCGCGGACGAACGCGTCGTAGCGCACGTCGAAGAACCGCGCCGGGTCGTGCCGGGCGCGGGCGGCGCGGAAGCGGTCGAGGCCCCGGCTCCACAGGTCGAGCTGGTCCCGCCCGATCACCGCGCCGGTGAACGCCTGCGACCACCCGGCGGTCGCCTGCGCGGCGAGGCTGCACATCGACGCCATGGCCGTGACCGGGTCGCGGTGGGTCTGGACGACCAGCGCGCCGGGGTGGACCTCCATGATCGCGTCGAGGGCGAACAGGTGGCTGGGGTTCTTCAGCACCCACCGCCGGCCGGGGTCGCCCAGCCCGATGAGCTGGAGGATCCGCCGATGCCGCTCGTAGGCGGGCGTCCAGTCCTGGGCCGCCAGCCAGGCCGAGTACGCCGGCAGGTGGGCCAGGCACTCGAAGGAGACCGACCGCATCGACTGCTGGAGCAGCCGCCAGCACTCCTCGACCATGTCCGCCGACATGTAGTGCACGCCCATGAACTCCGGATGGCGCACGTGGTGCCGCTCGTACGCGGCCTGGGCGGCCCGATACCCCGGGTCGCCCGCCCAGGTCTCGCGCGGCGGCCTCGGCCGGGGCGAGTCGGCCAGCCACAGCTCCAGTCCCTGGTTTGCGGGGTCGGCGGTCAGCAGCCGGTGCAGGGCGGTGGTGCCGGTGCGCGGCAGGCCGGTGACGAAGATCGGCCGCTCGACGGGCACGGCCGCGTGCTCCGGGTGCCGCCGCCAGGCCTCCTCGCACCGCAGCCGGGCGGTCAGCGCGCCGCGCAGCATCGCGCGGGCCGCCCGGGCGCCCTGCGGGGTGAGCGCCGCATCCCGGGCGTACGACTCGAGCAGCACCCCGAGGCCGTCGAGGTAGGGGTCGTCCCCGAAGCCGGTCAGCCCGGTGGCGCCGCTCGCCCAGGCGTGCAGCTCCTCGATCGTGCCGACGCGGTCGCGTCCCGTGCTCATCGGTCTCCTCCGCGGGCGGATCGGAAGCTGCTCAGTGGTGCCATTCGCCGCAGTTGACGTCGAGGCACTGGCCGGTGATCGCCCGCGCGAGCGGGGACAGCAGGAACACCGCGGCGTCGGCGATCTCGTCGGGCTCGGGCAGCCTGCGCAGGTCGAGCGTGGCGGCGGTCTCGTCGTACACCTGCCGCGCGGTGACGCCGCGCCGCCCGGCCAGGGCGTCGAAGTAGCGCTTCAGGTTGTCCGCCCAGATGTAGCCGGGTGCGACGCTGTTGACCCGCACGCCGCGCGGCCCGAGCTCGGTGGCCAGGCTCTGGGCGAGGGCGAGCAGGCTCGCCTTGGCCATCTTGTACACCCCGAAGGTGCGCCGCGAGTGCCGCAGCACCGCCGAGTTGATCATCACGACCGAGCCCGCGTGCTCGGCGAGCGCCGGCGCGAAGAGCTGGGTGAGCCGCAACGCGGCGAGCACGTTGGTCTCGAAGGCGGCGCGCACCGCGTCGAGGTCCACGTCGACGAGGTCCGTCATCGGCGGCATCGCGAAGGCGTTGTTGACCAGTCCGTCGACCCGGCCGCAGGTCTCCAGCGCCGTCGCGAGCAGCCGCCGCCGCGACGCCTCGTCGGTGACGTCGGTCCGCACCGGCACCGCCCGTTGGCCGAGCCGCGCGACCTCCTCCGCCACCGCGGCCAGCCGCTCCTCGTGCCGGGCGGCCAGCACCACGTCGGCCCCGGCCGCCGCGCAGCGCAGCGCCAGGCCGCGCCCGAGCCCCGGCCCGACCCCCGAGATCACGACGACCCGGTCCTTCAGCGGCATCAGCCCAGCATCCTTCGGGCGACGGCGGTCTGCCGGGCGGCGATCCTGGCCGCCCACTCCCCCGGGCCCACCCGCTGCCGATCGTGGTAGGGCAGGCGGGACGGCAGGTCCTCGAACCGCATCACCTCCACCTCGGGGCCGTCGCCGGGTCCGAGCGGGCGGGTGAGCCGCTGCCAGCGGATCTGGAGGTAGCCGCGGCGGTGCCCGGTGCGTTCGAGCCAGTTGGCGAGCCCGGGGTCGCGTTCTGCGACCACGTAGCGGATCTTCCCGTCGGGGTCGTGGCGGGCCTGGTCGGCGGTGAGGCTGGTCTGGTGGTTGATGTAGTCCAGGGACACGTACCACATGCCGCCGAGCTGGAATCCCTGGTAGGGCGCGACGTCGCGGCCCGCCGCGGGCACGGTGACGACCATGACCTGGTCGTCGTCGAGGTCGTAGTGGCCGACGGAGGAGTACTGCGTCGCGAGGCCGCCCGGCGTGGGCCGTGGCTCGGTCATCGTGTTGACCGGCAGCGTGAGGTAGTGCCTCTCGGGGAACGCGAGGAACGTCCGCAGCCGTCCCAGCAGCATCCTCGCGGCCACCTCGTAGCGCTTGGCCATCGTGCCGGCGTCCGGGGGCGGGGGCGCGGACCCGAGCGTGTCGGCGCGGTGGACGCGGATCTCGCCGGGCCGCTCGGCGTCCCAGTCGGAGAAGACCTCGCGGACGATCAGCATCGCCGCGCCGGGTCCGAGGGTGAAGCGGTTCGGGCCCGGCGTGAAGCGGGCTCCCGTGCCGGGCGGGCCGAAGCGCAGCTCGTACGACCCGTCCGGGGCGATCTCGATGTCGCGGTCGTCGAAGGCGGTGAGGCTGCCGGGCGACCGGGCGGGCGAGTAGTCGCCGTCGAGCACCTGGAAGCTCAGGTCCGCCGTGGTGCCGCGGCGGCCGGTGACCACGTATTCCGCGTCGTCCCGGATGTAGGCGTGGAAGTAGAGCGTGTCGGGGTTGTCCAGGCCGAGCTTGGCGTACGGGCCGGTGGAGGCGGCGAAGAAGGGGAAGTCGCGGTCGTAGGCCCACGTCATGTGCAACGCCGCCTTGATGCCGCCCGCCAGGTAGTCGAGGCCCTCGGCCAGGTCCTGCTCGGTGCGCACGTGCGGCGCGGACCGGATGATCTCCTCGGCCTCGGCGATCGCCCGGGCGAACGGTTCCGTGGCCATGGGACTCCCTCGGATGCGCGGTACAAATATGGACCGAAGCGGTAGTCTTTTCCCACCGCGAGAGTAGAACTCGTTCTAGGAGTGGTCAATGGCGGTGGCACGGCGCTCTCCGCCCGCCCGGCGGGTGGTCGCCGTGCTCGACCATCTGGTCGCGGCGGGCGGCCGCGGGCTCGGCCTGTCCGCGCTCGCCCGCGAGCTGGGCATCAGCAAGCCCACGTGCCTGGGCATCCTCACCGAGCTGGTCGCCGCCGGCTATCTCGTGCGCGATCCCGCCACCCTGACGTACGGCCTCGGTCCCGCGCTGGTCGCGGCGGGAAGGGCGGCGCGGCGCGGTTTCCTGGCCGGCGACGCGGCCCGGCGCCACCTGGAGCCGCTGGCCGAGCGCTATCACGCCACCTGCACCGCCTCGGCCGTCGTCGGCGACGAGATCATGGTGCTCGACGCGGTCGTCCCTCCCGGCGAGCCGCCGGTCAGGGTGGGCGAACGCTACCCGTTCGCGCCGCCCGTCGGGCTCATGTACGTGCTGTGGGGCCCCGACCGGGAGCTGGAGCGCTGGCTGGCCAGGGAGCCGACGCTGCCGGTGCGCATGGACCGCGAGCACCTGCGCGAGGTCGTCGGGCAGTGCCGGGCGGCGGGCTATCTCGTGGAGAGCCTCACCCCGGCGGGCATGCGGCTGCACTCCCTGATGGCGGGGGTGGCGGCGTACGAGCTGCCGCGGGAGGTGCGCGCCCTGGTCGGCGAGATGGTGTCGAGCCTGGGCGAGCGCGTCTACCTCGGCGCGGGCCTCAACCCGCGCAGGAAGCATCCCGTCAATCTCGTCGCCGCGCCCGCCTACGGTCCCGGCGGCGAGCAGGAACTCGTTCTCACCCTGCACGTCGGCGCCTCCGTCACCGGCGCCGAGATCGCCCGGCGCGGAACCGCACTGGTGGCCGCGGCCGACGCCGTCACCGCGGAACTCGGCGGCGTGGTCCCGGACGGCGCGGCGGCGCGACCCGGCGCGGGGAAGGTCAGGACGCGGCCCAGCGGTTCGCGGTGAACCGCAGACTGGGCAGGTCGTCGAGGGACACCGTGTACTCGTACGTCCTGCGGTAGCCGGTGCCGCTGATGCGCCAGCGCCCGTCGGAGCAGCGCCGGTAGGCGTCCTCGTAGTAGGCGGATCCGCGGATCATCAGGCGGTGGCGTGGAATGAGCACGGTGTCGTCGAGGCACCAGGTGCCCCTCGCGTCGTCGCCGTCGATCTCGATCTCGGGATGACCGGCGAGATGCGTCGTGATCACCCCCGGCCCCAGGCTGGCGCGCATGTAGCCGACGATGGCCTCGCGCCCGTCGAACCGCAGCGGCTCGCCGGCGACCGGATTGTCGTAGGCCGCCACGGCGTCCCCGGTGAGGGTGCCGGCGAAGTCGTCCCAGCGCTTGAGGTCCAGGCAGCGCAGGTAGCGGTACTTGATCTGGCGGATCTCCTCCAGCGCGATCAGATCCATGCGCCCCAGCATGCGGCAGCGGGGAACGCCTTGCAAGAACGCGTTCTACCTACGCCTGACGGCCGCGCCGCACGGAGGTCCCACGGCGCTAGGTCGTGCCTGACAAATCATGGCCCTGCTGCGCGTGGCCCAGGCGGCGCCGTTGTCGTACCTGGGAGCGACAGCGCGGTGGCGTTTGAGCCGGTTGATGCCGC
Organism: Microbispora sp. NPDC046973; assembly: GCF_040644495.1. NCBI lineage: Bacteria > Bacillati > Actinomycetota > Actinomycetes > Streptosporangiales > Streptosporangiaceae > Microbispora > Microbispora sp. NPDC046973. The sequence goes on along the minus strand of NZ_JBEYWQ010000005.1, from coordinate 156,530 downwards.
ACTCGACGGCATGGCGCCGCTTGTACATCTCGGGGCCGAAGGTGGGTGGCCGTAGGTCGGATCGAGGTCGGCCGAGCAGGTCGCCGAGCTCACCGCCGGCCTCGCGCGGGTCTTGCCGCCGTACGAGGGCGGCCGAGACGCGGCCTCGACGTCGGTGCCGCTCGACCTCGCGCGCAGGACTGCATCGCGTACGGTGACCCGCTCGGCCGTGCGCGCCGGGGGATCGGTCAGGGGCCGGCGTCGCGAAATCAGTACACGCGGCACCCGGGTGCGTAGGGATCTACATCGCAGATATCCAGGTTGGGTGGCGGAAGGGGGTAGCCGCCGCCCGTCCCGCCGCCTGTCCCGCCGTCGGGGCTCCCGCCACCGGGAGGAGGCGTCGGCGGCTGCGGCGCACGGCCGCCCCCGCCCCCGCCACCGCCACCGCCTGTAGTGGTGCCGCCTCCGCTGCCGCCGTCCGGCTCGCAGACATAGAAGTCGCAGTTTGGCGGCATGGCCGAGGCGGGACCGGCGCTGATCAGGCTTGCGGCGCCAGCCGAGAAGAACAGGGCCATGACCATTACGGCCTTGTGTTTCTTATTCATCCAGTCATCTCCTTTCGTTGTCAGCCACACGAAAGGATCACGGTCTGCCCTTGGAAACCGGTTGTGGATCAATGAGAGCCGCCGCCTACTGGACGGGCAGGCGGGATGCGGCCAAGCCGCGAGCGAGGCCGCCACAGCGGACTTCGATACCGGCCCTAGGACCTGTATCGAAGTCGGTTAGAGCCATTCGTTGAGTGCGGCGATGAGGACTGTGGCTTCGTAGCGGACGGCGAGTTTGTCGTAGCGGGTGGCGACGGCCCGGTGGCGTTTGAGCCGGTTGATGCCGCACTCCACGGCGTGGCGCTGGGCGTAGATCTCGGGGTCGAAGGCGGGTGGCCCGCCGCCCTTGGATCCTTTGGCGCGGCGGTTGGCGTCCTGGTCGGTCTTGCTGGGGATGGTGGCCTTGATGCCACGCCGCCGCAGGTAGGCGCGGTTGGCCGTGGAGGTGCAGGCCTTGTAGGCCAGGACGCGGTTGCACCTGTGCGGGGGACCCGGATACCGGCGATGACGGCGGTCAATTGCGGGCTGTCGCCGCGCTGCCCGGCGGTCAGCAGGATCGACAGCGGCTTTTGTCCCTGCTCGCACGCCAGGTGCAGCTTGGTGGTCAGCCCGCCGCGGGAGCGCCCCAGCGCGTGATCGTCTGGTTCCGGGTCACCCACCCCGCCGGGCGGCTCGGCCTGCAGATCCCCCTTTTGCGCGCACCCGCAGCGTGCTGATGCGCTCGCGCGGTGATGGAGTCCACACTGACGTCCCACGTGATGCGTCCGGCCGCCTCGGCCAGCGCCTGCAGCGCGGTCAGGATCTGCTGCCAGGTGCCGTCTCGCTGATAGCGCCGAAACAGCGCATACACCGCTTGGCTGGCCCGACCGCTTCCGCCGCGGTGGCCGGTCGCCGCGCGGCCAGGAACAGCGAGAGGCCGATGGCGGTAAGCGCGAGGAACAGCGGCGCCGGGAGGGCGCCCTGGAACGCGGCGAACTGCCCCCATAGCAGGATGGCCATCGCGATCGCGAACCAGCCGGTCCAGCGCGCCGCCAGCCGAGTACGTACGATGCCGGTCCCGAGGACGACCAATGCAAGCGGCGCGAGCAACGCGGAGTGCGCGGTGAACAGGCCGTTGATCCACAGGTCGACCACGGGGTACCAGTCCGGCTGCGGCCGGTGCTTGGCGGTGAGCGAAAGGTTGACGGTCGCCTCGAAGGTGAGACTGACCAGGGCGAGGCTCGCGCCGGTGGCGAACACGGCCAGCGCCGCGATGGCCAGCGCCGAGCCCAGCATGCGGGCCAGCAGCGCGACACCGGCGATGCTGAGCGCCACGCCGGCCCAGATGAGCCAGGTGGCCGCGGTCATCGAAGCGTGCCGCTCAGTGATAAGTCGCCAGGACTCCGCCTCATCGGCGCCCCAAACCGGCCAGGTGCGCGGGTTCAGCACGGCGACCAGCGGCAGCAGCCCCCCGAGTGTGAGCAGGGCGCCGGTCCACCGGCGCGCTGCCAAATCGACGTCAGACATGAGCGGACACCTCCACCATCGCGAGCACGTCGACGGTCATGCCGACGCGGGCGGCTGCCTGGGTGGCCTGGGCAACATTGTCCTTGAACGCGCGTGCGTGCGGCTCGGTGTCGAAGACCGCGACCGTGTGCATTTTGCCGGTCTGCGCGTCTCGCATCCAGTACCCGCTGACGAAGCCCGGCCGCGCGGCGGTCCCGGGTACCACATCGGCGCGCAGCGCCCGTTCCTGCTCCGCCCGCCGGCTCTCGTCGGCGGACCAGATTCCCACGACCGCATGCATGCCCCGCACGCTACGGCCGAGACCGGCACCGGGCATCCGTGCAACCACTCATCCGCGGTACCTATCCGCGTGCCCTGTCCGCGTGCCAGGAGGCGATCCGGGCCCGCGACTCGAAGCCGAGCTTCACCAGGATGTGCGTGACGTGGTTCTCGACCGTGCGCGTGGACAGGTAGAGCCGCTCGGCGATCTGCCGGTTGGACAGCCCTTCGGCCACCAGGGCGGCGACCTGCTCCTCGCGCGGGGTCAGCGGGCCGGCCGGCGGTGGCGTGACCACCGCTTCGACCTCGGCCTGTAGCGGCGCCAGCCCCAACCGCCGCGCCAGGTCACCGGCGGCGTCGAGGTGCCCGCGGGCGGCGGCCCGGTCACCCTGGTCCAGCGCCGCGCGGGCCAGCTCCAGATGGGCGTACCCGGTGGTCGGCGCGAACCCCATCGCGAGGCTGGCGGCCAGCGCGGAGCGCAGGTGCTCCCCGGCGGCCTCCGCGTCCCCCAGAAGCCGGGCGAGTCGGCCCAGCGACAGCGCCACCGGACCGTATCCGGGGGCCAGCGGATCGGCGATCACCTGCCGGTCGGCGAACGTCAGCAGCTGCGCGTAGGTCCACGCACCGGTCTCCCGGTCGCTGAGCGCGACGCACACATCCGCGATCCCGGCCATCGCGACGATCCACTCCCGGGCGTGCCGCGGGAACGCGCCGAGGTGCGGGACCAGGGATGGCCAGATCGCCCGTACCTCATCGATGCGGCCCATGTGCACCAGCACGTTCACGTGCCAGGAGCGGGCCAGGAACGGGCCCCGCTCGGTGAACGCACGCACCGCCCGCTCTACCGGCTCGTACCCTTCGCCGGTCAGCTGCGCGAGCGCCTCGGCATAGATGAGGTGGAAGAAATCGGCCCCCTCGTGCCCGGCGCGCCGGCCCCGCACCTGCCCCTCCGCCATCAGCTCGGCGGCCCGGGCCAGCCGGCCCTCGCTGAGCGCGACGGACGTGCGCACCAGGGTCAGCCGCCACGTCCACAGCGGCTCGCGCAGCTGATCGACGGCGACCGCAAACGCAGCCAGCTCGGCGTCGAAGGGCACCCGGCGGCCCAGCTCGGCGAACGCGCCCAGCCGCCACAGATGGCCCCAGGCCGCGTACTCCGGCTGGCCGACCTCGTGGCCCAGCCGCACCGCGCGCTCGCCGAGCGAGAGCCGCTCCAGCACGTGCCCCGCCCCCGTCAGCTCGGTGCCGCGCGCCTGCAACGCGAGAAACACCGCGTCCGGGTCGCCACACGCCTCGGCCTGCTGCAGCGCGCGGCGCCCCAGGTCCGGCTCGCCGCCGTCGTGCGTCACCTCCGGGCCGGGGCCGAACGGGTCAGCGGTTACGATCAGTTGGGCGAGGACCCGGGCGCGGCGCACCGGCTCGGTGTCGCCGAGCAGCGGCAGCGTCGACCGGCACAGGGCGTGGATCTGCGGAGTGACCGAGGAGTCGGTGACCCCGCGCAAGACTGTGGCCGCGTCCGCGAGCACGACCGCGTCGCCGGCGACCTGGCCCAGGTCGGCGGCCTCGTGGCAACAGCGCCAGGCGGCGTCCACCGCCCCAGCGCGAAACTCGCAGCCGGCGAGGTCGAGTAGAAGCCGGGCCCGGGTTCCGTCGTCCGCCCGGGGAAGCAGGTCGAGGGCGGCCCGGTACTGGTATGCGGCGTCCTCGTACGCGAGTCGGCCCCGGGCCCGCTCGGCGGCGCGCAACGTGACCGTCAACGCCTCCGCCTCGCCGCCCTGGCGCAAGTGATGCGCCACGGTCTCGATCGGACCGTCGCTGACCGCCGACGCGGCGCGCGCGTGCAGCTCCTGCCGCTCGGTGGGCCCCAGCTCGGCGTAGAGCACCTCCTGGGTGAGCACGTGGTCGAAGCGCAGCACGGACCCGTCGGCGACGAGTACCCCGGCGTCCAGGGCGGGGCCCAGCCGCGCAACCACCTCGTTGCGCGTCAGCTGCACGGTCGCGGCGAGGGTAGCCGCGTCGAACTCCCGTCCGTGCACGGAGGCCTGGCGCAGCAGGAGCCGGGTATCTGCAGCAAGCCCGTCCAGCCGCCGGCCGATCGTCGCGCGAATCCCACGCGGGAGCCGCTCGCCGGTACCCGCCAGCCGGGCGAGCTCCACCACGAACAGCGGGTTGCCACCGGACCGCTCGCTGATCGCGCGTAGCGTTGCCGCGTCCAGCGGACCTGCCGCGGCCCTGGTCGCCAGCTCGGTGACGTCGTCGGCGACGAGCGCGCCGAGCCGGATCCGGTGCGCCCCGCGCTCCCGGCCCACCGCGCTGAGCACGTCGTGCCGGTCCGTACCGGCCTGCCCTGCGCGGAACAGCGCCAGCAGCATCAGCGGCAGGTCCGCCGCCTCGGACGCGACATGCTGCAGCAGACGTAACGAGCCGAGGTCGGCGGCGTGCAGGTCGTCCAGGACGAGCAGCAGGCCGACGCCGGTGGCCCGGTCGCGCAGCGCCTCGACGACCGCGTCGAACCGCCGGTACCGGGTGACCGAGGCGTCGGCGGGCTCGTCGAGGCCGGTACCCGAGGCCCGGATGGCGCGCAGGATCTGCAGCCACGGCCGAAACGGCGCGCCTGGCTCGCCTTCGAGGCAGGACCCCCAGGCGGTGGCGTGCCCGGCGGCCCGTGCGCGCCGGGTCACCGCGTTCGCGAACGCGGTCTTCCCGGCACCAGCCTCGCCCTCGACCAGGACAACGGCGCCCGACCCGGCCCGCACCCCGGCCAGCCGGGTCTCCACCTCGGCCAGCTCCCGCCCACGCCCGACAAGCTCCGTCACGCGAATACGGTAACCAGGCCGGGCAGCCGGCCGTCGAATGAGTATGCCGGATGAGTGTTTTCCCGGACGACCACCCGACCCGATGCGACCTATGGTCCCCGCATGATGACCGTTCGAACGTTGGCCCGGCTCTGCGTGGCCGGCGGGGTGATCGGGGCGGCCGGCGGGCTGGTCACCGCGTTCGTCCCCGCCGCGGTCGGCGCCGACCGGTTCAGCTACCCGTACACGCCTGGCTGGTTCGTCGTCGCCCAGACCATCTTCCTCGTCAGCCACGTGCTGGTGCTCGCCGGCGTGCTGGGCGTGCTTCGGGCCGGCGTCGCGGGACGCGGTCGGCTCGCGGCCTGGGGCGGCGCCGTCTCCGTGGCTGGCCTGGTCATCCTCTCCCTCTGCGAGGTGGCCGCCATGTTCCTGCTGCACGCGTCCATGTCGTCGGGCACGGCCGGGGCGCTCAACGCCGGTTACGGGCTGGCCGCGCTGTTGACCGGCACCGGCCCGGTGCTGCTCGGCAGCGCTGTCGCCCGCGCGGGCGCCTGGCACGGCTGGCGCCGGTGGATCCTGCTCGCCTGCGGCGTGCAACTGCTCGCCGCAATACCCGCGATCGCCGGGCCTTTCCTGGCTGGGCGGCTCGCGCTCACCGTCTGGGCCACGCTGTACATCGCGCTCGGCGTCGCACCCTCCCGGCCGGCCGCCATCGTCCCGGCGCGGACCGCACCGGCCCTCATCGACCAGGAGCTGCCATGAACCCGACCCTCAAGTGGGGCCTCGCCCTCGCCATGCTGCTGGGCCTGCTGGACATCGCCGGCGTGGGCGGCGTGTGGGCCGACGACGGACCACCTGCTGCGATCGCGATCTGCGGCGGGGTGCTCGGGGTCATCACCATCGTGGCCGCGGCGCTCGCCCGGCGGCGGGGCGCGATCTCCACGGTGATCGGCTCCCGGGCCGTCTCCGGACTGCTCAGCCTGCCGGTTTACTGGGCGGACAACGCACCGGACTGGTCGATGATCGCCGTCGGGATCGCGCTCGCGGTCACCGTGACCACGATCGCTCTGCTCACCGTCGGCCGCCGGGCCCCCACCTAGCCTGAGTCCCGCCCGACGCGCGTGGCGGACCCCGCCGGACCTGTCCCATCACCTCACCCGCCCGCACAACCTCGTGACGCCGTGCCCGGCTGTCAGAGTCGCCTGATTGGAGAACAGCATGATCGCCAGAGTCGCAAGGTGGGAACCGATGCCCACCGACGACCGTGACTGGGTCATCGAGGCCGCCACCACCATCCCCGGGGTACGCGCCACCTACCATCTGCTCGACCCAGCCACCGGCAACGGCCTGTCGATCGCCGTTTTCGACGACGACGAAGCCGCCGCCGCGGCCGGCGACGCGATCCGACGCCGAGCCAGCGAAATCGGCTGGAACGACCAACCCCGGCCGCGCTTCACCTCCGAAACCTTCTACCAAGTCATCCGCGGCAAGCCGTGAACATCACCGGTTGTCGTGACTGACCGCAACCTCCGGGCCGTGCGAGGCCAGCCCCGTGGTTTTGCCGGCCTCGAGGACGGTCAGGCCGATCAGCTGGGAGACGGCGTTGTACGTGTGCCCCAGCGATCTTCGCTCCGTCGTTCCCTGGCCGCGAGCGCGCCTGTCGCGTCCGCTCTCGCCGCCCCGCCGCGCTGGCCGTACCGGCCGACGCGTCCGTCCCTTCTGCTGCCACGTCGGTCGCGGCGAGCTGCTACACGCGGGTGGGCAACCACTGGAACATCACCCCGGGCGCCTACTGCCCGGCCGCGGCCCACGGGAAGTACGGGTACGCCAAGGTCACGAACAAGCGCTACAAGTGCGGCTACTACAGCAACGACCGCCGCTGGCACTGGAAGCGCGCCTACTGACCGGCAACGCAGTGAACGGCCCCCGCGCCGGTGTGGCGCTGGGGCCGGACCCGCGTGGAGGGCCTCCAGGGCGGCATCGTGTCCGGGACCGGTCAGCCGAGGTACATCATTCTGCCGTGAGGGCCGGCCGGGTCGTGATGAGCGCGACGGTGGCGATCACGGCGTGCGAGGGCTGGCTGAGAGTCGTTCCTGCCCAGGGCATGTGTGGGCCCCCGGCGCGGATGCGCGGCCGGGGGCCCAGGTGGTGGATGAGCTGCGCGAGGCGGCGGTGGGGTCTGGCTGTGTCTTACCCCGGTCGCCTCTACAGGCCCTGGCGCTTTTGGCCGTCTCAATTTCTCCGTGAAGGATCGGAGCACCTGCCTGGCCGCCGCCGCCAAGGCCGCGACGAGGTAACACATCCGTGAGATGTGCCTCATGAAGATTCCTCTCATCGGGCAGAAACTGCCTGCATTCACCAGCCCCGAAAAATCAGCACTGGCATCGCAGGGAAGATCCACCCGCCGAGATCACCGAAGCGGACCTGACACGGCTCGCCCTGCCAACCCTTGACGTGATCTTGTCCCACCCCTCGCGATGATCGCTTTTGGTCACCGGGTCGTCTGACACCGCGTCGCGGCATCAAGGCCACCATCCCCAGCAAGACCGACCAGGACGCCAACCGCCGCGCCAAAGGATCCAAGGGCGGCCGGCCACCCACTAGGCGACCTTGGCGATCACGGCCTCGGCGAAGCGCTCCAAATGCTCGATCTTCCGGTTCAGCGGCTCGGTGTCGGGCCCCTTCACGTACGGCCTGCGGAAGCCGACGATCACGTCGGTCACGCCCTTGTCGGCCAGCCGCTTCACCCCGTCCGCGCTGTAGGCGTCCGGGGAGATCACATGGATCTCGAAGGGCCGGTCGGCGGTGCCCTCCTCGGCGCGCAGCGCGGCGAGCCTGGCGAGCAGCTCGTCCAGTTCGGCGGGGTCGCCTCCGCCGTGCATCCAGCCGTCCCCGAGCCGGGCGGCGCGGCGCAGCGCCCCCTCGCTGTGGCCGCCGACCAGGATCGGGATCGGCTCGGCCGGCACCGGGGACATCTTGACCGGCGGCAGGTCGTAGAACTCGCCGTGGTATTCGAAGTAGCCGCCGCGCGTCAGGCCGCGGACGATCTCGATGGCCTCGTCCATGCGCCTGCCCCGCCGCGCCCACGGCACGCCCGTCACGGCGTAGTCCTCCGGCCAGGGGCTCAGCCCGACGCCGAGGCCGAGCCGGCCGCCGGTGAGCCAGGCGACCGAGGCGGCCTGCTTGGCCACCAGCACCGGAGGTCGCACCGTGAGCTTGAGGACGAACGGCGTGAACCGGATCGTCGACGTCACCGCCCCCATCGCCGCGATGAGGACGAACGTCTCGATGAAGCTCTTGTCCTCCAGGAACTCCCGGTCTCCGTCCGCCGTGTACGGATACCTCGCGTCGGACTCCCGGGGGTAGACCAGGGAGTCGGCCACGCTCATGCTCGCGTACCCCGCCGCCTCCGCGGCCCGGGCGAGCGGCAGATGGTACGACGGGTCGGTCATGGCCTCGGCATAGGTGAAACGCATACCCGGAGCGTACGAGAACGCGTTCTATTTTTGAATGTCCCGCATGCCCTTTCCTCACCGCCCGGCGCGGCGGCGAACCAGCATGACGAAGTCGGCCGCGGCGGCGATCGCGAGCAGGGTCGCGACGACCGCCGGCACGACCAGCCCCGCCGCGTACGCCGTGATCGCGATGAAGCCGCAGACGACCAGCCCGAAGGTGGCCAGCACCATACGCAGCCCGAGGGCGCCGCGCGGCTCCATGCCGTCACCTCCCCCCGCAGCGATCCCCTACCCGGCCGGGAGCCGTGCACCACGCGCGCCGGCGGCGTCGGCGTGGTCGCACATCAGGACATCTGACATTGCCGATTGTCGGATCAGACGGTCAGAATCGGCACGTGTGTCCCTAGGATGGTCGTCGTCCCATGCGGTGGACCGACCCGAGCAGTGGAGGGCAGAGCGTGCACGAGGAGCAGGCTCCCGCGTGGGTGGTGGACCCCGGCACGCCGAGCGTGGCCCGGATGTACGACTACTACCTGGGCGGCAAGGACAACTTCGCGGCCGACCGCGAGGCCGCCGAGAAGATCATCTCGATCCTGCCCAACGCCCGCGAGGTCGCCCGGGCCAACCGCGCCTTCCTCGTGCGGGCCGTACGGCACCTGGCGCGCTCGGGCATCCGGCAGTTCCTCGACATCGGCACCGGGCTGCCGACGCAGGCGAACGTCCACCAGGTGGCGCAGGCCGAGGCGCCGGAGTCCCGGGTCGTCTACGTCGACAACGACCCGATCGTGCTCGCCCACGCACGCGCCCTGCTCGCCGACAACCCCCGGTCGATCGTGATCGACGGCGACATGCGGAAACCGGAGTCGATCCTCGGTCACCCGGGCGTCCTCACCCATCTCGACTTCACCCGGCCGGTCGCGTTGATCATGCTGGCCGTCCTCCACTTCGTGACCGACGACGCGGAGGCGGCAGGCGTCGTCGGCGCGTTCCGCACGCCGCTCGTCCCGGGCAGCCACCTGGTGGTCTCCCACATCACCCGAGGCGACCTGGACGAGGACGCGGTGAGGCGGGGCCGGGACGTCTACACCGCGACCACCGCGGGCGGCATCGTGCCTCGCACCGCGGCCCAGGTCCGGACCTTCTTCGACGGCCTCCACGTGCTGGAACCCGGCGTCGTGCCGCTGCACAGGTGGCGGCCCGAGAGTGTGGAGCTCGAATGGAACGGCATGCCGGGCGGCGACATCCTGGGCGGGGTCGGTCTCGTTCCCGGCCCCTGACGTGCGTCACTTCCCGCTCATGACCAGGATCAGGCCCTGGACGGAGGCGCCGTCCTCGTGGAGCGGCGCCAGTGTGACCGCGAGCCGGACGGGGCGGCCCCGGCGGTCGACGGTCTCGACGCCCACCGGGTCCGCCTGACCGCCCACGGCCGGCTCGCCGGCCAGCACGCGCCGCATCGCGGGCAGCAGCGGGTCGAGGGGCAGGCCGATGTCGAGCGAGGGCAGGCCGCGGCCGTGGGCGTCGTCGGCGCAGCCCCCACAGCTCCTCCGCCCCCGGGCTCCTCTGGGCGACCGGGCCGGAGGCGAGCGCCGCGCTCTGCAGGCGCGGAAGGCGGGTGTTCTCCTGCGCGTGCGCCGGGGGCGAGTTCCAGCCGATCCGCGCCCCGCCCGCGGGCTGGGGGATCTTCCTGAACAGGCGCGCGCAGGTCCACCGGCTCGAACTTGTCGCCGTGGTCGAGCAGCATCTCCGCCTTGCCCAGCAACAGGTAGCCGGGGTCGGCGAGGGCGAAGTGGAACTTGCGGACGACGGTGAGCTGCGTGTCGGTGTCCAAGTACAGCAGCGTGTCGCGCGCGAGCAGCAGGTCGACCCGGGAGATCGGGGCGTCGCGGGTGAGGTCGTAGCCTGCGCCCGCCTCTGAACCCCGTTCGGCGCGGCGCCCTCAGAGCGCGAGCGCGCGCTTGCGGGGCGCGGCCCGGTGTGCCGTGCGACGCCGCATCTCCGCGAGCACCTCGAGTGGGCTGGCCAGGAGCCTGGAGAAGGCCAGCTCAGCGGCGCCGACCAGCGTGACGTCGTCGCCGAGCGCCGACACCTGCAACCGCACCTGCTCGCGGGAGATCACCATGGCGTTCGCCTCCACCCTGCGGCCGACCTGCGCCGCCGAGCCCGGGTACACGTCCCGCAGCATCCCGCCGAAGATCACCATGCCGGGGTTGAAGAGGTTGATCAGGTTCGCCACGCCGATGCCCAGCCAGTCGCCGATCCGGTGCAGCGCCTCCTCGGCCGCCGCGTCTCCGCGTCCGGCGGCCTCCACCACGGCGCGCACGCCCTCACGGCCGCTCAGCTCGCCGGAACGGCCCGCGGCGTCGATCAGGGCGTGCTCGCCGACCTCGGCCTCCAGGCAGCCGCGCGAGCCGCACATGCAGGGCCGCCCGTCGTACGGGTTCACCATCATGTGCCCCAGCTCGCACCCGTAGCCGCCGTCGCCGCCGAGCAGCTTGCCGCCGACGATGATCCCGCCGCCCACACCGACGTCGCCGTGCAGGTAGATCAGGTTGTCGAAGCCGCGGCCCACGCCGCGGTCGCGCTCGGCCAGCGCGCCCAGGTGGGCCTCGTTGCCCACCAGCACCGGCAGCCCCAACCGGGAGCCGAGCTCGACGCCGAACGCCTGGTCCACCCAGCCGACGTAGGGCCCGTACCGCACCGTGCCGTCGTCGGGCCGGATCATGCCGCAGTAGGCCGCGCCGACCCCCACGCACACCGAGCCCGGCCGGGCGCCGCGCCGCAGCTCGCGGCCGAAGCCCGCGAGCACGCCGACGACGTCCTCCAGGTCCGCGCCCGCGCGGGGCCTCACCGCCTCGCGGCGGTCGAGGATCTCACCGCCCAGTCCCACTCGGGCCGCGACCAGGCGGTCGACGCGGACGTCGAAGGCCAGCACGTGCGCCCGGTCGCGCTGCGGGCGGACAACCAGGGACGGCCGGCCCGCCCTGCCGGTGTCTCCGGGCAGCTCCTCACCGACCAGCCCCGCCGCGGACAGTTCGGCGGTCAGCGCCATGATGGTGCTGCGATTGAGGCCCATCCGGTCGGCCAGCTCGGAACGGGAGAGCGCCCCGGCCAGATGCACGTGCCGCAGCAGATCGCCGAGGTTGCGCCGGCGCATCTCCTCTTGGGACCGACCGGCTTTCGACATGGTGCGCAGATCCTGACGACTCGGAGGAGTTCCTCGTTGGCGGGCCGTGGACAGGAGGGAAGGGCCGTGACCCCTTCCTCATCTCGAGATTACCAACGGAGTCGGCCCCGGCCGAGCCCCGCGTTCACCGGCGCGTCCGCGCGCCCTGATCCCCCAGCATCACAAGCCCTCGGGTGCGCGCCGCCTGGAGGCCCGTCCCCCACCGGCCCGCGGAGACCGCCGCACGCCGAGAGGCCGCCCCCGCCCGGGTCGCCGACGCTCCACGGCTCGCCGCTCCCGCCCGGGTCGCCGCCCTCGCTTTGGGCGACGCCTGCGGGGCCGGGGCCGGCACGGGCGATGCGCCCGTGTAGGGCGTGCCGAGCGCCTGCGCGATGTCGCACGCCCGGTTGCCCCTGCACATCGCGTTCTGGATGCCGGTCCCGCCGTTCGCGACGTTGATGGTGATCTGCTGCGTACCGCGATTGGTCGTGGGGCTCGAGGCGGTCAGCTCGGGCTGGGCGGCGGCCCTTTCGGCCCGCGCGGACCGGAGCCCGGACTCCTGGTGGTGCGGCGTCTCCCGCCCGTGGGCACGCGTGGCCCCGGCGGCAGGCCCCGCGGCGGCCAGCGCCGCCACGACCGACGCGCAGGCGAGGAGACCAAGACCGACCTTCCTCATGGCCGTCCCGCCATACCGCTGACACTTCATCGCGCGCTCCCGCCAGTCGCCGCCGCAATGCCCGGGCGGCCCTTTTCCCCCGGGCATTTTCAGGCTAGCGACCCGCTGGTTTCCCGCGCCCGGCGCGCGCGGCGTCTTACGGCATCATTGCCATATCAGTCAGCACGACCCCGCATTCATGAAATCCACGGCCCGCGCGCATTCGATCGCGATCACCAGGCATTGGAATTGATGGGCATGTTCTGCCAGATCTTGCACTTCCTCGGGCCGGGACCGCAGAAGGCGCCCTGGGTGCTGATGCGCCCGCCGTTCGTGATGCCGGTCTGCTGCTGGCCGATCATGAAGGTCGGGGCGAACACGCCGTTGAGATTCTGGTTGAACTTGCCGTTGCCCGACTTGAGCTGCCGGGCCGTGGCCGTCCCGCCCGACGCCACCTGACCCTCGCCGCCATGGCCCGTGGCCTTCATCGGAGCGCGGCTCAGGAGCTGCGCGCTCGCGCTCGCCTCCTGGGCCGCGGCGCTCCACGCGATCGCGGTCACGAGAGCGGCCAGCGTCAGGTGACGGACCGTCAGAGCCCTGTGCGGGCGGGAGCGGGACGTACAGCGGCGAGACATCGTGGAACGCACCTACCTACCAAGGCCATGCGGCAATGGGCTTTCGTCGCGGACATAAGCAACGATGACCTCATACCCCGCGCCATGGCCTCAGCCCCGCTCATGCCAAGCGCAGCATGGATGATGACGTATTTTTTGTCGCTATGCCTTCCGATCGGACATCACACGTTCATGCCCTCAAATGTCATTATCGACATAAATCCGGAATGACAGACATTTGCGCCGGGTCTCGGTCTCGGTCCGGTCTTCTCGCTCACTCACCGACGGCGTCGAGATAGACCCAGGCGCCTTCGTGGCGGACGAAGCGGCTCTGCTCACGCATCTCGCCGGGCTGTCCCCGATAGGCGTACCGGGCGCGGAAGGTGACGGTGCCGTCGGTGTGGATCGGGCTCCCGCCCGTGACCGCCTCGATCTCCAGCCCGGTCCACCGCATGCCCTGGTCGAACTCGACCCGTGCCGGACAGGTGGAGGGATGCCAGGTCCGCAGCAGGTACGCCTCGTCCTCGACGGCGAACGCGGAGAAGCGCGAGCGCATCAGCGCCTCGGCCGTCGGCACGGACTGCCCCGCGTGGAACCGGCCGCAGCATTCGCCGTAGACGGCCGGCAGGCCACAGGGACAGGGCTCGCCGGCGCGCGGCGCCCGGCGGGAACGAGAGGTGCGGCTCACCCCGCGAGGCTATCGCCCCCGGCCGAGCGCCCGCCCCGCCGTCCCCGGCTCCTCGCACAGACCGCGGACGCCACTGCGGGAGTCCCGGCTTGCGCGTCGCCGGACGGCGACGAGGTCTCCGGCAGGCGGTTCCACGAAGGACCGCCATGCCGGAGACCTCGCCGTTCAGCCGTTCAGCCGTCCCCGCCGCCGGCGCGAGCCTCAGCCCGCCTCACCGGGCGGAGTGTCGCACCCGAGCCGGTCAGTTGTAGGGGTTGTCGTAGGTGCCGGTGCTCTTGGTGCGGGTCTGGTACTGGCCGTTGCTGCCGAACCACCCTCCGGTCACGTCGAAGCGGACGTTACGGACGGTGCTGCCGAAGTTCACCTCGCCGCTGTACAGGAAGGCCTGCTGGCACCCGGCATAGGACGTGGTCCCGGTCTGGGTCGGCCACGACGAGCTCGTGCCGTTGACGTTGATCAGGAAGTAGGGCGCGGGGTAGGCGTGCTGCCAGCACAGCCGCAGCGAGTAGCGGTACTTGGTGTTCCCGTCGTCGAACGCCACCGTGCCGTCCAGGAGGGCCAGCTGCGTCGCGTTGCCGTCGTTGCTCACCAGCTGCAGGTAGACCGGCTGGTCCGGGCCGTACGCCGCGTGCGCAGGGCTGAGCGGCAGGAGCGCGGCGGCCATCGCGGCGATGGCCATGGCGATCGACGTCGTCAGGCGACGTCCTCGCGAGCGTGCGGTCAATTCACACCTCATCCGTTGCAGGAGTGCCGAGTGCCCGGAGGTTATTGCGAGATTCACGGACCGATCCAGCACGGCGATCGCGGGGCTCGATCCGGTCGGGCGTTAAAGGACGCACCCCGGGGACCTTGGGAACACCGTTCCGCCACGACCAGGACAGAGAGGGTGGCGAAGCTGGTCGAAATCCCGCCGTGGCCGCTGAATGTTTCACTCCGCGCCGGGCAGGACGACCCGGCCCCCGGCGCTACTCCGCCGGGGGCCGGGTCGCAGGGCCGGCCGCGGTCAGCAGATCTTGTAGTCCTGCCGCGACGAGTTGTACGCGCAGGAGTCCACCAGCATGCCGGAGGCGTTCCGCAGGTACGCCTTGTCCTTGGTCTGGTTCCAGATGTAGGCGAGCGTTCCCCCGCTCCGGCCCCAGTAGAGGGTGGTGGAGGTGTCCTTTCCGCGGCCGGTCCGCAGCGTGACCGTCTTCCCGGCTCCGAGAGTGAACGGGCCGAACGTGTAGATGTGATCGGACCGCTTCGTGTCGTCGCGGACGGTCCAGCCCTTCAAACTGACGGCCTTCTTCGTCGTGTTCTTGACCTGCACGTACTCGCCGTTCAGGCTGCTGTTCGCGCCGAAGTCCGGCGAGCCGGGCGAGTCGTAGTAGATCTTCGTGATCCGTACGGCGGGGCCCGCCGCGTGGGCGGGGTGGGAGACGGCGACCACGCCGGCGGCCACCGCTGCGGCCGCCAGCAGAGATCGGGTACGCACAGGGATGCTCCTGGGATGGGGGGACATGATCGGCATCGATCATATTGACCGCCCTTGATGCAGATGGACCGTTCCCGTCTCGGTTCTGCATCCGATGGAGCGTCCTGCGAGGGAGATCAGCGCGTCACCGGAAGATGCCCGTGTGGCCGAGTGAGTAGCGGCCCGGCTGCGGATACACGCACAGCCCGTGCGGCCCCGCGCCGACGGGGATGGTGCGGACGACCCTGCCGTCCCGGGTGTCGAAGACGTAGACCACGCCGTGGTAGCGGCCGCTGAGCCACAGCTTCGTGCCGTCGGCCGACACCCCGCCCATGTCGGGCGAGCCGCCGCCGGGGATGCGCCAGACGTCCACCACCTTCCGCTGCCGGAACGACACGACCGACACCGATCCCTCGCCCCGGTTGGACACGTACAGACGGCGCGAGTCGCGGCTCACGTACAGGCCGTGCGCGCCCCGGCCGGTCGGCAGGAACCGCATGACCGTGTACGTCGCCGCGTCCACCAGCCACACCCCGTGCCGCTCCATGTCGGCCACATAGAAGACGGTGCCGTCGGGCGACAGCTTCACGTCCTGCGGCATGCTCATGTGGCCCAGGTGGATGTGCCGGATCACGCTCGGCGTCCGCCAGTCGAGCACGACCAGGTCGCCGCTGAACTCGCAGCTCGCGAGGAACACCGAGCCGTCGGCGGTGAAGTCGCCGTGGTTGATGCCCCGGCAGGGCAGCGACAGCGAGCGCAGCAGCTTCATGCTGTGCGGGTCGCGCAGGTCGAGCTGGTTGTTGCGCTCCGCCATGACCAGGGCGTACGCGCCGTCCGGCGAGAAGTACAGGTTGTAGGGGTCCTCCACGGGCACCGGGTGGCCGGGCTTGCCCGTGCGGGGGTCGATGGGGGTCAGGGAGTTGCCCCGGTTGTTGTTCACCCACAGCGTCTTGAGGTCCCAGGACGGCACCACGTGCTGGGGCAGCGCCCCGACCGTGAAGTGCCGCACGATGCGGTAGGTCTCCGGGTCGATGACGTCGACCGTGCCGCTCTCGCTGTTGGGCACGTACACGAGGGAGCGGAACCCCCTGACGACGGGGCTGAGCATCCCCGGCCGGTCGGCCGCGTAGACGTCGGCCCGATCCCGGCCTCTCGCCTCGAGCGACGCGGCGGTGTCCGGCGACGGCGAAGCGGACGCCGGCCCGGTGCTCGTGACCCGCGAGGGCGCGGCCCCCGGCGGCTCGGCAGGCGGCGGGGCCGGCTGCGCCGCACAACCGGCGAGGGCGAACCCTCCGATGATCGCCAGCACCATGGTCACGGCACCGGTTCCACGCGCTCGTCCCACGCCTGCCCCTTCCTCGCGGCGGGCTGTGCCCGGCCCGGCCCGTACGGTCACCACGACCGGCCGCGGACGCGGCACGGGAGCGGCGCGGCGCGACGGGTCGGCGAGACGCTAACGCCCGCCGGGTGCGGTCCGAAGGCGGCTTTGCCTGCTCTTTCACTCGCTCTTGCTCGACATGCCTCTGCGCACTCCCGCACGACACGCCTCTGCCTGCTCCCGCACGCCCCTTCTCCGGCGGGGGACGATCAGCGGCCTCGGTCGCCCGGTTCCGCGACGCTGTGCAGGGCGACCAGCTCGTCCACCGCCTTCCGATCGGGCAGCGAGGGGCTGGCGCCGGGCAGCGTGGTCGCCAGGGCTCCGGCGGCCATCCCCCGCCGGATGGTCGTGGCGGTGTCGAGGCCCGCCGCGAGGGCCGCGCCCAGGGAGCCGGTGAAGGCGTCGCCCGCGGCGGTGGTGTCGACCGGGGTGACGGGGTAGGCCGGGAAGTGCCGGGTGCGCTCCGGGGTGACCGACAGGGCGCCGGCCGATCCGAGCGTGATGAGCGCGTGCCGCACGCCGCGGCCGAGGAACCAGGCCGCGGCCCGCTCGGCCGACGCGACGTCGACGACCTCCACCCCGGTCAGCGCGGCGGCCTCGCTCTCGTTGGGGGTGACGACGGCGACGTGCGGCCACACGTGGTCGGGCAGCGGCTGCGCGGGCGCGGGGTCGAGCACCACGGTCAGCCCGGCCCGCGCACCCGCTTCGGCCGCGTGGCAGGCGACCTCGGCGGGAATCTCGAGCTGGAGGAGCAGCACGCTCGCCTTGCCGCGCACGGCCCGGATGCTCTCGTCCACCATCTCGGCGCTGAGGTCCGCGTTGGCGAGAGGAGTCATCACGATGTCGTTCTCGCCCGACGCGTCCACTCTGATGTGCGCGACGCCCGTGCGGTTCTCGACGGCGCGGACCTCCGTCAGCGCCACGCCGTGGGAGCGCAGCGCCGACGAGACGATCTCACCGAACGGATCGGTGCCGACGCAGCCGACCAGCCAGGTGGGCGCTCCCGCACGGGCGGCGGCGACCGCCTGGTTGGCTCCCTTCCCGCCGAGGACCAAGGTGACGTCGTCGCCGAGAACGGTCTCTCCCCGGCGCGGGAGGCGGCGGGTGAAGGCGGTGACATCCGCGGAGATGCTCCCGACGACGACGACACCTTTCGGTTCCATGACGTTCCTCCTGTTTCAGGCTGTCAGTGCTGCGGAGACGCTCAGGAGGCCCGGCCGAGCGTCTCGATCGCGCCGATCATGAGATCCCAGAACCGGTCGCGGTCCAGCCCGGTCCCGACGTTCGCGTTGGGCTCCCAGTCCATGCGTCGGTGCAGGTCGGCCACGGTCGCTCCCCGGGTGTGCCGGCCGTCCAGCTCGATCCGCAGGCCCACCCGCTCGTACGTCAGGACCGTGGGATCGATCAGGTACGCCACCGTGATCGGGTCGTGCAGCGGCGGCGCGGGAAACCCCCACGTCTCGTGATAGGTGGAGCCGAAGAACGTGAGCAGTTCCACGCAGACGCGGGCGAGCGGGGTGCCGAGCGCCTCGATCCTGGCGAGCACGTCGGCGGTCACCAGCGCCTGGTGGCTGACGTTGAGCCCGACCCACGTCGTCGGCACGCCGCTGCCGAGCACCTCCGCCGCCGCCTCCGGATCGGCGTACACGTTGAACTCCGCGTACGGCGTGTGGTTGCCGCGATCCGTGGAGCCTCCCATGATCACGACTTCCCTGATCCGCTCGCGGTCCTCCGGATGGCGGCGGAGCAGCGTGGCGATGTTCGTCAGCGGGCCGATGGCCACCACGGTCAGCGGCTCGGCGGCGGCCGCCAGCGTGTCGTGGATGAGGTCCACGCCGTGGCGGGGGTCGAGCGGGACGCTCGGCTCCCCGAACGCCGGGCCGTCCAGGCCGCTCTCCCCGTGCACGTAGTCGCCGATCTCCAGCGGCGCCGCGAGCGGGCGATCGCAGCCGGCGGCGACCGGCACGCCGGTGACGCCGGCCAGGCTCAGCATCCGCCGCGCGTTGAGCGCGGTCTTCTCCACCGTCTGGTTTCCCGCGACCGTCGTGACCGCGCGCAGGTCGATCGCCGGGTGGGCCACCGCGAGCAGGATGGCCATGGCGTCGTCGTGCCCGGGGTCGCAGTCGAGGATCACCGGGATCGGCATGTCAGAGCTCCTTCGCGAGCCAGCGGACCGCACGGGTGAACAGGGTGCGGTAGCCGTCCCAGGAGACGAACTCGTCCGGGCACCAGTGCGGCGCGATGTCGGAGGCCCAGGCGAGCGTGCGGCCCTCCCCCGCCTGCCGTACGGCGAGCAGGGGGTCGCCGGCGACGGTCGCGAGCAGCGTGGCGTCCTCGGGCAGCGCGAACCGGTTGTAACCGAGCAGGTCGGGCCACTGGGCGGGGAGTCCGGCCACGATAGGGTGCGCGTCGCCGGCGAGCAGGCCGGGCACGCCCTGCGGGGTCTCGACGCGGTCGTCGTAGCGGGAGATCCGGGCGGGGAGCACCCGCTCGACCGCCGTGCCGGCGAAGGCGGCCTTGGCCTCGAAGCCCTGGAAGCTCAGGTAGCCGCCGGCCATGGCGAGGCCGCCGCCCTGTTCCACCCAGTCGGCCAGCAGGTCGATGCGGTTGACGGTCTTCTCGCTGGTCAGCCACGTAGCGGGGTGCAGCAGGATGCTGTTGGCCCCGATGTCGGAGAGCACGACCACGTCGTACGCCGCGAGCGCCTCGGGCGTGCCGGGGAACAACGCGGGCACGTCGTGCGCGGGCAGGTGGTCGACCTCGATGCCGTCGGCCACCAGGACGTCCCGCAGCGGATCGATTCCGGTGTGGTAGGTGGTCGTGGTGAACGAGTCGAAGCCCTTGAAGTGGGTCGACTGGCTCACCCACGATTCGCCGGCGACCAGCACGCGGGTCATGGAAATCTTCTCCTTCTGTTCGTGTGTGTGATCAGTGGCCGCGCGCGGCGGCGAGGAAGAGCTCGCGCGGGTTGTCCGCGAGCAGCCGGGTGGTGTCGCCGGCGGTCAGCCCGTGCCGGTGCAGGCGCGGGACGAAGTGGGTGAGGATGTGGGCGTAGCCGGTCCCGCCGTAACGGACGAGCATGGTCTTCAGGAACACGTCCTGGGAGAGCAGCACCCGGTTCCCGATCCCGGCGCGGACCAGCCAGGCCACCGCGGCGGCGTTCTCCTCGTCGCACGGGGACTGGCCCTCGCCCGGATAGAGGTAGTCCATGCCGCACATGTCGTAGCCGAGGTAGGCGCCGCGCAGGGCGAGGGACACCTGGTAGTCGCGGTCCGCCCCGCTGGGGTTGAGGTGCGAGAGCACGGTGCCGGCGAGCAGGCCGCCCTCCTCGGCGACGATGTCGAGCACGCGGTGGCCGTGCCGCACCCAGCCGGGGAGGTGGACCGAGAGCGGCACGCCGGTGCGGGCCTGCGCCCGGGCCGCGCCGCGCAGCACCTTCTCCTCCTCGGCGGTGAAGTCCGGCGAGACGCCGATCTCGCCGATCACGCCCGCGCGAACGCCGTCCACGCCCTCGGTCAGGTCGCGCTCGATCTCGTCGGCGACGTCCGCCGCGCTCATCTGGCGGACCCGGGCCGGATGGGTCTTCTCCAGGTAGAAGCCGCAGCCCATGACGACGTTCAGCCCGGTGGCGCGGGCGATCGCGACCAGCTCGGCGGGGGCCCGCCCGATCCCCTCGGGCGTCACCTCGAGCAGCGTGCGCCCGCCGCGCTCGGCGAACCTGCGCACCTCCTCGATCGCGGTCCCCGTGTCGTCCAGCGACACGTTGTCGCGGGAGAGGTACGGGTCGTTGCGCAGCCTGCCGAGGAACTCCAACCGCAGGCGGTCGCGGGCGATCAGCTCGCCCTCGGCGTCGCCCTCGGGCGCGGGGTGCCAGGCGCGGGCGCCGTCGTTGCGGAGGTGCTCGTGGCAGAGCGTGATCCCGAGGTCGTCGGGGGACACCGGGCCGAGCACGGTCGTCACGGCCGGAGGCCGGGAGGCGGAGGTCATTTGCGGATGGCTCCGAACTTCGCCCACACCTTGCTGTTGGCGAAGATGGCCAGCAGCAGGATGCCGCCCTGCACGATCTGCACGTAGAACGGCGAGACGTGCAGCAGCACGAGGCCGTTGGCGATCACGCCGAGCGTGAGCGCGCCGAGGATCGTGCCGAGCATGCTCGCCCGGCCGCCGAAGAGGCTGGTGCCGCCGAGCACGACGGCCGTGATGACCTCCAGTTCGAAGCCGGAGCCGGCGTTGGACGAGCCGGAGCTGAGCCGGGTGGCGATCAGCACGCCCGCCACCGCCGCCGCCAGGCCGGTGAGCACGTAGACGGTCAGCCCGACCTTCCGCGTGTTCACACCGGTGCGGCGCAGCGACTCGCCGTTGGAGCCGAGGCCGATGACGTAGCGGCCGAACGGCGTGCGGGTGAGGACGAGCCAGCCGACGAGCGCGATGATCACGGCGAGGATGGCCGGGACGGGCACTCCGGCGATGCGGCCCTGTCCGATCTGGACGATCCAGAGGTCTCCGTCGATGGGGGTCGAGTAGCCCTCGGTGGCGCGCAGCGCCGTGCCCCGCATGATCGACAGCATCGCGAGCGTGACGATGAACGGCGGGATGTTCTGGTAGGAGGAGAACCACCCGTTCACGAACCCGATCAGCGCGCCGAGCGCGAGGATCGCGACCAGGGCGAGGGTGGGGTTCCACCCGTGCTGCAGCACGATCGCGAGCAGCGACCCGGACAGCGCGACCGTGGATCCGACCGACAGGTCGATGCCGGACGTGCTGATCACGAAGGTCATCGCGGTCGCGACGACCAGCGTGGGGGCGATCTGCCGCAGCAGGTTGAGCACGTTGCCGGTGGTGGCGAACCGGTCGGCGGAGAACGCGAAGAAGATCAGCAGGACCACCAGCACGACCGCGATCGCGATCGTCTGCGCGTGCCGGCCGATGTGGGCGCTGGCCCGGGCCGACCTGGTGGTGACGACCCGCTGGCTGGTCCCGGTCTTGGTGGCGGTCACCGTCGCCTCCCCTCCTTGTCTTCCTCGTCGTGGGCGACGATCTCCGACACGAGCCGTTCGAGGCTGGTGCTCCGGGCGTCCAGGTCGGCCCTGAGCGTGCCCTCGTACATGACGCAGAGCCGGTCGCAGACCCGGAAGAGGTCCTGCAGGCGGTGCGTGATGAGGATCACCGAGACGCCCTGGGCCGAGACGGTCTTGATCAGTTCGAGGACGGTCTCGACCTCGGCGACGGCGAGCGCCGCCGTCGGCTCGTCGAGGATGAGCAGCTTGGGCCCGAAGGTCACCGCCCTGGCGATGGCGACCGCCTGCCGCTGGCCGCCCGACAGCCCTCCGACGGGGATGTCCGTCAGCGGGATCCGGATGTTCAGCGCGTCGAGGTGGCGACGGGCGTCCGCGTGCATCTTGCGGACGTCGAGCATCATCCCGCCGGCCTTGCGCGGCTCCCTGCCGAGGAACAGGTTCCCGGCGACGTCGATGTCGTCGCACAGCGCGAGGTCCTGGTAGACCATCTCGATGCCCAGCTCGCGGGCGTCTTTCGGGCTGGCGAAGGCGACCGGCCGGCCGTCGAAGACGATCTCGCCGGAGTCCGGCACGACGGCGCCGGCCAGCACCTTCATGAGGGTGGACTTGCCGGCCGCGTTGTCGCCGACGAGCCCCACCACCTCTCCCGGGCCGACGCGCAGCGTCACGCCGCGCAGCGCGTCGACCATTCCGTAGCGCTTGCGGATGTCGCGCATGACCACCCGGTCAACGCGACCCGCCTCTTGGTCGGTCATGCGAGTCCCTTCGCCGCTCACTTGAACGTGGCGCGGTACGGGTCGACGTTGTCCTTGGTCACGATCGTCACGGGCACGTCGATCTTCTTCTTCGCCTGGGCGCCGCCGATCAGGGCCTTGGCCTCCTTGACGGCCTCGTAGCCCTCGGTCTTCGGGTCCTGCTGGACCACCCCGGCGACGAACCCCTCGTCGATGCCGGTGATGGCCTCCTTGGTCAGGTCCCAGCCGAAGACCTTGACCCGGTCGGCCGCGTTCTGCGACTTCACCGCGGCGACCGTGCCGAGCAGGGCCGGCTCGCCGGTGGCGTACACGATGTTCATGTCGGAGCGGGAGGTGAGCAGGTTCTCCGCGGCCGCCATCGCGGCCTCCTGCTTGTTCTGCCCGTCGACGGTCTGCACGATCTTGGCGCCCGCGCCCTCGACGGTCTTGTTGAAGTCGTCCTTGCGGATGTTCTGGATGAAGGAGTTCAGCGCGCCCACCACGCCGATCTTCGGTGCGGTCAGGCCCTGCGCCTGGGCCCACTTGTTGACGAAGTCGCCCGCCTGCTGGGCCGCCGCGGCGTTGTCCACGCCCACCTGGGTGTCCACGGCGGGCGAGTCGACGATCGCGTCCACGGCGACGACCTTCAGCCCGGCGTCCTTGGCGATCTTCACGGCGGGCTTGATGCCCTCGACGTCGATGGCGACCACGATGACCGCGTCGAACTGCTGCTGGACGAAGTTGTCGACGGCCTCGTTCTGCTTGGCCGGGTCGTCGTTGGCGTTGAAGATCGTGAGATCGACGTTCGCCTCCTTCGCCGCCTGCTGGGCGCCGGCGTTCATCTCGTTGAAGAAGATCGCCTGCTGGTTGATCTGGACCAGCCCGACCCGGGGCCGGTCTCCGCCGGAGCCTCCGGAAGCGCCGGAGTCGTCCGAGCCGCCACAGGCCGCCGCCAGCAGGCCGGTGGCCAGGATCGTCGTCGCCGCTGTCAGGCGGATGAGCCTCGTGGATCGCGCCATGAGAGATGAGCCTTTCGGGGGGGCGGGAAGGAGTGAGATCGATTGGGTAATCGATTACCCGAGTTTCGGGCATGCTAGTGGGACCAAAAAAGCACCGTCAAGGGTGCGTTTTCCTCACAGAACCTCTATCGTTCCTGGTGATCCTGGCGTCACAAAGGTCGACAAGGTCGATCGTTGGCAAAGATCAAGGGAAATCGATTACACGATGGGCGTGACGATTCACGACGTGGCACGAGCGGCCGGCGTCTCCGTGGCCTCGGCCTCCCGTGCCCTCTCGGGGCGGCGCAAGGTCACGCCGGAGATCGCCGAGCGGGTGGCGCGCGCTGCCGCCGAACTGGGTTACCAGCCGAACGCGGTCGCCAAGGCGTTGCGCGACCAGACCACCGGCACCATCGGCATGGTCGTCCCGGGCATCGGCAACCCGTTCTTCACCACGATCGTCGAGGCCGTGGAGCGCGAGCTGCAGAACTCCGGCACCGACCTGCTGCTGTGCGCGTCCCAGTACAGTCCGCAGGTCGAGGCCCGCAGGCTGGAGACCCTGCTGGCCCGGCGCGTGGACGGCCTGATCATCAGCCCGTGCGACATCGAGGCCAGCGTCCCCGCGGTGCTGGACGCGGCCCGCCGGGTGCCGCTGGTGCAGGTCGACCGCTACATCGAGGGCGGCGGGGCCGACTGGGTGGGCGTGGACGACGAGGCCGGGCTGGCCCTCGCGGTCGAGCACGTGATCGCGGGCGGAGCCCGCTCGGTGGTCTTCGCGGGCAGCCGCCTGGAGAGCTCCTCCGCCCGGTTACGGCTCAGCGGGTTCGAACGCACCGCCGCGCGG
This sequence comes from Microbispora sp. NPDC046973, assembly GCF_040644495.1. Classification (NCBI taxonomy): domain Bacteria; kingdom Bacillati; phylum Actinomycetota; class Actinomycetes; order Streptosporangiales; family Streptosporangiaceae; genus Microbispora; species Microbispora sp. NPDC046973. The sequence goes on along the minus strand of NZ_JBEYWQ010000005.1, from coordinate 132,390 downwards.
GCCGGCGTGGAGGTCCTGCCGCCGCTGCTGGGCGAGTTCACCCTCGAATGGGGCGTCGAGGCCGGGCGCAGGCTGCTCGACTCCGGCCGGCTGCCGGACGCGGTCGTCTGCGCCAACGACGAGATCGCCGTGGGCCTGGTGCGGTCGCTGCGGTTCGGCGGGGTGCGCGTCCCCGAGGACGTGGCCGTGGTGGGGTTCGACGACGTGGGACACGCGACGATGTGCGACCCGCCGCTCAGCACCGTGCGCCAGCCGGTGGAGGAGATGGCGGCGGAGGCCGTGCGCCTGCTCGGCCAGGTCAAGGCCGGCGACCCCCGGCCCGCGCAGCGCATCGCCATCGCTCCACGGCTCGTCGTGCGGCAGACCAGCCGGCCGGTGGCGGCCGGCGTCGCGGAGTAGCTGAGGAAGGAGGCCGCGTGAACGAGGCGGTCGAGCTGGCACGTGAGCTGATCAGGATCGACTCGGTGGGCGGGGGCGAGGCCGCGGTGGCCGGCCCGATCGCGAGACGGCTGTCCGACGCCGGTTTCGCGGTGCGCACGCACGAGCACGCGCCCGGCCGCACCGGGCTGGTCGCCCGCTGGGGCACGGGCGAACCGGTGACGCTGACCGGGCACCTCGACACGGTTCCGCTGGGCGGGCAGGCGTGGCGGCACGCGCCGCACGGCGCGGAGATCGACGGCGACCGCCTGTACGGGCGTGGTTCGAGCGACATGAAGGCCGGCGTCGCCGCGCTGGTGGTCGCCGCCGAGCGGCACGTGCGCCGCACCGGGCCGAAGGCCGCCCTGGAGATGGTCTTCACCGTGGGCGAGGAGACCGGCTGCGAGGGCGCGGCCGGCATGGTGTCCGCCGGGCTCGTCGGCAGGTCGCGCGCCCTGCTGGTGGCCGAGCCGACCTCCAACCGGGTGCTGCTCGGGCACAAGGGCGCGCTCTGGCTGGAGGCCACGACGCGAGGCATCACGGCGCACGGCTCGATGCCGCACCTGGGCGACAACGCGATCTACAAGCTCGCCCGCGCGATCGGGGCCGTCGAGACGTTCGACCCCGGGGTGCCCGACCACCCCTGGCTCGGCCCGTCCACGGTGAACGTGGGGACGGTGCGCGGCGGGATCAACGTGAACTCCGTGCCCGACCTGGCCGCCGCGACCATCGACCTGCGCACCGTCGCCGGCCAGGACCACGGACGGCTCCGCGAGCGGCTGCAGGCCGCGCTCGGCGACGAGGCGACCCTCGACGTGCTCGTGGACCTGCCCGCGATCTGGACCGAGCCGGACGACCCGTTCGTCCGGGCCCTGGTCGAGGCGGGGGCGGGCGCGCCCGGCGACCGCCCGGCGGCCAGCTACTTCACCGACGCCTCGGTCCTCGCCGCCGCCTGTGGCGGGGCGCCCACGGTCGTCTGCGGCCCCGGCGAGCCCGAGCAGGCGCACGTCACCGACGAGTACTGCCTGGTCCATCGGATCGAGGAGGCCGTCGAGATCTACACCGCCGCCCTCGGACGGTTCTCCTGATCACGTGACCGGCCCGGCGACCGGCCGGACGGCAGCGGACGACGCCGCCCGGCCGGGCCCGGCACCACAGGGATCCGTCGTCGCCGGGATCGGCCGACCGGCGGTCCGGCCGCCTGCGTGGCCGCCACAGTCGTGTCACGATTGTCCACGGCGGGCACCGGACGGTTATGGTCGGTTTGTGGCAAGGTGATCATCAGGCTTCCGGTGACCCGAGGAGGTCGCGTGCGCGACATGTCCCCGCCCCTGCACATGCGACGGGACGGATTCCATCCCGCCCCTGAGCTCTCCACGCTGCGGAACGAGGAGGGGGTGGCCCGGCTCCGCACCGTCTTCGGCACCGACGCCTGGCTGGTCACCAGATTCGAGGATGTCCGCACGGTGCTGAGCCATCCCGAGCTGTTCAGCAACGCGCTCGTGCCTCCGCTCCGGCCGCCCGGCGCACCGCCGCCCAGCGAGGAGGAGGCCGCCGCGATGCGCGCCGGCAACCTGCTCGGCTCCGACCCGCCCGAGCACACCCGGCTGCGCCGGATGCTCACGGCCGAGTTCACCGTCCGCCGCATGCGCCGGCTGGAGCCCAGAGTCCGGCAGATCGTCGACGACCATCTGGACGCCATGGAGCGCGGCGGACCGCCCGCCGACCTGGTGACGGACTTCGCCCTCCCGGTGCCCTCCCTGGTGATCTGCGAACTGCTGGGCGTGCCGTACGCCGACCGGGACGGCTTCCAGGGGACGACCAAGCGGATCCTGGACGTGTCCCTGTCTCCGGACGAACGCGCGGCCGCGGCGGCGGAGTCCAGGGCGTACATCGCAGGCCTGATCAAGACGATCCGCAACGATCCCGGTGAGGACCTGCTCGGAATGCTCGTACGCGAGCACGGCGACGAGCTGAGCGACGCCGAACTCACCGGCATCGGCAGCCTGCTGCTGCTCGCCGGGCACGAGACCACGGCCAACATGCTGTCTTTGGGCACGCTCGCCCTGCTGCGGCACCCCGACCAGCTCGCGCTGCTGCGCGACGAACCGGACCGCGTGGACGCCGCCGTCGAGGAACTGCTGCGGTGGCTGAGCATCGTGCATTCCGGGACGGTAAAGATCACTACGGCCGAGGTCCGGCTCGGCGATCGGACCATCGGCCCGGGCGAGACCGTCATCTGCTCCCTTCCCGCCGCCAACCGCGACCCGGGGCTCATGCCGAACCCGGACGACCTCGACATCCGCCGTGAAGTCATCGGCCACGTCGCGTTCGGACACGGTATCCATCACTGTCTCGGCGCTCCCCTGGCCCGCATGGAGATGCGGATCGCGTTCCCCGCCCTGCTGCGCAGGTTCCCCGGCCTGCGACTGGCGGGCGAGCCCGTGTTCCGCTCCCTCACCGTCGTCCATGGCCTGACCACGATGCCGATCGCCTGGTAGGCGTCCCGCTCACCGCCGAGCACCTGGCCTCCCGCGTGCAACGCCGGGCAGCCGGCCCTCCGCGTGCAACGCCGGGGGCCGGCTCTCGCTCGTGACGGACGGGACCGCGAATAGGAACTCGTCCATCCGTCCGTCCGGATTCGAGACCTCGCCGGCAAATGCTGCCGGCGGCCGGCTATTTCACCGGCGCCTCGGTCCTCACCGCCGCCGCTGGCCCCCGAGGAACCGGCGAAGGGCGTCCTCGGCGTCATCGAGAGTCTTGGGACCGCCTGACAGCGACAGGCGACCGGTGACGCGGTGAACAGCGTGACGTCCCGCCGGGACGGAGGTCGCGCATGCTCTGACGGCCTGTGTGAGCTGGACGAACACGGCGATCGGCACCATGCTACCGATTCGTTATGTGTCCGAACCGGGCCGTAAGGGCACAAGCTGGGACAGCGAACCATGGGAGCGTGAAGTAATGGCCGTAACAGGCATCATTTCCGCCATAATCATCGGGCTTGTCATCGGCGCGCTCGGCCGGCTCGTCGTACCTGGACGTCAGAGCATCCCGATCTGGCTGACCATCGTGATCGGCATCGTCGCCGCCCTCATCGGCACGGCGATCGCCGGAGCCCTGGGCGTCGCCGACACCCGCGGCATCGACTGGATCGAACTGATCATCCAGGTGGTTCTCGCCGCGGTCGGAGTCATCCTGGCCGCCAACCTGTACGCCCGGCGCCGCCTCGACTAGATGTATGTGCTTGTGCCCTGGTGGCCCCGGTCCGAGGTATCCGGACCGGGGCCGCTTGCGTGTACCCAGAACAGGCATCGCCCCGAACGCGTCACCGCCGCCGGGGTCAGGGCAAGGCCCGGTCAGGCCTGCGGAGCGGCGAGGAGCTCCCTGGCCAGCCGCACCGCGCCGTCCACGGGGTCGGCGTCGAGCAGCATGACGGGGAGGTCCGGGTGGCTCTTGCCCAGCGCGTCGGCCAGGGCGGTGAACAACGGAGGTTGCGTGGTGAGCACCCCGCCCGCCGCGACCACCGCCGCGGCCGACGCCCCACGGGAGATCAGCGTCTCGACCAGCTTCGCCAGCGCCCGTCCCCCCTCCTCGATGACCTGCAGCGCGACCCCCGATCCCTGCTGGGCCGCCCGGAAGACGACCGGAGCGTGACGGCCCCACTCCTCCGCGCTCGGCGAGCGGGTCAGCGCGTGCGACAGCCCCGGCACCTCGTCCGCGTGGAAGGCCGCGAGCAGGCCCCGCGCCAGCTCGTCCGGAGGCAGGCCGGCGTCGTGGCGCAGGCAGGTGGCGCGCACGGCCTCGCGTACGAGCCCGGCGGCCGATCCCTCGTCACCGAGAGCCCATCCCCAGCCGCCGGCGAGGAGGGGCTCGCCGCCGGGACCCGTGCCCGCGGCGACCGACCCCGTGCCGGCGATCACGCCGATCGCGCCCGGGACGCCGGCCGCGTGCGGCAGGAGGTGGGCGTCGTTGACCACCCGCACCGGGACCGCGAGCCTCGCGCTCAGCAGGTCGCGCAGCCTCCGGCACAGGGACGCGCTGTCGCATCCGTGCGCGCCCACGCCCAGGGCGTCGTACGGCACCCCCCACGCGCGCAGGTCCGACACCAGCCATTCGGCCAGGTCGTCCATGTCCGATCCCAGGTCGCTGGGCACCACGCGGTCCGCGACGTGGCCCTCCTCCCCGGCCGCACGCCAGTGAGTCTTCGTCCCGCCCACGTCGACGCCGACGGCCACGCCTCTCACGCGTTCTCCACGGCGAGGGTGTCCACCTTCGTGTCGTCCATGGAGAACAGGAACTCGCCGACAGGAACGTTCCGCGCGGCGGCCACCTGGACGACGAGCCGCTGGAGCACGCTGTTCTCGATGATCGCGCGGGCCACCGGGGCGAGGCGCGGGATCCGCACGTGCGGGACCTGCGTCGCGCACGGCCCGACGTAGAGAACCCGGTGGCCGGCCTCGGCCAGTTGCAGGGCCAGCGCCGCCTCGCGCTCGTCCCCGATCACGATGTGCGCGGTCCGGCCGGCCGACTCCATCGGCCCGTGGAGATACTGCCGGGTCTCGTACGCCGTGGCGGGAAGCCGGCAGGCCTCCCGCAGCATCAGCGCGCCCTCCTCGGCGGCGGTCAGCGAGGCCCCGGCACCGACGACGTCGGCCGCCACGCTCTGCGCGACGTCCTGCACGAGGACGTCCACGGTGTCCTCGGCCCGCCCGGCGGTCTCGTCCAGGCGGTCCGCCAGCGACTGCCAGACGTCGGCCGGCCCGCCGAGCGCCCACGCGTCGGCCAGCATCCCGAGGGCGGCGAGCGTGACGGTGAACCCGGAGGTGGACACCTTGGAATCGGGCACCGTCCCGCAGCTCAGCACGGTGCCCGCCAGTTCGGCCAGCGGTGACTCGGCGATGTTGACCACGGCCAGCCGCCGCTCCGCCTCCACCTCCCGCAGGGCGTCGATCGTCTCCGCGCTGCGGCCCGACTGGGACACCCCCGCCACCAGGTCGACGTCGGCGGCGGGGATGGCGGCCGGGATCTCCCCGTATCCGGCCCTGCCCGCCCAGATGCCGTACGCGCGCAGCTGGTGCACGCAGGCCGCGAGGGCGGCGTGGCTGGCGCCCATGGCCACGAACAGCGGGCGGCGCGGCGCGGGCCAGGAGCCCGTGAGCTGCGCGCGCAGGGTGCGCACCGCGGAGGCCAGCGCCTCGGGCTGCCGGTCGAGCGCGTCGGACATGGAGATGTCGTGGGACATCGAACCTTCTCTCACAAGCGAGGGTTACTTGACAGCACCCGCGGCCAGCCCGCGGGTGATGTGCTTCTGGAAGATCAGCGCGATGAGCACCGGCGGCACGGCGGCGAGCAGGCCGCCCGCGGCCATCAGGCCGAAGTCGAGGCTGTAGCGGCCGGTGAACTCGGCCAGCGCCACGGGGACCGTCTTCGACGCCGGGGACGAGGTGAAGATGAGTGCGTAGAAGAACTCGTCCCACGCCATGAGGAACGCCAGGAGTCCGGCGGAGATCAGGCCCGGACGCGCCACCGGCAGCACCACCCGGATCAGCGCGCCGACCCGGCCGCATCCGTCGATGCGGGCGGCCTCCTCGAGTTCGGCCGGCAGGGCGCGGAAGTAGCCGGACAGCAGCCACAGGACGAAGGGCGTGGTGAAGGAGCAGTAGACCACGACGAGCGAGGTCCGCGTGTCGAGCAGGCCGAGCGCGGCGCCGGTCATGTACATGGGCACGACGAGCGCCAGCGGCGGCATCATGTACGTCAGCATGAAGACGAACAGCACCAGCCCGCGCCCGGGGAACCTCAGCCGCGCGAACGCGTAGGCGCCGAGCACGCCGGTCACCAGGCTCACCGCGACGCTGCACCCGGCGACCACCAGCGAGTTGACCAGGGCCACGCGGAAGTCGCCCGCGACCCCGCCCGCCGCCTGCGTGAAGATCGCCGCGTAGCGGTCCAGCGTGGGCGAGTCCGGCCACAGGTCGGGCGGCTTGCCGAGCAGGCCGGCCTGCGGGGACACGCTGGCGAGCAGCAGCAGGGCGAACGGCCCGAGGACGACGGCGGCCAGCAGCGCCCCGCACACATACATCGAGGGCCGGTAGAAGCGGGAGGGTCTCACGCCGTCGCCCCCGAATCGGTACGGAGCATGCGCAGGTAGACCAGCGACAGCACGAAGATGAACAGCACGGTGAGGTAGGCGGCCGCGGAGCCGAGGCTGAACTCCTGGTTGGAGAAGGCCTGCAGGTAGGTGTAGAAGGCGATCGTGGTGGTCCCCGAGTCGGGGCCGCCCCTGGTCATGATGTAGATGATGTCGAAGACCTTGAACGCCTCGATGGTGCGCAGCACCAGCACCACCGCGATCGCCGGTTTGAGCATCGGGATCGTGATGGACAGGAACCGGCGCACCGCCCCGGCGCCGTCCATGGCCGCCGCCTCGTAGACGTCGTCGCCGATGGTCTGCATCGAGGCGAGCAGCAGGATCGCCACCAGAGGCGTGGTCTTCCAGGCGTCGACCAGCGCCACCACGAACAGCGCCTGCGTCGGGCCGCCGATCCAGTCCTGGTAGGAGTCGAGCAGGCCGAGGTTCATCAGCAGGCCGTTGAGCGCGCCGTACTCGGGGTGGAGGATCCACCGCCACATGTTGGCGCTGACGATGGTGGGCAGCGCCCACGCCAGGACCACCAGGCTGCGGAAGAACCACTGACCGCGGATGCGCTGGTTGAGGAACTGCGCGAGCAGCAGGCCGACCACGAGCTCCACCGCCGTGGAGAAGACGGTGAACACCGCGGTGCGCCACACCGTGGCCCAGAACTCGGAGTTCGACAGCAGCGCCGTGTAGTTCGACAGCCCGGAGAACGTGAACTCGGTCTGCAGTGCCGAGGTGGCGTCGACGAGGCTGAGCACCAGCGTGCGGCCCATGGGATACAGGACGACGCCGAACACGACGATCATCGCCGGGGCCAGCAGCGCCAGGGCGAGCGGCCACTGGCGTTCGACCTTCCCCCGTCCGGCCCCGGCCGCCGGCGGAGCCGTGGGTGCGGGGCGCCGCAGTGTCAGGGACACCGGTCAGCCCCCGATGACGCGGTCGACCTTGGCCGCGGCCTCGGACAGCGCCTGGGCCGCGGGTGTGCCGCCGACCAGGCAGGACTGCAGCCCGGCCTGGATCTCCTGGCTCACCGCGTTGTACTGCACGACCTGGGGGCGCTCGATCAGCGAGCCGTACTGGGCCTTGTCGGCCGCCACCAGCGGCGCCTGCGCCCCGCTCGTGAGCTTGGGGTCCTCGTAGGCGCTGTTCCACACCGGCAGCGACCTTTCGACGTACTGGAGCTGGTTGTCCTTCCCGCACAGGAAGGCGACGAGCTGCCACGCGGCGTCGGGATGCCTGGAGGTCGCGGTGACCGACAGGCCCATCGACCCGTCGACCGCCGGGCCCTGACCGCCCGGTCCCTTGGGGCTGACCGCGGGCTTCAGCTCTCCGACGATCTTCGACTGCTTCGGGTCGTTGGATTCGCTGTACATGTAGTCCCAGTTGAGCGCGATCGCCGCGTCGCCCTGGACGACGACCTTCTTGACGTCGTCCTCCAGCAGCTTCGTCGAGGAGGGCGCGCTGAGCCCTTCGTCGAGCGTGCGCCTCATCCACTCCAGCGCCCGCAGCCCGCCGCCCTGGTGGAAGGCCGCCTTGCCCGCGTCGTCGAGGAAGCGGCCGCCGAACGCGCCGAGAAGCTGCGCGTAGTCGCAGATCATCGCCTCGGCGTGCGCCCAGCTCCACACCAGCGGATGCTCGACGACCTTCTTGGCCTTCAGCGTCCTGGCGGCCTCGAGCACGCCGTCCCAGGTCGACATCGCCGTCTCGTCGACCCCGGCGTCCTTCAGCATCCGGGTGTTGTAGAAGAAGATCTTCCCGCCGGGGATCCACGGCATCCCGTACCTGCGGTCCTTGTAGGTGACGGAGCCGAGCGTGCCGGGCAGGATGTCGTCCAGCCAGGCCTGCTCGTAGCGGTCGGTGACGTCGAGCAGCATGTTCTTACTGGCCAGCTCCGCCGGCCAGATGCAGTCGATCAACACGACGTCGTACGTGCCGGCCGGGGCCGAGATGACGATCTTGTCGTGCAGGGCCTCGTACGCGACGAAGGTCGGCTGGACCGTGATGTCCGGGTGGGCCTTCCGGAACGCCGCGAGCATGCCGCGGATGTCGTCTTCGCTGTAGCTGGCCTGCTTCATGAACAGGGCGTTCAGCGTGACGGGGCCCGAGGAGCCGCCGCTGCCGCGGGAAGGTCCGGACACGGCGCAACCGGGCAGGACCGCGGCCGCGCCGAGGGCCAGCGGCAGGCTCAGAAGCCTCCGGCGTGAGATCGAGTGCATAACCAGCCTCCAGTTAGTTAGGTCATTTACCTAACGAAGTGGGCTAGGATATGTCAAGGGCAGGTACGAAAGGATCAAGTGGAAGCGGGAGCTGCGGGGATCGGGATGACATCACTGAGCACGAGCGCGCGGGCGGTGCTGGCGGAGCTCACCCGGCGCGGCCGGGCCACCCGCCCTCAGATCAGCCAGGCGCTGGGCCTGTCCAAACCCACCGTCTCCACGGCGATGTCCGAGCTCGAGGAGCTCGGCCTCGTGCGGGAGGACGGCTCCGTCCAAGGGCACACCGGCCGGTCGGCGCTGCTGTGGCGCATCGGCGAAGGGGCCGGTCACGTGCTGGGCGTCGACGTCGGCGTCACCCGCACGCGCATCCACGCGCACGCGCTGAGCGGCGAGCGGCTGCTGGGCGTCAGCCGCGACGTCACGTCCCCGGCGTCCCGGTCCGGCACGGCGGACCTGACGGCCAGCGCCGACGCCGCGGGGGCGCTCCTGCGCGAGACGCTGCCGCGGCTCGGCGACAGCGGGCCGCTGCGGCAGATCGTGATCGCGCTCCCGACCGTCGTGACCGACAGGGACCCCGCCGCCGCCTCGCAGTCGCCCGAGGTGCACGACATGCTGAAGGCGCTGTCACTCCCCCCGGCCCCGCTGCTCCTGGAGAACAACGTCAACTGCGCGGCCGTCGCCGAGGGGAACCTCGGCGTGGCGCAGGACGCCGCGCAGTTCGCGTACGTGCAGGCGGGTGTGCGGATAGGCGCGGCGCTGGTCATCGGCGGACGGCTGCTGCGCGGGGCGTCCGGCTGGGCCGGCGAGGTCGCCCACCTGCCCTTCCCGTGGGACGCCGGCCGGGAGCCCGTCCCCGAGGGCCTGGAGCGCTTCCTCGGCGCCGAGCACCTGCTGCTGCGTACGGCCGCCGCGTGGCCGGCGTCGGAGGGAGCCCCGCCCACGAGCGCCGAGGAGCTGTTCCGGCGGGCGGGCGAGGGCTGCCCGCCGGCGCAGCGCGCCGTGACCGAGCACGCCACGCAGGTCGGGCGGCTGATCGTCGCGGTCGTCGCGCTGCTCGATCCCGGCCTGGTGGTCCTCGGCGGCGGGGTGGGCTCCAACCCGCTCCTCGTCCAGGGTGTCCAGGAGACCCTGAGCACCCTGTCCATCCCCGTCGAGATCCGGCGGAGCGGTCTGGGAGCGACGGCCACCGTCGAGGGCGCCGCCGTGCTCGCCCGCGAGCAGGCCCTGCACCGCCTGATCCACGCCTGAACGGCCCCGGCGGCGAGCACGCCGGCCCCTTCGCGACCCGGGATCGGCGGTCGCGGAGGTCGTCCGCTAGGCGTCGCGCGCCCGCAGCAGCAACCCGCCGCAGAGCAGCGCCGCGACGGCCCACGCGGTCAGCACGCCGAGCCCCGCCCAGGGGGTGAGGGGGAGACCGCCCAGGCCGGTGGTGGCCTGGATGGCGAGCCCGGCGTTCATCGGGGAGATCCGCCAGAGCAGCCGCTGCCAGTCCGCGTCGCCGATCATGAGGATGAGGGCGGGGAAGAGATAGAGCAGTCCCAGGACGACGCCGATGCCGGCGCCGGAGTCGCGCACGGCGGTCGCCGCCCCCAGGGCGAACAGGGCGATGAGCACCAGATACAGGACGGAGCCGAAGGCGGCGCGCAGCATCGGGCCGCCGGTGAGGAGGAGCAGGCCGGGCGGGAAGCCGCGATCGAGCAGGATGGGTCGCGCCGCCAGCACGGAGGCGAGCACGGCGGCGGTCCCGGCGATCAGGGTCAGGCCGGCCAGGACGATCGCCTTGGCGGCCAGGACCTTGGCGCGGTGGGGCATGGCGGTCAAGGTGAGCCGGATCATGCCGCTGCCGTATTCACCGGCGACCGCCTGGACGGCCAGGATCGCGACGACCGCCTGGCTGATCTGGACCCCGAAGAGGCCGATCTCGGCGGGGTCGTAGCCGCACCCCTGCCTGTCGCAGGAGACCACGGCGGAGGCGGCGGCGCCACCGGCCGCGGTGAGCATGACGGTGGTGGCCAGCAACCATCCGGTGCTCGTCATGGTGCGCAGCTTGGTCCATTCCGCGTGCAGGTGCGCTCTCATGCCGATCTCCCGTCCGTGGGGCCGATGTGTGGACCACGAGGTGTCATGCGTCGGTCCTGCGGAGCCGGAGGACGGCCGCGCCGAGGGCGAGCGCGGCGTAACCGGCCGGCATGGCGAGGCCGGCCACCGGCGGCAGCGGGTAGAAGCCGGCGATGGGCGCGTAGTGGCCCAGCACCTGCGGGTATTCGGGGATGCTCTGCTGGACGGCGAAGCCGGCCGCCGGAGTGAGGCGCAGCAGCCATCGCGCGGCGGTGTCGGGCAGGACCGAGGTGGTCGCGATGACGTGCGGGAACACGATCACCACGACGGCGGTGACGACCGCCGCGACACTGCGGCGCAGCAGCGCGCCGAGGGCCAGGGCGAGCACCGCGGCCAGCGCGAGCAGCGCGGCCATGCCGGCCACGATGCGCGCCTGGGTGAGCAGGGACACCGGCAGGACGGCGTTGCCGTTGGCGCGCAGGATTCGTCCTCCGAGCACGAACGTGGCCGTGGTGGCGGGCAGGGCGGCGGCGAAGGTGACCAGGCCGAGCGCGGCGGCCTTGGCCAGCAGCGTCCGGCCGCGGCTCGGGCCGGCCAGCAACGTGGTGCGGATCAGTCCGTGCCGGTATTCGGCGGTGATGAACACGACCGCCACCACGATGACGACGACGAGGGCCGTCAGGGCACTGCTCAACGGGCGTTCGACGGCCGGGCCTTCGACGGCCGGCGCGATGTCGCCGACACCGGTGACGGAGAAGCCGCCGCCCGATCGGCCGGCGCGGCCCGGATGGTGGATCGACCCGTCGGGGTCGACGGTGGCGCCGATGTCGTCGTAGCGCCAGGTGCGCGCCCCGGCGCCCTCCACGGTGACCTGGTCGAACTCGCCGGTGGCCTCGGTGAAGCGCTCGGCCGCGACGGACCCGCCGAGATCTCCCCGGGTGACCGTCAGGTCGCCGGGAGAGGTGGCGAACAGGCCGATCCGGACGGTCTGCGGGAGTCCGGCCAGGGTGGCGGTGCCGACGCGGGTCCAGGTGGTGCCGTCGGCCGACTCGTAGCCGGTGAGGACGTCCCCGGAGCGGACCAGTCGCAGCCAGCGCGGAGACTGCGGGGAGACGCCTCCCGGCCGGCCGGCCGTGTCGTGGATGAAGTCGTGCTGCATCCGCACTCCGTGCCCGCCGGTCATCAGCACCGCCGCGTACGACGAGCCCTGCTCGGTGCTCTTCTTGATCATGACTCCGGCCTTGGCCCACGGCACGACCCCGGTGACGAGGTTGCGTTCTCCCGGCGTGACGTCGGGTTTGCGGATCTGGCCGGTCAGGGAGGTGAGGCGGGCGGTGATGCCGCCGTCGCCGGTCAGCGGCCGATGTACGAAGAAGAACTTGTCGTTCACCGCTTGGCCGTCCGGTCCCGTCAGCGGTGGCGGGCAGGTGATCTCGGCGCCGCCGGCGCCGCCGCACGAGGCGTGGCTGCCGGCCGCGGACAGCAGCCCGAGCAGCACCATGACCAGCGCTGCCGCGGCCATGGTGACGACCCAGCCGCGTACCGTGCGGAACTTGGTCAGTTCGGCGCGCAGCAGCCGGTGGAAGCCCGCGCGCTCCGCCCGCGCGGCGGCGCGGCCGGGCGAGACCGGGATCATCGCGCCGCTCCCCGGTACTCGACCGCCTCGCCGGTGAGGTCCATGTATGCCTGCTCCAGCGTCACCCGATACGTCGCCACCTCCGAGAACGGCACCGCGCCGGCGTTGAGTACGGCCACGACGCGCTCGGCGGGCAGTCCGGAGACGACGAGCGTGTCGCGATCCGCCACGGCGACGGCGTCGACGGCGGCGCCGGCGCGGGCCAGCGCCGACACGGCCTCGGAGCGTGCCGCAGTACGCACCGTGACCCGGCCGCGGGAAGCGGCCGTGATCAGCTCGGCCACGCCGGTGTCGGCGATGACGCGGCCCCTGCCCACCACCACGAGGTGATCGGCCGTGTCCTGCAGTTCGCTCATGAGGTGGCTGGAGACCAGCACCGCCCGCCCTTCGGCGGCCAGCGACCGCAGCAGGCCGCGCATCCACACGATGCCTTCGGGATCGAGGCCGTTGACCGGCTCGTCCAGCAGCAGCACCGGCGGGTCCCCGAGCAGCGCGACGGCGATGCCGAGCCGCTGGCGCATCCCCAGCGAGAACCCGCCGGCCCGGCGCCGGGCCACCGGCCCGAGGCCGACCAGCTCCAGCACCTCATCCACCCGGCGGCTGCCCAGTCCCTGAGAGTGCGCCAGCCACAGCAGGTGATTGCGGGCGGTGCGGCTCGGCTGCAGCGCGCCGGCGTCCAGCAGCGCGCCGACATGGCAGAGGGGCGTGCGCAGGCTGGTGTACGGCCGGCCGTCGATCAGCGCGTGGCCCTCGTCGGCGGCGTCCAGCCCGAGGATCACACGCATGGTGGTGGACTTGCCCGCCCCGTTCGGCCCGACGAAGCCGGTGACCTGGCCGGGCCGGACGGTGAACGACATGCCGTCGAGGGCGAGAGTGTGGCCGAACCGCTTGCGCAGCCCGGCGACTTCGATGGGTGCCTGCATGCGACCGTTGTACGGACACCGGCCTAAAACGGGCCGAACACCGCCTGTCACACTGCTGTTAGGTCACGCACCCCGGCACCGACGGCGCCGGCATCACCGGCGGCGAACCCGCTCGGACCGATCAGGCCGATCAGGTCGTGGGACGCGGATCCGGCTGGGCCGGCGCGGGGCGATGGGTGCGCAGCCGCACGGCGTGGTCGAGCACGCCGTGGTCGTAGGCGGTCTCGGCGTGCAGCGCCAGATCGACGCCGGACACCTCGTCCTCCTCGCTCACGCGGAAACCCATCAGCCGGTGGATCAGCTTGCCGATCCCGTAGGTGACCGCGAAGGCGTACAGCGCGACCACCGGGACCGCCATCGCCTGCTTGCCCAGCTGGGCCAGCCCGCCGCCGTACAGCAGGCCCCGGGGACCGTCGGCGCCGGTGAGCGTGCGGGTGGCCAGCAGCCCGATGAGCAGCGTGCCGACGATGCCCCCGACCAGATGCACGCCGACCACGTCGAGGGAGTCGTCGTAGCCGTGCCGGAACTTCCAGCCGACCGCCTGCGAGCAGATCATGCCGGCGGCCAGGCCGATCACCAGGGCGCCCAGCACGTCGACCGAGCCGCACGACGGTGTGATCGCGACCAGCCCGGCCACGACGCCCGAGGCGACCCCGAACGTCGTGGGGTGGCCGTCGCGGCGCTGCTCCACCAGCAGCCAGCCCAGCAGGCCGGTGCAGCCGGCGGCCAGAGTGTTGAGGAAGACGGCCGCGGCGGTGCCGTCCGCGGCCAGCGCGGAACCGGCGTTGAATCCGAACCAGCCGAACCACAGCAGCCCGGCGCCGAGCAGCACCAGGGGCAGGTTGTGCGGGCGCATGGCCTCGGCCTTGAACCCGATCCGCGGCCCGAGCACCAGGGCCATGGCGAGCCCGGAGGCCCCCGAGGTGATCTCCACGACCAGGCCGCCCGCGTAGTCGAGCGTGCCCATGGCGTGGATCCAGCCGCCGGGGCCCCACACCCAGTGGGCGATGGGCGCGTAGACCGCGAGCGCCCACACCGGGACGAAGACCATCCAGGCCGAGAAGCGGGCCCGGTCGGCGATGGCGCCGCTGATCAGTGCGGCAGTGATGACGGCGAAGGTGAGCTGGAACGTCGCGAACAGCAGCGTCGGCACCTGCCCGGTGACCGATTCGGTGGTGATGTCGCGCAGCCCCACGTGGGCCAGGGCGCCGATGAGTCCCCCGATGTCGGGGCCGAACGCCAGGCTGTATCCGGCGGCCAGCCAGACGAGGGTGACCAGGGCGATCGAGACGAAGCTCATCATGATCATGTTGAGCACGCTCTTGGCCCTGACCATCCCGCCGTAGAAGAACGCCAGGCCCGGCGTCATCAGCAGGACGAGCGCGGTACAGGCCAGGAGCCAGGCGGTGGCGCCGCCATCTACCTTCACCGGCATGTCATCGCCTCACACTCCTCACGGTGGTCGGCCGGCGGGCTCCGCCACGGCCGCACCATGAGACTCACCGCTGGCCGTTTCATGGCGTATTCGGGAGTGTTACTTGGATGTTTCTTATTGCGAGGGCGTTACCGGCTCCTCACCGTCGCCGGGTGTTCCGTCACATCGTCAGTTCTTCGGCCAGCAGCTCTCGTACGCGCCGCCAGGCGTCGCCGGCCGCCGTCGCGTCGAACGTGTCGCGGCGGTCGCAGAGGAACCCGTGACCGACGCCGGGGTATTCGACGATCTCGTGGCGTACGGCGGCGGCCCGCAGCGCGTCCGCGATCATCCGGCGGTGGCCGGGCGGAACGACATGGTCCTCGGCGCCCACGAGGACCAGCACGCGCCCGGTGATGCCGGGGGTCAGCGCGAGCGTCGGTTCCGGACGGCTGAGGGGGATGTCGGTGGCCGGGATCCAGCCGCCGTAGGCGACGGCCACCGCCGCGAGGTCCAGGCGGGCGGCCGCGAGGTAGGCCACGTGGCCGCCGAGGCTCAGGCCGACCATGCCGACACGCGCGCAGCCGCGCGCACGCAGGTGCTCCATCGCGGCGCGCACGTCGCGCACCACCTGATCCCGTGTCAGCCGGTGCAGGAGTTCGAAGCCGCGCTCACGGCCCGCCGCGTCGTGCGGGAGCTCGATCCCGGGGGCGTCGCGGTGGTAGAGGTCCGGCGCCAGCGCGACGTATCCGTCCATGGCGAGCCGCTCGCAGACGTCGCGCACGTGGGCGCTGACGCCGAAGAGCTCCATCGCCACCACCACGCCGGGAAAGGGCCCGGGGCCCGCCGGGCGGGCGAGGAAGGCGCCCATCCGCGACCCGTCGGAGACGGACATCTCCACCGACTCGGTGAGGATCCGATGCGGAGCGCGCGAAGATCGTGTAGTCACGACACGACGCTAATGTCAGCCCTCAGCCGTAACCACAGGACGTTCATGCTAGTAACCGCAGTATCAGGATCGCGATGACCGATGCCGCCGATCCCACGCGGCTGAGGGAGCTGGGCGATTTCCTGCGCTCCCGGAGGAACCGCCTGCGCCCCGCCGACGTCGGTCTTCCCCCGGGCGCCCGCCGCCGCACGCCCGGCCTGCGCCGGGAGGAGGTCGCCACGCTCGCGGCGATCTCCCCGACCTACCTCGCGTTCCTCGAGCAGGGCCGGGACGTGCGCCCCTCGCAGCAGGTCCTCGACGCGCTGGCCGGCGCTCTGCGCCTCAGCGCCGCAGAACGCGCGCACCTGCACGAACTCGTCCACCGCGCCGCGCCACCGGTCGTCGCGCCGGGCGGGGAGAGCCTTCCGCCCGCCGTCGCGGCGCTCGTCGACCGGCTCGACCCGTCTCCCGCCTACGTCACGGGACGGCGCTGGGACGTGCTCGCGGCCAACCGCGCCGCCCGTGCGCTGTGGACCGACTGGCTCCTGCTCGCGCCCGGCGCCCGCAACATGCTCTGGTGGATGTTCACCGACCCGGCCGCGCGAACCGTCTTCGTCGAGTGGGAGCGGGAGGCGTCCGCGCAGCTCGCGCGCTTCCGTTCCGCCGCCGCCCGCCACCCGGGCGACCGCGGCTTCGCGGAGCTGGCCGCGCGGCTCAAGGCCGCCAGCCCGGAGGTGCGCGCGTGGTGGCCGCGGCACGACATCGCGCCGCTGAGTTCGGGCACCAAGCGACTGCGGCATCCGCTTCTCGGCGAGCTCGAACTGCGGCATGTCGTCCTCCTCACCGCCGACGACGTCGAGCAGAAGCTCGTCGCCTTCCTCGCTTCGGATTCCGACCAGGCGCGGATCGCAGAGCTGATCGACGCCGGGTAGCCGCGCGTCAGGCCACCGAGGCGGGGAACCGCTCCCAGACGCGGTGGGCGGCCATCAGCCGCTGCACAGCGGTGAAGACGTCGGCGGCGGAGTCACCGGAGACGACGCCGGGCGTGCCCGAGACTCCGGCCTGTGCCAGCAGCTTCGCGCCCGCGCCCCAGGCGCCGATCGCCTTGGCGTGCCGCCAGCACTCCTCGATCATGAGCGTCACCCGCAGGTCGGCCGCGGCGGAGTCGCCGGCGCCCGCCTTGGCGTCGCGCGCGGGCAGGGCGTCGGGGGCCGGCGCCGGCGCGGCCGCCAGCAGCAGGGCGTCGAACTCGATCGACCTGGCGGTGGCGAAGGTCCGCTGCACGGGCATGTCGCTCAGCATTCCGCCGTGCGGGGCGATCAGCAGCGGCACCATGCCGGCGGCGAACACGGCCCTGCGCAGGTCGCGTACGCCGTCGAGGTCGGCGCCTTCGTCCGCGACGATGCCGACCGTGCGGCCGTCGGCCGGCCACTCCTTGCCCACCTGCGACAGCGCGGGACTGGGCGCGGGCTCGGCGAGCGGCAGGGCCGGCTCCGGCGCGGGCAGGCCCAGCCCGGTGGCGACCTCCCGGCAGAGGACCGGGTCGATGTTCGCCAGGCACTGAAGCTGACGCTCCTTGATCGCCTGCTCGTAGCACTTGCCCAGCTCGAAGGTGTAGGCGCGGATGATGTGCTCCTTCTCCACCGGCGACATGCTCAGCCAGAACAGGCGCGCCTGGCTGAAGTGGTCGTCGAAGGACACGGGGGTGGCGCGGACCTTCCTCGCCCGCGCGACCTCGACCGGTGTGTCGACGAACGCGTTCTCGGCGTCACCGGCCACGAACGGGTTGCCGCCGTCCAGCGAGTTCGGCCGGTACGGCGCGACTCCGGCGTGCACGGCGTGCTGGTGGAAGCCGTCCCGGAGCATGTCGTTGACCGGGCAGTGCGGCCGGTTGATCGGGATCTGCGCGAAGTTCGGGCCGCCCAGCCGGGTGATCTGCGTGTCGAGGTAGGAGAACAGCCGCGTCTGCAGCAGCGGGTCGTTGGTGACGTCGATGCCCGGCGGCAGGTGGCCGACGTGGAAGGCGACCTGCTCGACCTCGGCGAAGAAGTTCGTCGGCGTCCGGTTGAGCGTCATCCGCCCGACGGCCTGCACCGGCGCGAGCTCCTCGGGCACGATCTTGGTCGGGTCGAGCAGATCGATGCCCTCGAAGGTCTGGTCGGGGGTGTCGGGGAACACCTGGATGCCGAGCTCCCACTCGGGGTAGGCGCCGGCCTCGATCGCGTCGTACAGATCACGACGGTGGAAGTCCGGGTCCATCCCGCCGAGCATCTGCGCCTCCTCCCAGGTCAGGGAGTGCACGCCGAGCTTGGGCTTCCAGTGGAACTTGACCAGCACCGTCTCCCCGGCCTCGTTGACGAGCCGGAAGGTGTGGACGCCGAAGCCCTCCATCATCCGGAAGGACCGCGGGATCCCGCGGTCGGACATGTTCCACATGGTGTGGTGCTGCGCCTCGGTGTGCAGGGAGACGAAGTCCCAGAACGTGTCGTGCGCGCTCTGCGCCTGGGGGATCTCCCTGTCGGGGTGCGGCTTGCCCGCGTGGATCACGTCGGGGAACTTGATGCCGTCCTGGATGAAGAACACCGGCATGTTGTTCGCCACGAGGTCGAAGGTGCCCTCGTCGGTGTAGAACTTCGTCGCGAAGCCGCGCGTGTCGCGGACCGTGTCGGCCGAGCCGCGCGAGCCGAGGACGGTGGAGAACCGCACGAAGACGTCGGTCTTCTTCCCCTTCTTGAGGAAGCCGGCCCTGGTCACCGCCGAGGCGGTGCCGTACGCCTCGAACACGCCGTGGGCGCCGGCGCCCCGGGCGTGGACGACCCGCTCGGGGATGCGCTCGTGGTCGAAGTGCGTGATCTTCTCGCGCAGGTGGTGGTCCTGCAGCAGGGTCGGGCCGCGCTCGCCCGCCTTCAGCGAGTGATCGGTGTCGCGCAGCCGTGCCCCCTGCGCGGTGGTGAGATAGGCGCCCTGCTGGCCCTTCGAGGTGGCGGGCGCGCCGGTCTCCGCTCCGGTCGGCGTGACGGTCGCGGGGGCGCCCTGTTCGTCTTTCGGCGGCAGCGGGTCGCGCGGCGTCGTCGGCTCCTCGACGGTCGCCGGGGCGCTGCCCGGCGAGCCGGGAACGTCCGGCGTCAGGAAGTCGGCCACCTTCTCGGCGGCGTTCTCCACCACGTCCTTGACGGCCTTGGCGGGCTTGCTGGCGTCCATTCGGCGTTCCTCCATGGAGCGGTACGGGCACGTCCGCGCCGCATTACCCGCTGGTAGGAGGACGAAACATCCGCCCGCGCCGGCCGGCGCAGCGCAGCGGGCCCCTGTCAATGGAGGTTGAGGACCGCCGCCGGGCCGGGCGTCTGGTGCTGATGCCGCACCAGGTGGGCGTAGTGGCCGCCGTGCGCCATGAGCTGGCGGTGGGTGCCGGCCTCGGTGATCTGCCGCGGTGCAGCACGACGATCAGATCCGCGTCCTGGATCGTGGACAGCCGGTGGGCGATGATGATCTGGGTCTGACCGAGCTTGAGCAGGTTGCGGCGGGTGCGTTCCTCTGTGACCGCGTCCAGCGCCGCCGTGGGCTCGTCCAGCAGCAGGATGCGTGGGCGGTGAACCAGAGCGCGGGCCAGCGCCAGGCGCTGGCGCTGGCCGCCCGACAGGCGCGTGCTGCCCTCGCCGACGTGGGTGTCGTAGCCCTGTGGGAGGCGCACGATCTCGTCATGGAGCTCGGCCAGGCGTGCCGCGTGCTCGATCACCTGCCGGTTGACGGGGGTGAAGCCCGCGATGCCGTCGAGCGTGAACGGGTGGAATCCGAGCGTCTTGGTGATCAACTGTCCGCCGGCCCGGTTCCACAACGGCACCGGGGCCTCCGGATCATTGGTCACCACCGTGTCGGCCACGGTCGGGGCTCCCCGCTGTCCACGAGGCCGCGGTCATCGCGCTCGGATCACGTCTTCCAGCAGTCGCCCTTCTGGCTGGCGGTGCACACATAGGTGCTCCAGTCCGGCTCCATGCCCGCGATCACCTCCAGCTCCTCTCCCTCGAGCGGGGAGACACCGGCGGGGAGGTCCTCGATGTTCAGCATGACGTTCACCCCCTTCTGGTTTCGCAGGGCCGCGATCACGACCCCTGCGGGCGATGGTCGTGATCATCACTTGCGAGTCACCGCAGAACGGCTGGGAGCGATCGCGAAAGGCAGCTCGGCGACTCACGGGGTCGGATCGCCGAGCGCCTCGGGCGTCACGCCTCCCGGATGCTGACGGCGGCGCGATGGTGGCGGGGTGCCTCGACCTCGTCGAGCAGCGCGATCGCGAAGTCCGCGTACGTGATCCGGCTGGCCGGGTCGCCGTGATCGGCGAGCTGATACCGGCCGGCGCGCGTGCCGTCATGGTCGAAGTCGCCCGCGGGCGCCACGTACGCCCAGTCCAGGTCGCAGGTCCGAAGCTCGTCGAGGCCTGCGGCGTGGCCCAGGTAGAAGGCGCGATACTCATTGGGATAGCCGGGCTCGTCCATCAGGAGAGCGCCGGAGGCCCCGGGCAGGACCGACGCGAGACCGACCACCACCAGGCGGGACACGCCCGCCTTGGCCAGGCCGGTGGACAGGGCGCGGGCCGACGCGGTGAAGAACTCGTGCGGTGACGCGGACAGGTCCGCCGCGGCGCTGATGGCGGCGTCATGCCCGGCGGCCGCGCGCTCGACGCTCACCGGGTCCGTGACGTCGCCCGCCACCACCCGCACGTCGCCCAGGTCGCCGTGGCCTGCGGGGTCGCGCACCACGGCGGTGACCTGGTGGCCGCGCCTGCGCGCCTCCGCGACCGCCTGCCGCCCGGCCCGGCCACCTGCTCCGAAAACCACGATGTTCATGGCGAATCACCTCTCACCAGGGCCGGAGCCCGTGTGCCCGGCCGATGCCCGGACGCTATCCGGAGCCGCGGTTACCGCCGGGATACCGGTTATCGTGAGGCCATGAGGGAACCCCTGCCCGCCGACATGTTCGACGAGCTGTGTCCGTCCTCGCTCAATCCGATCCGATTCGGTGACAAGTGGGCGCCGCTCATCATCCGCTGCCTGGAACACGGGCCGCGCCGGTTCTCCGAGCTACGCGTCCCGCTGAACCGCGTCACGCCCAAGGTCCTCACCCAGTCGCTGCGGTCCCTCGAACGGGACGGCCTGGTCAAGCGCACCGTCTACGCCGAGGCCACCCCGCATGTCGAGTACGAGCTGACTCCGCTCGGCCGCAGCATGCTCGAACCGCTGGCGGTCGCCTGCGCCTGGGCGGCGGAGCACTGGGACGAGCTGCTCGACGCCCGCGAGTCGTACGACGACGCCGCCCGCCTCGACCGCGCCGGCTGACGCGGCCGGCCCGAATCACTCCGCGGGCGCCTCGCCCACCTCTTCGGCCCAGCGGCGGCTCCAGGCGGTGAGTGGCGCGAGCGCCTCGACGAGGTCCCGGCCGAGGGCCGTGAGCCGGTAGCCGTCGTCGTGCAGCGCGGTCAGGCGGGCGGCGGTCAGTTCGTCGAGCCGGGTGCTGAGCACGCTGGACGACATGCGTTCGCAGCGGCGCTGCAGTTCCCGGAAGCCCGCGGGGGCCTGGCTCAGCTCCCACAGGATGCGCATCGTCCAGCGCCGTCCGAGCAGGTCGAGCGCGGCCATCACCGGACGGCCGGACTCCGATCCCCGCACCGGCACACCCGGCCGGGGCGCCCTTGCTGCCATGCCCGCTCCCTTGCGCTTCGCTTATCGAAGCATCATAGTGGTTCGAAAATCGAAGCAGGAGTGCGCCATGTCGCGAATCGAACCGCTCGTCCCGCCCTATCCCCCCTCCGTCGGTCAGGCGCTCCGCCGCTGGATGCCGCCCGGCGTGCCGTACGAGCCGCTCCGGCTGTTCCGTGTCCTGCAGCGCAACCAGGAGCTGGCGTCGCGGATGTTCCCCCTGGGAGCCGGGCTGCTGGGGCACGGGCTCCTGCCCGCCGCCGACCGGGAGCTCGTCATCGCCCGGGTGACCGCTCGCGCCGGCTGCGGCTACGAATGGGGTGTGCACGCGGCGACCCTCGCCCAGCAGGCCGGGCTCAGCCTCGAGCGGCTGCGGGCGACCGCCGCCCCGGAGGTCGACGGCTCCTGGCCGCCGCGTCAGACGGCACTGCTGAACGCGGTCGACGAACTGCACGAGACCGCGCGGCTGTCGCAGCCCGCCTGGGACGCCCTGCGCGTCCACTACGAGGACGAGCAGTTGCTCGAATTCCTCGTCCTGGCCGGTTGGTACCGGACCATCAGCTACCTGGCGAACGGACTCCTGCTGGAGGAGGAACCCTGGGCCGTCCCGCTCCCCCGGCATCCGCAGCCCACTCAAGACGCGACAGGGAACCAGTCGTATGGTCCTCCAGGGATCGCAGGTAGGCGCGCCACCCCCCGTGCGAGGTGATGTCGGCCGCGCCCCGCAGCCCTTCCGGCGCGCACAGGAAGCCGGGCGCGTTCGTGCCGTCGGCCAGTTCGACCCGCCCCAGCGCCATCGGGCGGGGAAGGGCCGCGAGCAGGTCGCCCAGCCCTTCGGCGGGAAGTTCCCACACCTCGCACTCGATGGCCGCGCCGTTCTCCGGAACCCGGACGAGCCCGGGCTTGGGCGGGTCGGTGGTCAGGGCGTGCAGCCGGTAGCGCGCGGCGGTCCTGGTGGTGGCCAGCAGGCGGGCGCCGCGCGTGGTGAGCTCGTGGTTGAGCGGTTGTCCTGACAGGTGCGCGCCCACCACGGCCAGGCGGACGGCCGGCCGGAGCAGCCGGGCGATCGCGGCCAGGTCGTCGTCGGCGTGGGCGCGGCCGACCAGCATGACCCCGTACGGCAGCCCGTCCACCTGACCGGCGGGTACCGCCAGTGCGCACATGTCGAAGAGGTTGACGAAGTTGGTGAAGCGGCCGAGGTCGCTGTTGACGCCGATGGGGTCGGCCGCGACCTGCGTCAGGGTGGGGTGGCGGGGGGTGACCGGCAGGAGCAGGGCGTCGCGGTCGCCGAGCAGGGACAGGGCCCGCTCGCGCAGTGCCGTGAGCCGTTCCCTGTCGGCGAACAGGCGGTGGGCGGGCAGGTCGCGGGCCGCGGTGATGATGGAGGCGACGACGGGATCCAGGTCTGGACCACCCTTCTCGACGAACGCGCCGACGGCGGTGTACCGCTCGGCGACGAAGGCCCCCTGGTAGAGCAGCGCGGCGGCCTCCAGGAAGGGGGCGGGGTCGATCGGGCGGGTCTCCACGCCTGCCGAGGCCAGCCTGCCGGCCGTGGCCTCGAACGCCTCGGCCCAGCCAGGGGCGAGCGTGCCGAGGCCGGCCGTGGCGGGCACGGCCACCCGCCAGGGCCCCGGGCGGCGGGCCGGGCGGGCAGCGGGCCGCGCGGAAGGGGCGGCCATGACCGCCAAGGCCTGCTGGGCCTCGGGGAGCGTGCGGGCGAAGACGCTGACGCAGTCCAGGCTCCGGCAGGCCGGGACCACGCCTTCGGTGGGGATCAGACCATAAGTGGGCTTGAGCCCGACGATGCCGTTGAAGGCGGCGGGGACCCGGCCCGAGCCCGCGGTGTCGGTGCCGAGCGCGAGGTCGGCCAGGCCGAGCGCGACGGCGACCGCCGAGCCTGAGCTGGATCCTCCGGAGATCCGGGCCGGGTCGGTGGCGGCGCGCACCGCGCCGTAGGGGCTGCGGGTGCCGACCAGCCCCGTGGCGAACTGATCCAGGTTGGTCGTGCCGAGCACGATCGCGCCGGCCGCGCGGAGCCGGGCCACGGCGGGGGCGTCGGCATCCGGATGGTAGGCGTAGGAGGGGCAGCCGGCGGTGGTCGGCAGTCCGGCCACGTCGATGTTGCCTTTGACGGCCAGCAGGCGGCCCGCGAGAGGGAGGTGTTCGCCGCCCGTCACCCGGGCGTCCACGGCTGCGGCCTCGGCCTCCACCTCGGCCTGCGGCCGCAGGTCGATCCAGATCTCCGGACGGTCCGCCTCGGCGATCCGGGCGTAGGCCCTGCGGACGCGTTCCAGTGCCGTCTCAGCCACGATCACTCCTCAGCACCACCAGCGGGGCGCCCGCCTCCACCTGGTCACCGGGGCCGACCAGGACCCGTTCGACCACGCCGTCGGCGGGGGCCGGGACGGCGGACTCCATCTTCATCGCCTCCAGGACGATCAGCGGCTGGCCCGCGGCGATCCGCCGGCCGGGCGTGACGCTGATCTGCCAGACGCTCGCCGCGAACTCCGCTTCCACCACCTGGCAGCCGGGTGGGACCTCCAGCTCGGTCTCGGCGGGGCTCTGGGGCTGCTCCCCCCGGTCGAACTCGCCCGACGCCTGCCAGGCCGCGCGTTCGGCGGCGAAGGCGGCGGCCTGCCGTTCGCGGAAGGCCGCGATGGAGCCGGCGTGCTCGGCCAGGAAGCGGCGGTAGTCGGCGAGCCGGAAGACCCCTTCTTCGATCTTGGGTTCGAGGCGCCCCGCCGCCAGGTCGGCGCGCAGTTCGAGCAGCTCCTCCGCCGTCACCGGATACCAGCGGATGCGGTCGAAGAAGCGCAGCAGCCAGGGGGATCCGGGCTGGAACGCGCCGCGCTGCTGCCAGCTCGACCACACCTGCGTCGTACGGCCCACGAACTGGTAGCCGCCGGGTCCTTCCATGCCGTAGACGCACAGGTAGGCGCCGCCGATGCCGACGGAGTTCTCCGCGGTCCAGGTGCGGGCGGGGTTGTACTTGGTGGTGACCAGACGGTGCCGGGGGTCGAGCGGGGTGGCCACGGGAGCGCCGAGATAGACGTCGCCGAGCCCGAGGACGAGGTACTCGGCGTCGAAGACGATGCGGTGGACGTCGGCCACCTCCTCAAGCCCGTTCACCCGGCG
Source organism: Microbispora sp. NPDC046973 (assembly GCF_040644495.1). NCBI lineage: Bacteria > Bacillati > Actinomycetota > Actinomycetes > Streptosporangiales > Streptosporangiaceae > Microbispora > Microbispora sp. NPDC046973. The sequence goes on along the minus strand of NZ_JBEYWQ010000005.1, from coordinate 107,834 downwards.
GATGAACTCGATGTTCGACGGGCACCAGGGCGCGTCGTCGCGCACTCCCGCCATGTAGCGGGCGATGGCCTCCCTGGTGGCAGGGTCGTCCCAGGACAGGGGCAGGTGGACGACGCGGCTGGGCACCTCCAGCTCTCCGGTCGGCGGCAGGCCGGCCTCGATGCGGAGCAGTTCGGCCAGCAGGTCGCGCTGGGAGAGCACGGCCGGGTCGAGATGGACCTGGAGCGAACGGATGCCGGGGGTGAGGTCGACGACGCCGGGCAGGTCCCGGGCGGCGAGCGCCTCCGACAGCGCCTCCGACAGGGCGTGCACGCGCATGCGCAGGCCCAGGTCGAGCTCCATCGGCCCGTACTCGACGAGGATGTTGTCGTCCCCGCTGCGCCGGTAGGTGACGCGGGGCCGGTCAGCGGTCTCGGGGAGGCGGTGGAGCACGCCGCCGTCGCCGGGGACGCCGATCGCGGGGGGCACGGGGACGAAGGTGACGGTGTCTCCGGGCCGGAGCTGGCCGAGTTTCCAGCGTTCGGAGGTGACGACGGTGGCCGGGCAGACGAACCCGCCGAGCGAGGGACCGTCGGGGCCGAGCACGACCGGCATGTCACCGGTGTAGTCGACGGCGCCCACCGAGTAGGGGGTGTCGTGGATGTTGGACGGGTGCAGTCCCGCCTCGCCTCCGTCGAGGCGTGCCCAGCGCGGTTTGGGGCCGATCAGGCGGACGCCGGTGCGGGCGGAGTTGTGGTGGACCTTCCATTGGGCGGCGTAGAAGTCGCGGATGTCGTCGTCGGTGAAGAACTCGGGGTTGGCGTGCGGGCCCTCGACCACGCCGATCCGCCAGGCGCGCGAGAACTCGGGCCGCTCCCCTGTCTCCGCGCCGCCCTCCGCCAGATGTCCCCCGTCCTTGAGGTGTCCCCCGTGCAGGACGTCACCGGCGCGCAGGGCTCGTCCGCCGTGGCCGCCGAACCCGCCGAGCGTGAACGTCGCGGCGCTGCCCAGGTAGGCGGGAACGTCGAACCCGCCCGCGATGAGCAGGTAGACGCGCAGTCCCGGCCCTTCGGCGGCGCCGATGTCCAGCACGCCGCCGGCGGGCACGGTGACCGGCTCCCACTGCGGGACGGGCGTGCCGTCCACGGTGACGGGCGCGGGAGCGCCGGTGACGTAGACGGTGGTGGCGTGGCTGAAGCGCAGCGCCGGGCCGCGCAGCGTGCACTCCAGCCCGGGTGCGCCGGGATCGTTGCCCAGGGCGGTGTTGCCGTACCTGAAGGAGCGGTCGTCCATCGGTCCCGACGGCGGGACGCCCACCTGCCAGTAGCCGGTCCGTCCCGGCCAGTCCTGGACGGTGGTGAGAGTGCCGGGCCGCACCACCTCGATGCGGCGGGAGCCGTCGGTGAGCCCGGCCAGGGTGGCGGTGCCGTGTGTGGCCGCCCGCACGGAGGGATCCCCCACGGCGGCGCGCAGCAGCCCGAGGTTCGTCTCGACGCCGTCGATTCGGGTCTCGGCCAGCGCCGCGGCCAACCGGTCGAGGGCCTGGTCCCGGTCGGCGCCGTGCGCGACGACCTTGGCGAGCAGCGGGTCGTAGGCGCTGCTGACCTGGGTGCCCGTCTCCACCCAGCCGTCGACCCGCACGCCCGCGGGGAAGGACACGCGGGTGAGCAGGCCCGCGCTGGGCCGGTGGTCGCGGCTCGGATCCTCGGCGTACACCCGCGCCTCGACGGCGTGGCCGGTGGCGGCGGGCGGGTTCCGCAGGGCGGCGTGCACGTGGCTCACGTCGCCCTGGGCCAGGCGCAGCATCCACTCGACCAGGTCGACCCCGTAGATCGCCTCGGTGACGGGGTGCTCGACCTGCAGCCGGGTGTTGACCTCCAGGAAGTACGGCTCGGCGCGCGCCGGGTCGTAGATGAACTCGACGGTGCCCGCCGATCGGTAGCGCACGGAGGCGCACAGGCCGGCGGCGCTCTCGGCCAGCCTGGCCCGGACCAGCGGCGGCAGGCCGGGGGCGGGAGCCTCCTCCAGCACCTTCTGGTGACGCCGCTGCAGCGAGCAGTCGCGGTCGCCGAACGTGACGACGTTGCCCATGCCGTCGCCGAACACCTGGACCTCGACGTGCCGGCCGCCCTCGACCAGGCGTTCCAGGAACAGCCCGGCCGAGGCGAAGCTGGCGGCGGCCGTGCGCTGGACGCTCTCCCACGCCTGGGCCAGTTCACCGGCGTCGCGGCAGGCGCGCATGCCGATGCCGCCGCCTCCGCCGGTGGCCTTGAGCATGACCGGGTAGCCGATGTCCCGCGCGGCGCTCAGGGCCGCGTCCAGGTCGGGGAGCAGGCCGGTGCCCGGGAGCAGGGGCACGCCGGCCCGCTCGGCGGCGGCGCGGGCGGTGTGCTTGGCGCCGAACAGGTCGAGCTGGCCGGGGGTGGGACCGACGAAGGCCAGCCCGGCGGCTTCGACCCGGCGCGCGAAGGCGGCGTCTTCGGACAGGAAGCCGTAGCCGGGGTGGACGGCGTCGGCGCCGCTGTCCAATGCGGCCTGGAGCACCCGGTCGGTGTCCAGGTAGCTCTCACGGGCGGGGGCGGGGCCGAGCCGTACGGCGTGGTCGGCCAGGCGGACGTGGGCGGCGCCCCGGTCGGCGTCGGAGTAGACGGCGACCGTGCGCAGGCCCAGGCGGCGGGCGGTGGCGATGACGCGGACGGCGATCTCGCCCCGGTTGGCGATGAGGAGGGTGTTCATCGGACCGTCATCCGGACGGGGGTGGGGTCGAAGCCGTTGCACGGGTTGTTGATCTGCGGGCAGTTGGAGACCAGGACCAGCACGTCGGTCTCGGCGCGCAGGGTGACGGCGAGGCCGGGGGCGGAGATGCCGTCCACGATGCCGAGCGTGCCGTCGGGTTCGACCGGGACGTTCATGAACCAGTTGATGTTGCTGACCAGGTCGCGTTTGCCGAGCCCGTGGCGGCTGCCCTCGATGAGGAAGTTCTCCACGCAGGCGTGCTGGGAGTAGGTGTGGTGTCCGTAGCGCAGCGTGTTGGACTCCTTGGAGCAGGCGCCGCCGACGGTGTCGTGACGGCCGCAGGTGTCGGCGACGACGGTCATCAGCGGGGTGTGCTCGTTGGACAGCAGCACGCTGCCGGTGGTGAGGAAGATGGTGCCCTGGGCCTGGATGGTGTCGGGGGCGCTGTAGCGCACGGCGGTGTCGTGCGCGTCGTACAGCAGGCAGTCGACGGCCTGGTTGCCGCCGAGGTCGGTGATGGTCAGCTCCTGCCCGGCGCGGATGACCGCCGACCAGGGGGCGCGGGCGGGCACGATCACATCGAGCACGGGCACATCGACCACGGGCGCGTCGAGCGTGGGAACGTCGGGCACGGTCATCGGGTCACCTCGGCGGTGTTGAGGAAGGCGCGGCGGCCTTCGGGGCTCGCCTGCCACAGGGGGTCGTCGGGGCCGGTGGGCCGGGCACGCCAGGCCAGGACTTCCAGCGGGGTGCAGGTGAAGGCGGGGCGCGGGTCCATGGGGTGCGCGGTGTTGGCGATCAGCACGGTCAGCGGCATTTCGGCGCGCAGGGTGACGGACGCGCCGGGCCCGGCGGAGCCGGTGAAGGTCAGGCCGCCGTCGGGGCCGACCACGACCCCCTGGAAGAAGGAGATCGAGGGGGGCAGGTCCCGCGGCTGGAGCCCGTGCTTGGCGGCGGCCAGCGTGAACAGCTCGCGCCCGGCGGGGGCGGGGCCGTGCGGGGAGCCGTCGCCGTAACGCTCGGTGTTGCGCCGCAGGGTGGAGGTCCCGCACACGGTGTCGTGGCGGCCCGAGGTGTCGGCGACCACGGATGCCAGCACGCGGCCCTGGTCCGACAGCAGCAGGTGGCCTTCGCCCAGGTAGGCGTTCCACAGCACCTTGACGGTGTCGGCGACGTTGAGCCGTTCCCAGGGGCGGCCGTCCACGTAGACGAGCAGGTGCGCGCAGGCGTCGCCGGCCAGGTCGGTGAGGCGCAGTTCGGTGCCCCGGGCCAGCACCCTGTGGGTGTAGCCGCCCCCGGCGACGGTCTCGGCCCACACGAGGTCGGCGGGGTCGACGCCGTCGGGCGGGGCGGGCCAGTCCGAGGCCGGAAGCACCGGCATGGTGTCGCTTCTGCTGCCTTCCTGGGCTCGGGCGTGCTCTCGCGCGCCGTACGTCGTGCTGGTCGCCATGACGCGTTCTCCTCAGGGGGGGTGAGTTTCTGTCGCATGACAGAAATTAGGCGGCCGATGTTTCGCCTCACGCGCCGCGACGTTTCCCGCCCGTTACCGGAAACGCACAGTCGAGGAGGTCGCGTGGAGGTGTGCGAGGATCGTGCGGGTGAGTGCCCGTTCCGCCGTCCCCGGTTTCAGCGAGCGACGAGTCGGCAGGCCGCGTGCCGTCGCGCGCCCGCGAAGTGAGCTGAGCCCGCGGGAGGAGATCCTGACGGCGGCCGCCGAGTTGTTCACCACGCACGGCTACGCCGCGACCACGACGAGGGCGATGGCCGAACGGGCCGGGATCAGGCAGGCGTCGATCTACCACTATTTCGACGGCAAGGAGGACATCCTCGCCGAACTGCTGGAGAGCACGGTACGGCCCTCGCTGGAGACCGCCCGCGCCCTGACCGGCGGCACGCCGGAACAGCGGCTGTGGGAGCTGTGCCACTGCGACGCCAGGCTGCTGTGCTCGGGCCCGCACAACCTGGGCGCGCTCTACCTCCTGCCCGAGGTGCGCACCGAACGGTTCGCCGCCTTCCGGCGCATGCGCGGCGAGCTCAAGGACACCTACGCGCGGCTGCTGGCGGCCACCTCCGCCGGCGCCGCGTTGACGCCCACCGACCGGGCGCTGCGCACCGATCTGCTGTTCGCGCTGATCGAGGGCGTCATCCTGATCCGCAGGGACGCGCCGGGCGAGATGGCCGCCGACGTCCTGGAGACGCTGGCGGCCGCCACCGCCGACGCGGCGCTACGCCTGGCCGGTGTTCCCGACCGGGATCTGCCCGACCTGCGCGAGGCGGGCCACGGGCCGGCGTAGCCGCCGGTAGAGCGCGCCCAGGGCCACGACCGCCGCCAGGAAGAGCAGGGTGAACCACTGGAAGAACCAGTGGCCGGTGATCGGGGCGTACACCTCGGCCCTCGGCCAGGCCAGGTTGACCATCATCGCCAGGCCGTAGCAGAAGGCCAGCGCGTTGACCGGCAGGCCCCAGCGGCCCATGCTGAACAGCCGGCTGCCGTCCTCGGCGAACCCGGCCGGCGCGCCGCCCCGCCAGCCGCCGCGTACGCGCTGGAGCAGCAGGGGGCCCGTCACCATCGCGTACGCCAGGTAGAGCAGCACGATGCAGGTGGTGCCGATGGCCAGGAACGCCTCGGGTGAGGCGAAGTTGAGCAGCAGGATGGCCGCCGCGGCCACTCCGGTGACCAGCGCGGGCCCGGTCGGCATCCCGGTGCGGGGCGAGACCCTGGACAGCGCGCCCGACAAGGGCATCGCCCCGTCGCGGGCCATGGAGAACAACATCCTGGTGGCGGCGGTCTGGATCGCCATGGTCGCCACGGTGATGGCCAGCACGACGTCGGCCAGCAGCAGCTTGCCCACCCAGTCGCCCAGGCTGCTGGTGAGCACGTAGGACAGGCCCTCGACGGCCAGCCTCCCGTCGGTCAGGCTGGGGGCGGCGAGCAGACCGGCGAACAGGATGAGCCCCCCGAGCACCCCGGCCGCCGTGAGCGCGGTCAGGATGGTGCGCGGGGCGACGCGCCGAGGGCTGCGGGTCTCCTCGCTCAGCTCGCCCGCGCTGTCGAACCCGATGAGGACGTAGGCGGCGGTGAACGAGCCGACCAGCAGCGCGCCGATGGCTCCGCCCTGCCCGCCGGTGCTGAACGTGACGCCGGGACCGTGCTCGGCGTGGGTGAGCAGCAGCACGACGATGAGCACCGCGCCGACGATCTCGGCGGTGACGCCGATGCTGTTGACCCGGGCGAGAACGCGGTTGTCGACGACGTTCACGGTGGTGGTGAGCGCGAGCAGGACCAGGCCGAGGATCGCGGCGTTGGCCGCTCCCGTGGCGGTGGTCGGCGCGGGGTCGCCGCCGACGAGCTGGAAGCCCGGCCAGATCGCCGGCAGCACGACCTGCAGGGCGAGCGCCGCGGCGGCGATCACGACGATCTGCCCGAGGATCATGATCCACCCCGCGAACCAGCCGAACGCGGCCGTGCTGAGCCGGGTGGACCACTGGTAGATGGAGCCGGAGATCGGGTAGCGGGCGGCCAGCTCGGCGAAGCACAGGGCCACCAGGATCTGTCCGGCCAGCACGACGGGCCAGGTCCAGAAGAAGGCCGGGCCGCCGAAGGCGTATCCGAAGGCGAAGAACTGGAAGACCGTGGTCAGCACGGAGATGAAGGAGAAGCCGGCGGCGAAGGAGGCGTACCTGCCCATGCTGCGATGCAGCTCCTGGCGGTAGCCGAACGTCTGCAGGGCGCTCTCGTCGGTGGGGGGAGAGGAAGGGACGGTGACGGCCATCGTGGCTCCGTGCGCTGGGGGGATTTCTGTCGGTTGACAGTTATGTACGGGGCCGTCGTTTCCGCGTCGTCACGGGCACGTTCATCCGCCGTAACGCATCCCTCACCGCTCGGCGTCATCCCTCACGGACGGAGGTGGGGTCAAGGAGATCCGTTCATCCGGAACCCCCCTTGCTCAGCACGCGCTGGGTGAAGCGGGCCGCGTCGATCAGGGCGCGCTCGTGGCTTCCGGTGCTGATCAGGTCGTGGCCGTCGTGGGCGGTCACCTCGAAGCTCAGGCGCCGACCGTCGACGCCGCTCAGCCGGGCGCGGCAGGTGACGCTCAGACCGGGCGGCGTGGCCGCCTGATGGCTGACGGCGATGTGGGTGCCGACCGTCTGCTCGCGCGGCCAGTCCAGGTAGGGCATCAGCGCCTGTACGCACGTCCACTCCAGCAGCCCGACGAGAAATCCCGTGGCCAGCACCGGCGGCATCGTCGCGAACTCCGGCGACTCGGGGTACAACGCCGCGACGATCTTGGTAGGCGGGATCTCGAAGGTGAACTCGTGCTCCAGCCCGATCGGCATCTCACGCATCGTCCACCCCGATCAGCCGCGCCGCGGCCGCCTTGGCCCTCAACATCGCCTGGCGGTCGTCGTCGACCACCACCCGGGCGTTGGCACCATCGATGAGCAGCAACAACGCGTACCCCACCTCCTCGGGCCGGTGCAGGCCGGCCCGCTCGGCCAGTTCGGTCAGCGTCCGGCGCAGCCAGTCCTTGTAGGCGGAGATCACCGCGCGGGCCGGATGGCCGGGATCGGGCAGTTCGACGGCCGCGTTCGTGAACGGGCAGCCCCGGAACCCTTCGCGCCCGTGTCCCTGCGCCAGCCAGTCGAAGACCGCCAGCACCGTCCGAGGGTCATCGGCTCGACATCCGGCGAGGAAGGCGGACAGGGCGGCCTGCCGCGATCGCCTGCGGCGTTCGAGCACAGCGGCTACCAGGTTCTCCTTCGACCCGAACTGGGCATACAGCGTCGGCTTGGACACCTGGGCCCGTTCCACCAAGGTGTCGACGCCGGTCGCCCGGATGCCCTCGGCGTAGTAGACCTCGGCAGCCACTTCCAGCAGGCGCTCCCCGCTGGGACTCAAGAGGCGCTCTTCCATAGCCGAATACTTACAGGTCAGTAAAGTGAAGACAAGGGCTCTGTACGGCGGCTGTCGTGGCCATCCGGCCGGCACCGCGATCGGCCGCCGGGCGGTGGGCCGCCGTCCCGATCCGCAGGCTTCAGAACGCATCGGGATCCCTATGATGCCGATCGTGGAGAAACTGGATCCTCGCCGCACCGCATTGCTCCTTGTCGACCTGATGACGCGCATCGTCGAGCAGCCCACTGCACCACATGCCGGATCTGCCGTGGTCGCCCGCTCCCTCGCTCTGGCCGAGGCGATGCGGAAGGCGGGAGGTCTCGTCGTCGCCGTACGGGTCGAACGGCCGGGCGTCGCGGAGCAGCCACCGGGCAGCGAGCTGGTGGAAGGGGTAGCCGGCGACCTGGAGATCGTGAAGCGCACCTGGGGCGCGTTCCACAACACCGGGCTGGAGGAGGCATTGCGCAAGCGCGCCATCGACACCCTGATCATCACCGGGATCGCCACCAACTTCGGCGTCGAGCAGACCGCGCGCTTCGCCGACGAGTTCGGCTTCACGGTGATCATCCCCGAGGACGCGGTGACCGCACTCGACGCACACGCCCACGAGTTCGCCTTCGACTACATCTTCCCGCGCATCGCTACCGTGAGCACCACCGCCGAGGTCGTGGCGGCACTGGAGTGAGAGCAATGCGGACTCGACCCGGCTGGAGCACCGGCAGCAGGTCTTCCCTTTCGCGGATCGGGGCTCCGGGTGCACGATCCACACGTATGCGTCGAGACAGCCTCGTCGCCTGCCGATAATTCGGTTGGCACCGTGGTCGTCCGTACGTCACTGTCTGGAGATGTTCGAATTGCGTGTCCTGAGCGAGGACGACTGGCGGATCTGGCGCGAACTGCGGCTCGTCGCGCTTGCCGAGGCGCCGCACGCGTTCGGCTCCACCTTGTCGGAGTGGCAGGGAGTGGGCGACCGTGAGGAACGCTGGCGGGCTCGCCTGGCGATTCCCGGTTCCCACAATGTCATCGCCATGATCGACGGCCGTCCGGTCGGAATGGTCAGCGGCGTTCCGACCGAGACAGCCGACGAGGCGATGTTGATCTCGCTCTGGGTGAGCCCCTCGGCCCGGGGCAAAGGGGTGGCAGACCGGTTGATCACAGAGGTCGAGCGGTGGGCCATGCTGGATCGGGCGGCCAGAACGTTGCGGTTGGCCGTGATGCCGGACAACCGTCAGGCCATCGCCCTGTACGAACGCCACGGCTTCAAGGACACCGGAGAGCCGGGCGACCTGCCGCGTGACGGAGTGGGCCGGGAACAGGCCATGGCCAAGGCCCTGATCGGCGCAGGACCCTTCGGCGATCACCGCTGACCGGCTTCGAGCCTCCTCGGTGCGAGGTGCCCCCTGAGCGCACCCGGTGCCGGCCGGCCGCTGCACGCACTCCTCACCGCGATCGTTACGGCAAGGCCGACGTTGCCGCGCCGGCCGGGAGGGCACACCCGTGCCGCTCACCGTAGTCCCTGATTTCCACTCTGACGACAGCCGCCCGGCGACCGGCTCGGCCCCGCTGATAGATCTCGTCCGCGAAGGCACCCGCCGCAAGCCGGCGGCCGCCCCGCAGGCCGAGGTGGACGCCTGCATCGCCGCCTTCGCCCAGGCCCGCTGGTGCGCGGTCAACGCACCTGCCCTGGTGGTTCTCGTGCATGACGGAGCCCGCTTCGAACGAGGCGTACTCACCGAACGTGACGAGGTCGGCGCGGCATGACCGATCATGCCGTACGCCCGCTGCTCTTCCTCGACGTCGACGGACCGCTTCTTCCCTTCGGCGAGGACCCGCAAGGCGCGCCGCGTGCTGCTACGCCGGACTCGCGCCTGGCGCGGCTTACCTCCGAGACGGGGAGTCGGCTGGCAGCGCTGCCCTGCGAACTCGTCTGGGCGACGACCTGGGAAGAGGAAGCGAATGCCGAGATCGCGCCCCGGATCGGGCTGCCGCGACTGCCGCTCGTGAGCTGGCCGGAGCCAACCGACCAGCACAAGAGTGAGGACCAATGGTTCGGGCTCTGCTGGAAGACCCGGACTCTGGTGAACTGGGCGGGCGGACGCCCGTTCGCCTGGGTCGACGACGAGATCACCGACGCCGATAGGGAGTGGGTCTCCGCGCACCATAGCGGTCCGGCTCTCCTCCACCACGTGGAGTCATACAGGGGACTCGCCGACGAAGACTTCCGCGCCCTCGATCTATGGCTTCGAGCCTTAGGGAATCACCCGCGATCCACAACGCCACCCCGCTTGTATCCGACGGCGTCCGCGTGAATGACGTGGCACGCCTCCTCGGGCACGAGCAGATGCCCACGGCGCTCAACCACTACACGCACTCCTCGCGTGACCGGAAACCGGACCGTCCTGCGGACGCGCCGGCTGGGCTGTCCTGCCGTCAGGCCAGACCTGTGGATCGGCGACCCAGCGGGATGGAAGCGCAGCGGGGAGACTGGGCTTGAGTGTCCCGTAGGGGGAGACGCGAGAGTGCAGGCATGGACGGCGACACGCTCTTCACGATCGGGGCCCTGGCCCGGCGAACCGGGTTGACGGTCAAGACCATTCGGTTCTACTCCGACACCGGAATCGTGCCGCCGACAGACCGCAGCCCGGCCGGCTACCGGCTCTATGACATCGGCGCGCTCGCGCGACTGGACCTCGTGCGCACCCTGCGTGACCTGGGGCTCGACCTTGCCGTCATCCGGCAGGTGCTGGACCGGGAGGTCTCGGTTCCCGAGGTCGCGGCCGCGCACGCCGACGCCCTGGAGGTGCAGATCCGCACCCTCCGGCTGCGGCGCGCGGTGCTGAGAGCCGTAGCCAAACGGAGCTCCACCCCCGAGGAAGTGGACCTCATGCACAAACTCGCCAAGCTCTCCGACGACGAACGCCGACGCCTGATCACCGACTTCATCGACGACACTTTTGGCGGGCTTGACGCCAACGCCGACTTCGTCGACATGATGCGCTCGACCATGCCCGAACTGCCAGACGACCCCGAACCCGAACAGGTAGACGCCTGGGTGGAACTCGCCGAGCTCACCCAGGACCCCGACTTCCGCGCCGCCGTCCGCCGCATGGCGGAGTACCAGGCAGCCGAGCGCGCTCAAGGCGACCGCACCGGCTTGCACCATGACCTCACCGAAACCGTTCGTGACAGCGTCGGCCGCGCTCTCGATGCCGGCGTCGCTCCGGGCTCGGTCGAGGCCGCATCCATCGTCGACGCCCTCACCGCCCGCTACGCACAGACCTTCAGCCGCGCCGACGACGCCGACTTGCGCCGCTGGCTGCTGACACGCCTGGAGATCGCCGGCGATCCCCGCGCGGAACGCTACTGGCAGCTGCTGGCCGTCATCAACGGATGGCCCGTCCCACCCAGCCTGGCACCGGTGTTCACGTGGTTCACCCAAGCCCTGCACGCGCGCACAGGGCAGTAGTCCCACATGCAGTAGTCCCACCCTGACGGCCGCCCCGGCCCTCGCGGCTTCGATCACGCAGCGAGGGTCCCGGGGCGTTCGACAACTCGCGATCGTCAAGACCTGCGGGCCGGATATTGGTGCTGCCCCCGCGGACGATCCGCTGCAGCTTCCGCCCTTCCTGATCGATCAGTCGTCGCACCCTGACCGGTTCTGCCACCGCGCCTCGCGCCGAAGGAACGTGTACGGCCCACCCAGTCGGCGGGACGGACTGCACGCGAACCCGGTGATCGTTTCCGATCACAACCCCAGCGGACCGCGGGGACGGACAGTCGAAGGCCGGCCCCCGCCACATGTGGGGCCGGCCTTCATCGTGCTCAGTGCGCCGCGCGCACCGCCGAGACCAGTCCGCCGGCGCCCTCGTCAAGCTGCGACGGGGTGAGCATCGGACGCCCGTAGACCTCGGCGCGCTCACGCAGGGTGAAGGTCTCCGCCTCCCAGCCGAGGCCGTCCAGCCAGCCGACCGGGTCTTCCGGCATCTCCCAGACCCACATCGACGCTGCCGATCCCGGAGTGGCGTCCCCGCGGAAGCGTTCGAGCACACCGCGCGAACCCAGTGTCAGGCCCATCCTGCTGCCTGCGGCGGACAGCGCGCCGACCCGTTCGAGCAGCGCCTGCACCGCGTCCTCGGGCAGATAGATCAGCAGTCCCTCGGCGATCCACACTGTCGGCTGCGCCGGATCGTGTCCGGCCGCGGCCAAGGCGCCGGGCCAGTCCTCACGCAGGTCGACCGGGACGGTGATCCGCTCGCAGCGCGGAACGGCCCGCTCCTGACGCAGCACCGACGCCTTGAAGCCCAGCGGTTCGGCCGTGTCGACCTCGAACAGCCGGGTCCCCGCAGGCCAGTCCATCCGGAAGGCCCTGCTGTCCATCCCGGCTCCGAGCAGCACGACCTGCCGGACGCCGGACGCGACCGCCCGCTCCAGCAGGTCGTCGAGGAACTTCGTCCGGATGACGATCGAGAAGGCGACACCGAGCCAGCGGCGCCGCGCCGCCTCGTCCGCGCGCGGGGGCGGCGGCGCCCCAGGGTCTCTCCCGCCGGCCGTGGCGAAGGCCTGCGCCAGCGGGTCCCGGAACAGCGGCTGCTCGCGTGCCGTCTCCATCGCCCTCACCCGGGCCACGCCCAAGGCTGTGGCCCACACCCCGGACGGCTCGCCCCGTCCCGCCGCATCAGTCACGCGTCCAGCGTAGCCAGCACAAAGACCCGAGCGTAGATCAGCGATGCGGCGGCATGGGCGAGGGCCTGTGCGGCCGCATTCCCCGCTTCACCCAGGGCGCGGTGACGTCCGAAGTTACTGGATGGACTGACGGCGCGACCGATCCAGGAATGCCCGGCCCCCAGAACGGTAGTCACTCAGGCAAGACGAAAGGCCGACCCGCTGGACGCGGCCCGGCCTTCTGAGCTTCACGAACTCGGTGGGCGATACTGGGATCGAACCAGTGACCTCTTCGGTGTGAACGAAGCGCTCTCCCGCTGAGCTAATCGCCCGGGATCGCCTGCGCCTCGCGGCGCCGACGGGGAAAACCATACCGCACTCGAGGGGGTGATGGCGAAAGCACGGACCGGTCGGCTCGATCGTCCCGCCTTCGTCAACACCTTCGAAAGGTTCGCCAGACCGTCCCCGGCGTGGGGGTGTGGTGTCATAGCATCGTGATGCTCCATGCTCGACCTATACGCACGACCTGAGATCATTCGCCCGCTATGGCATCGCCGGCGCGGCCCCGCCGACACGCAAAGCAGAGGTAAGGACAAGCCTGTTGGTGATGTTTGAGCTGGTAGATGACCGAATGTCAAGCTGTGATGTGCGTTACAGAAGGGCCTGGAGGCGGAATCTTTCCTACGGGTCTCTTCGTTCGTCTCGTAGCACGAGCGCCCGGCGAGGCCCGACCGCACAGTGAAGACGCAGTGAAAGCCCCTGACAGGGGACCCGACGACGAAAAGGTTTGGCTGACGATGAACAGCACCACCGTCTCTGCCGAGCTAGGCCTTCGGCTTGTGGTCCCCGACCGTACGACCGTCCCCCTGCTCGCCGGCCTCAGCTACACGGCCGAGGATCCGTACGCCATCCGGATGGCCTTCCACGTGGGGAATGACGAGCCGGTCGAGTGGATCTTCGCCCGCGAGCTGCTGACCGTGGGCATCGTGCGACGTGTGGGAGACGGGGACGTCCAGGTGTGGCCGGCCCGTTCGGACGGCGAGCGGACGCTCAACATCAGTCTCACCTCGCCCTTCGGCCAGGCCCTGTTCGAGGTGCCCCTGGCTCCCCTCACCGAGTTCCTGCACCGGACCTACGAACTGGTCCCCGCCGGCCGTGAGACCGACTTCATGGACCTGGACGACGAGCTCACCAACATGCTCTGGAGCTCCTAGGCACTAACCCAGCCTCCGCTGGATTCCCCGCATCCGCGCGATCTCGATCTGCTGGCCGGAGACGACGTCCTGGGCCATCGTCCGCATGGCCCGGTCACGTCCCCGGCGCAGTTCCTGCGCCGCCATGCGCACCGCGCCCTCGTGGTGCCGGATCATCAGCGTGAGGAACAGCGTGTCGAAGGCGCGCCCCCGCGCCGTACGCAGCCTGCTGAGCTCCTCCTCGCTCGCCATGCCGAAGCCGTCCGTCCCATGATCATTCGTGCCGTGGTCGTGCGCGGGCGGCGGGGTGCGGCCGAGGCCCCGCAGCCACGACTCCATCACCGCGATCTCCGGGCGCTGCCCGTCCACCACGCGATCGGCCACCGCCGTCACCAGCGGGTCGCGGGTCCGCTCCGCGGCCAGCCCCGCCATCTCCAGCGCCTGCCGGTGATGCGGGATCATCGCCTCGGCGAAGCGTACGTCCGCCGCCACCGGCCCCGCCTCCGCCGGTGAGCGGGCCGGCGCGGAACCGGACCGCCCGGGGGCACCGGGGACGATCACCGGGGCGTCGGCGTGCGCCGCGGGAGCGGCTTCGGGCGAACAGGCGGCCAGCGCCGGCGCAACTGCCAGCACAACCGTTACCAATCCGGTCCGCACCGGCCGCGGGCTCGACATAACTTCCATAGTGGGCGATGATCCGCGGACATGGGGGCGTTGTGAGCAGACCGAGGCTGAAGGCCGCGCTGGTGGCGTCCGTCCTCCTCCTGGCCCCGGCCTGCGCCTCCGGCGAGCCCGCTCCGTCCCCGGCGGCCGCCCCGTCCGGCATCCCGGGCCAGGACGAGATCAGGCACAGCCCCAACATGACGCTGGTCGCCAACGTCCCCCTGGCGGCGCCGTTCGACGGCGCGGACGACTGGGGCACCGACATGGCCTTCCAGGGCCGCTACGCGTTCGTGGGCAACTACGGGGGCTTCACCGTGCACGACATCGGCGACCCCGAGCATCCCAAGGCCGTCGCCCGGGTCCAATGCCCCGGCGGGCAGAACGACGTCTCGGTCTCCGGCGACCTGCTGTTCCTGTCGGTGGACGAGCCGCGTACGGACGACACCTGCGCGAGCGACGCCGGAGACCCGGCGGCCGCGGGAGCGTGGGAGGGCATCCGCGTCTTCGACATCTCCGACAAGACCCACCCGCGCTACCTGAAGTCCGTACGCACCGAGTGCGGCTCCCACACGCACGCCGTCGTGCCGGGCGGGGACGCCGGGACGGTCTACCTGTACGTCTCCTCCCCCGGCCCAGAGCCGGACACGACGAGCTGCCCGCCGCCCCACCAGAACATCTCGATCGTGGAGGTCCCCGTCGCCGACCCCGGGAAGGCACGGGTCGTGGCCAAGCCCGAGCTGTTCGCGGGCAGGCCGGCGGGCGAGGAGGAGACGGGCGGCTGCCACGACATCACCGTCTACCCGGAGAAGCACCTGGCCGCGGGCGCGTGCTTCGGCGACGGCGTCCTGCTGGACATCTCCGACCCGGTGCGCCCCAAACTGCTGCAGACCGTGCGCGACGAGAAGAACTTCTCCATCTGGCACTCGGCCACGTTCGACAACGAGGGCACCAAGGTCGTCTTCAGCGACGAGATGGGCGGCGGGATGGCCGCCACCTGCCTGCCCTCGGTCAGCGCGACCAAGGGAGCCGACGCGATCTACGCGCTGACTCCGGAGCGCAGGCTCGTCCGGCAGGGCTACTTCAAGATCCCCCGGGTCCAGAGCGCCGAGGAGAACTGCGTGGCCCACAACGGCGCGCTGGTGCCCGTCCCGGGCCGCGACGTGATGGTGCAGGGGTGGTACATGGGCGGAGTCTCGGTCTGGGACTTCACCGACTCCGCCCACCCGCAGGAGATCGCCTACTTCGAGCGCGGGCCGCTGCCGCCGGATCTTCATCTCGGCGGTTCCTGGTCGGCCTACTACTACAACGGCTACATCTACTCCAGCGACATCACCAAAGGCCTCGACGTGCTGCGCCTCGACGATCCCCGCACCGATCCCGCCAAGGCCGTACGCCTGGAGGAGCTCAACGCCCAGAGCCAGCGGTCCTACTGACCGGTCACGGGTCGAGGTCGGCCGCCGAGCGCTCGGCGAAGACCTTCATGGCCTCCAGCGTGATCGGCCCGGGCGCCTGCGGCAGCACCGTGCCGTCCACGGCCCTGATCGGCTGGATGTCGCGGGTCGTGGAGGTGAGGAACGCCTCCTCGGCCTCGTACAGCGCCGAGATCGGCACGTCGGCCTCCTCGCCGCCGCACCATTCGAGGGTGAGCGCGCGGGTGACGCCGGCCAGGCAGCCGGAGGAGAGCGTCGGGGTGATCAGGCGCCCGCCGGTGACGATGAAGATGTTGCTCCCGGTGCCCTCGCACAGGTTGCCCGCGAGGTTCTCGAAGATCGCCTCGGCGCCGCCGCGCTCCTTGGCGTACGCCAGGGCCTTGGCGTTGTCGCCGTAGGAGGTGCTCTTGACGCCGGCCAGCGCGCCGCGCTCGTTGCGGGGCCAGGGCACCACGGTGACGTCGGCCGTGGCCGGGAACGGCGCCTGCTCGCCCACGATGACGATCGCGTTCGTGCCGGCCGACCCCCGGTCGGAGCCGAGCGGCCCCGGGCCGCTGGTGTAGGTGATCCTGATGCGCGCCAGCGGCCACTTCGGCGCGGCCGCCAGGCAACGGCGCACGCCGTCGGCGATCGCGGCGAGGTCGGGCTCGGGCAGGTCCATCCGCTTGGCCGACAGCGCCAGCCGGTCGAGGTGGCGGGTCAGCGCGAAGGACTCCCCGTTCACCGCCTTAACCGTCTCGAACACGCCGTCGCCGACCATCAGCCCGTGGTCGTACACCGTGACCACGGCCTTGTCGGGCTCGTACAGCTCCCCGTTCACCCAGATGGGTACAGACATCTCCTGCTCCGTTCGTTACCGATGTCGCGGCCCGTCCCCGGACGCGAGGCCGATGAGCCGGGCGGCCTTGAGCTCGGTCTCGTGCCATTCCCTGCGGGGGTCGGACCCCCAGGTGATGCCCGCTCCCGTACCGAACCGGATCGTGTCGTGCTCGATCCAGAAGGTGCGGATGCCGACCGCCAGCGCCCCCTCGCGCCGGTCGGCGTCGACCCAGCCCACGGCCCCACAGTACGGCCCGCGGGGCTCCGGTTCGAGCTCGTTGATGATCCGTAGCGCCGACGACTTCGGCGCCCCGGTCACCGAACCCGGAGGGAAGGTGGCGGCGAACAGCTCCGGCCAGCCGATTCCGCCGGCCGGCCGCGCCCGCACCGTGGACACCAGGTGCACGAGCCCGGGGTGCTCCTCGACCGCGAACAGCGAGGGCACGGTCACAGAGCCTACCTCCGCCACGCGGCCGAGGTCGTTGCGAACGAGGTCGACGATCATGAGGTTCTCGGCGTAGTCCTTGTCGAGGAGATCGTCCGCCGTCACGCCGGTGCCCTTGATCGGCCGGGACTCGACCACCTCGCCGCTCCTGGACAGGTACAGCTCCGGCGAGGCCGACACGACCGTCAGCCCCGGCACGTCCACGACCGCCGCGTACGGCGCGGGGTTGCCCTCGGCCAGCCGTACGGCGAGGGCGAGGGGGTCCACGTCCGGCGAGGGCAGCGGCGCGGACAGGACGCGGCAGAGGTTGGCCTGGTAGACCTCCCCCCGCTCGATGTAGTCCCTGATCCGGCGGACGCCCCGCTCGTACCCCTCCCGGTCGAGGGACGTGGCCCAGGCGTCGCGGGCGGGTCCCCGCCACGGGCCGCGCGGCGCGGGCAGCGGAGCGGGCCGCACCGTGTCGAACCGCGCGCAGACGACCTTCCCCTCGTACGACACGACCACCGCCCACCAGCCGGAGCCGTCGAGGGCGGCCAGGTCGGTGGTCACCTCCCGCAGGCCGGTGGCCAGGTGCCCCCCGATGTGGGCGAAGGCGTCGTACACGTGTCCATTCTCCCGCCCCCGGGCCGTCCCGTGGCCCGCCGGGCGAAGCCGTGAGTCAGACGGCCCGGCGAGCCAGCAGGCCGAGCAGCGCGCGGGCGGCGGGGAGCGGAGCCGTGCGCGGCAGGGCGGCGTACACCGTGCGGCGCGGCGCGAACTCGCCGAGCGACCGCAGCGCCACGTCCCCGCGTACGGCGGGCGCGGCCATGGCGGGCACCAGCGTCACCCCGAGCCCGGCGGCCACGTAGCCGAGCTTGCCGGTCCACTCCCCGATCCTCAGGTCGACCCTGGGCGCGAAGCCGGCCCGGGCGCAGGCGGCGCCGAGCATGGTCACGGTGCCGGGAGGGGCGCCCTCGATCCAGCTCTCGTCGCGCAGGTCGCGCAGGTCCACCTTCTCGCATGCGGCCATCGGGTGGTCGGCGGGGAGGGCGACGAGCAACTCGTCCTCCATCAGGCGGGTGACCTCCACCTCGGGACCCGCCCCCAGCCCGGAGGGGTAGTCGCTCACCACCGCGATGTCGATCTCCGCGCGGCCGAGCCCGTCCATGAGCGCGGTGCTCAGGCCCTCCACCATGCTGACCGCCACCTCCGGGCGGGAGGCCCGCAGCTCGCTCAGGGCGGCGGGGACCAGCACGGCGTTGGCCGTGGCGAACGCGCCGACCCGCAGCCGCCCGCCGCTGCCCTGGTGGATGGCGGCGAGCTCCTCCCCCGCCCGGCCGAGCCGCTCCAGCACCTCGCGGGCGTAGCGGTGCAGCGTCCGGCCCGCTGGCGTCAGCCGGACTCCGCGGGGCAGCCGCGCGAACAGCGGACCGCCCGCCTGGGCCTCCAGGGACGCGATGCGCCGGGACACGGCTGACTGGGTGTAGTTGAGCTGTATCGCGGCGGCCGTGAACGATCCCGTACGGGCCACGACGTCGAGCAGCACAAGCGCGTCGGTGTCGAACATGCTCCGATCCATGAGCGAGGGGAATGGGCGCCATGCAATCTAGTCGCTGGTGGAATGGTTTTTCCCTCCCATACTGTCCAGGACATGATTGCTTTTCTTGGTTTGGGGCGCATGGGCGTCCCGATGGCCGGCCGCCTCGTCGCCGCCGGACACAAGCTGACCGTGTGGAACCGTACGCCACGGGACGTGCCGGGCGCGGAGGCGGCCCCCTCCCCCGCCGAGGCCGCCGCCCGAGCGGACATCGTGATCACCATGCTGAGCGATCCGGATGCGGTGTCCGAGGTGGTGCGGGCGGCGCTGCCGGGGCTGCGGCCGGGGTCGGTGCTGGTGGAGATGTCCACGATCGGCCCCGGCGCGGTGCGGGACCTGCGGGGTCTGCTCCCCGAGGGCGTGGGCCTGGTCGACGCCCCCGTGCTCGGCAGCGTGGGCCCGGCCGCCGAGGGCACGCTGGTCGTGCTCGCCGGGGGCCACAGAAAGGACCTCGACCGGGTGACGGACGTGCTGCGCGTCTTCGGGACGGTCCGCGAGGCGGGCGGGCCGGCATCGGGCGCCGCGACCAAGCTGGCCGTGATGAGCGCGCTGGTGACCGCCCAGGTGGGGCTGGCGGAGACGCTGGCCTACGCGGACGACCTCGGAGTCGGCCGCGCCGCCCTCCTGGACGTCCTCGGGGCGACTCCGCTGGCCGGGCTGGCGGAGCGGCTGCGGCCCGCGGTCGAGTCGGGCCCGTTCGAGACGAGATACGCCCTCGGCCTGGCCGCCAAGGACCTGCGCCTGGCCACGGAGGGCCCGGGGAGGCGCCAGACGGTGACCGCCGCCGCCCGTGATCTGCTCGCTGAGGCGGTCACGGCCGGGCTGGCGGGGCGGGACCTCACCGCCGTCGTCCCGTTCGCGGCGTCCCGGACGGCGCACACCCCCACGCCGAAGGAGGTGCGGGCGGTCAACCCGCCCTCCGTCCCGGCGACCAACGGGTACTACTCCCACGCCGTACGCTTCGGGGACCTGCTGTTCGTGTCCGGGCAGGCGGCGCTGGACGAGGACGGGAAGGTCCTCGGCGAGGGGGACATGACCCGGCAGTCCGAGGTCGTGATGGAGAACCTGGGGCGGATCCTGGCCGACCAGGGCTCGTCGTTCGACCGGATCCTGCACATCAGGACGTTCCTGACCGACATGGACCGGCTGCCCGAGTACGGCGCGGTTCGCGGCCGGTTCATCACCGGCGAGCCGCCCGCCAGCACCACGGTGGAGGTCGAGCGGCTGTTCCGGCCGGGTCTGATGATCGAGGTCGAGGTGGTCGCCGCCCTCTGAAGCCCTACGCCAGGGGGCCGACGGCGGACTCGGCGGCGGCGACCACGGCGCCGGTCTCGACGAGCCGGACGACCGCCTCGATCTCCGGGGCGAGGAAGCGGTCGGCTCCCGGCCCGGCGACGGACTCGCGCAGCGCCTCGACCACCGCGCCCGTCCCCGGCGCCGGCGCGTGCGGCCTGCGCAGGTCGAGCGCCCTGGCGGCGGTCAGCAGCTCGATCGCGAGCACGCGGGTGAGCCCGTCGACGGCGCGGCGCAGCTTGCGGCCCGCCGACCAGCCCATCGAGACGTGGTCCTCCTGCATGGCGGAGCTCGGGATCGAGTCCACGCTCGCCGGCACCGCCAGCCGCTTGAGCTCGGACACGATCGCCGCCTGGGTGTACTGCGCGATCATGTGCCCGGAGTCCACCCCCGGGTCGTCGGCGAGGAACGCCGGGAGGCCGTGGCTGCGCGCCACGTCCAGCATGCGGTCGGTGCGCCGCTCCGCGATCGACGCGAGGTCGGCCGCCGCGATGGCCAGGAAGTCCAGGACGTACGCCACCGGGGCGCCGTGGAAGTTGCCGTTGGACTCCACCCGCCCGTCGGCGAGCACGACGGGGTTGTCGACGGCGCTGACGATCTCGCGGGCGGCGACGGCGGACGCGTGGGCGAGGGTGTCCCTGGCGGCGCCGGCGACCTGGGGCGCGCAGCGCAGGGAGTAGGCGTCCTGGACGCGGGTGCAGGAGCCGTCGCGGTGGGAGGCCATCACGCCCGAGCCCGCGAGCAGCGTCCGCATGTTGGCCGCCGCCAGGGCCTGACCGGGATGGGGGCGCAGCGCCTGCAGGTCGGCCGCGAACACGTAGTCGGTGCCGAGCAGTGCCTCCACGCTCATCGCGGCGCTGATGTCGGCGGTGGTGAGGAGCCTCGACAGGTCGTGCAGCGCGAGCACCAGCATGCCGAGCATGCCGTCGGTGCCGTTGATCAGCGCGAGCCCCTCCTTGGCGGCCAGCTCGACGGGCTCGACGCCGTGCTCCTTGAGCGCCTCCGCGGCGGGCCGCAGGCGGCCCTCGGCGTCCCTCACGACACCCTCGCCCATGATCGTCAGGGCGACGTGGGAGAGCGGGGCGAGGTCGCCCGAGCAGCCGAGGCTGCCGTACTCGTGCACGACCGGGGTGAGCCGGGCGTTCAGCAGGGACTCCAGCACCCGGGCCGTGACCGGGCGCACGCCGGTGTGCCCGGTGGCGAGCGTGCGCAGGCGCAGCAGCATCATGGCCCGCACGACCTCGGTCTCCACCTCGGGCCCGGAGCCGGCCGCGTGCGAGCGGACGAGGCTGCGCTGGAGCTGGGCGCGCAGCGAGGGGTCGATGTGCCGGGTGGCGAGGGCGCCGAACCCGGTGGAGACGCCGTAGGCCGGGGTGTCGGCCTCCGCGAGCTCCTCGACCCGCCCCCGCGAGGCGGCCATCTCGGCGATCGCGTCGTCCGTCAGGCGGACCTGTGCGCCGTACCTCGCGACCCGGACCACGTCGTCGAAGGCGAGCGGTCCCGGGCCGACGGCCACGACCTCGTTGTCGTGCATCGTCCCACTCTTTCACGTCGTGCTGCTCGCGCCGTGCGCGCGTGGCGAGTAACCAGCGTATCTCAGCTTAGGTCCTTACATCCAAAGATCCTTCCCAGCCCCTCCCGCCCCGCGCCGGTCAGCCGCAGGGCGCGGGGCGCGGTGCCGCGCACCAGCCACTCCCGCGCGAGGAGCCGGTCCAGGACCGCGGCGCCGAGCGCCCCGCCCAGATGCGGGCGCCGCTCCAGCCAGTCGAGGCAGTCGGGGGCGAACCTGCGGCGGGCGCGGCGCACCCGTTCCACGTCCACGCCGAGCTCCGTCAGCGCGTCCGCGCCGCTCGCGGTCAGCAGGCAGCCGCCGTCGGCCTCGACCAGACGCCCCTCGCGCACCAGCGCGTCGTACAGTTCGACCCCCACCCGGCCGGCCAGGTGGTCGTAGCAGCTGCGGGCCTCCCGCAGCAGCCGGGCCTGCCGCGACTGCCGCAGGGACCGTACGGCGACGCGCCCGCTGATCCGGGCCAGCACCTCCAGCGTGCGGGCGACGTCGGGACCGGAGAGGCGGTAGTAGCGATGCCGGCCCTGTTTGACCACGGTCACCAGGCCACCGTCGAGGAGCCTGGCCAGATGGGAGCTCGCGGTGGGGGCGCTCACGCCCGCGATCCTGGCCAGCTCCCCCGCCGCCAGCGCCCTGCCGTCCAGCAGCGCGGTGAGCATGGCGGCGCGGGCGCCGTCCGCGATCAGGGCCGCGACGGGGGCGATGTCGGCGTCCCCCGCGATCTCGGCGTCCCCCTGAACCCCGGCGCTCCCTCCGATCGCGGCGTTCCTCCCGATCTCGGCGTTCCCCGCGGTCCCGGCCGTTCCGGGCTCCGGCTCCGGAGCGTCCCCGGCCGCGCCGGGGACGGCGGCGTGCGTGCGGTCATGTGTCACGGACATGCTTCGACGCTAACGCGGGGACGGTTCGACGGGGCTGGAAGCATCGGCCCGAACTCGCGGCGCGAGCAGGGAGAACGCCGCTGATTTGGGGAGTCGGCGGGAGATTGGATAAGGTCTTCCCGTGAGCCCGGCCGGACAGAGCCGGGGACGCGGAAGTGGCTCAGTGGTAGAGCATCACCTTGCCAAGGTGAGGGTCGCGGGTTCGAATCCCGTCTTCCGCTCGGAGCTTGACACTGTGCAGCTTGACACGGTGGAGTGGCCGAGAGGCGAGGCAGCGGCCTGCAAAGCCGCGTACACGGGTTCAAATCCCGTCTCCACCTCTTGGTTCGTCCAAGGGCGATTAGCTCAGCGGGAGAGCGCTTCCCTGACACGGAAGAGGTCACTGGTTCAATCCCAGTATCGCCCACCAGCAAGCACCATCCGAAGGCCGGACCCGGGATCACGGGGCCGGCCTTCTTCTCGCTGCGGCCGTCCCCTCGCCGACAGGCCGGGAGCCTCCGTCCACGCAGCCGGACATGATCAAGAATCGGACGGCGTCCGGCCAGGCCGGCGGATTCTGTCGGGACCGTCTGTGAGGATGCCGGCATGCGCATCCGCATCGAGGCCACCGATCTGCCCGGCCGCACCTGCCCGCCCGGCGACGGATTCCCGGGATACTCCGGCATCCACGTGGGCGTGCAGCGGCGGGACCGGCCCGGCGAGATCCTCGATCTCCACCCCGGTGACGCCGCGACGGCGCAGTGGACTCTCGACTGCACGGTGTCCACGACCGCGGGCGGTGCGGCGGACATCCGCGGGCCGTATGTCCAGGGCAGGCCGGGCGGCAGGTTCGTCTACCTGTGCTGGGGCACGCTCGACGCGGCCGGCGGCTTCACGGTGTTCCGCCGGGCCAAGCTCATGCTCGACCGGCTCGAGCCGGATCTCCTCGAGGCCGCGATCGGCTCCGGGACGCTGGTCGGGCGGCTCGGGCTGACCGACGCGCGGGGGCGTCCCCTGTGCGCGGCCGTCCGGCCGCCCGTCATCGCCTGGTCGCCCGCGCCGTAGCGGGGCGCGGCCGGCCCGCCGATCCCACGGGGACGTCCCCACGCCGCCGCCGGGGATCGGCGGTCCGCGGGCCGATCAGTCGGCGCGGGCGGAGAGCTCGTCGAAGAGCTCCAGCGCGGCCTGTCGTACGTCTGCGGGTGAGATGCCGTTCAGGGTGGTGCGGGCCTCAGCGGCGTCACGGGTCGTGGCGAAGGTGATCGCGACAGACTTGGCGGCGGCGTGGCGCAGCGATCCGGTGGGCGCGCTGTCGGCCAGTGCCTCCGCGCTCGCGGCCAGGTCGAGGTTGTCTTTGCCGAACTTGGTGGTCAAAGCGTTCTCCTGGGATGGTGGCGGCTTGGCCCATTATCCGTGATGGCCCCCGTGTGTGGTGCGGCACCCGCGTTGTTCGCGTGTCCCCGTCCTGTTTCACCGTTCGGTCCCCCGGTCAGCGTGCGGCGAGGCGGGTCCGTACGACGAGGTCGTGCAGGGCGTCGTGGGCCGACGGGGCGTCCGGCAGCGCGGAGGCGTCCCGGACGTCCTCCAGGCGGGCGGTGAGCGCGTCGAGATCGGCCGCGAGCCGTTCCTCGCCGGGCGCGCCGTCCGGCAGCCCGCCGTGCTCGGCCGCCCGCTTCGCCTCCACCAGGCCGGGCAGGTAGGGCGGCCCGCCGTCGAGGAGCAGGGTGAGGTCGGCGACGAGCTCGCCCGTACGCATGAGGTGGATGCCCGTCAGCAGCACCCGGAACGCGTACAGCAGCGGCTTCAGCTCCCCCGTGCGATCGAACAGCCGCCGCTGGGTGCGCGCGAAACCCAGGTAGTGGTGGGCGTGGTGCCGGGTCAGGCAGCCCCGCGCGAGGGCGCGCATCTCCTCGTGCAGCGCAGAGGTGGTCACGACCAGCGGCGACAGGAGCTGCTCCAGCACGTAGCCGTTGCGGCCCAGCAGCAGACGGCAGAACTTGGCGAGGTCGTGGGTCACGAGATCGACCTCCACGCCCTCGCGGATCCACGAGCGGGACACGGTCTCCTCACCCGTGCGCAGGCCGACGACCTCCTCGGCCGGCAGCACGTGCACGCCCCGCAGGTCCACGTCCGAGTCCACCGAGGGGAACCCGTACAGATGCGCGCCGCTCACGGTGGCGAACGCGAGCGGGTGCCGCTCACCCGCGGCCACCTCGGGCAGCCAGGACGGCAGGACGACGGTCACGGCGTCTCTCCTTCGATCACGGTCACAGCGCCGACCTCCGCACGTCGATCAGGAACTCCTCGACGGCCGCCCGGTCCGGTCGTCCGGGCAGCACGCTGCCGGCCCGCTCGTCCAACTCGGCGAGCAGCCGCCCACGCCACGCCAGCACCTCGGGCCAGGGCGTCTCCCCCCGTCGTACGGCGAGCAGCCGCTCGCGGTGGGCGCCCACCTCGACCAACGGCTCCCCGTGCCGGGCCAGGTGGACGGCGGCCAGCAGCAGCCGGATCATGTGCATGGCCATCTTCCACCGCCTGACGTCGCCGCCCGGCCGGGGCGGGTCCTCCGGCCCGAGACGGCGGAACTGCCGGTCGGCCGATCCCGCGAACGCCCGCTCCGCCTTGCCGGACAGGAACGCGGGGCGCAGCGCCAGCAGCCGCTCGCCCACCGGGGTCACGAACTCCACCAGCGGTGACCACAGGCACTCCAGCGCGGCCGGGTTGCCCTCCAGCGCGAGCGCGCAGAACCGCTCGACCTCCCACGAGAACTGCTCGGGCAGCGGCCCCTCCACGTGGTCAGGCGGCTTGTCGAGCCGCCAGAACATGGGGGTGGGTGTCACGAACACGCCCCGCCTGTCGACGTCCGACTCCTCGGTCTCCAGCCCGTACGCGCGCGAGCCGATGACGACCGACAGGACGGTGCCGCCGGGGGCCGTCAGGGTCATGTCGCCGGATCTTGTCACGAAGGTAGGCTCCCGCTCCGGGACGCGGAAAGGTAGCGATTTGATGGCCGACTTCGGACATGAGCTGTGGTTTGGGGCGTTTCTCACGCCCGACGCGGCGGGGCATCACCGGATCGTCCGTCAGGCCGTGCTGGCCGACGAGATCGGGCTCGACATCATCGGCATCCAGGATCACCCCTACCTGCCGGCGTTCCTCGACGCCTGGACGCTGCTGTCCACGCTCGCGGGGCGCACCGAGCGCGTGCGGCTGTTCCCCGACGTGGTGAACCTGCCGCTGCGGCCGCCGGCGGTGCTCGCCAGGGCCGCCGCGTCCCTCGACATCCTGAGCGGGGGCCGGGTCGAGCTGGGCCTCGGCTCCGGAGCGTTCTGGGACGGCATCGCGGCCATGGGCGGCCCGCGCCGCAGCCCCGGCGAGGCCGTGGACGCGCTGGAGGAGGCCATCGGGGTCCTCCGCGCGCTGTGGACGCCTGGCGGCGAAGGCGTACGGCTCGACGGCAGGCACTACCGGCTGGAGGGCGCGCGGCCGGGGCCGTTCCCGCCGCATCCGATCGGGCTGTGGCTCGGCGCGTACAAGCGGCGCATGCTGGAGCTGACCGGGCGGCTCGGCGACGGGTGGGTGCCCTCGTCCGGGTACGCCGCGCCGGGCGAGCTGGGCGCGATGAGCGAGATCCTGGACGCCGCGGCCGAGCGGGCCGGGCGCGACCCCGCCGCGATCCGCCGCGCCTACAACATCGAGGGCCGGTTCTCCGGCGTCGCCGGAGAGGGGTTCCTCGACGGGCCGCCCGCCATGTGGGCCGAGCGGCTGGCCGGGCTCGCGCTCGCCCACGGCATGAGCGTGTTCGTGCTGGCCGTGGACGACGACAGGGACCTCAAGGTCTTCGCCGAGGAGGTGGCCCCCGCCGTACGCGAGGCCGTGGCGCGCGAGCGCGCGCGGGAGCCGCGGCCGGACGCCGGGGGCCCGGTCGAGATCGCGAAGGCGGCACCGGCGAGGGCGGTGCTCGACGAGGCCACCCGGCCGCGGCTGCCCAAGCGGGACATCGCCGCGCTCCCGCCGCGGCAGCAGGCGAACGGCCGGCGGCTCGTGCTCATCCACGACCACCTGCGCCGGGAGCTGACCCAGATCAGGGACGCCCTGGAGCAGGTCGCCGCAGGACGCTCCGACGCCGCCGCGCTCCGCTCGATGATCAACGAGCTCACCATGCGGCAGAACTACTGGACGCTCGGCACGTTCTGCGCGTCGTACTGCCGCCTGCTGACCACCCACCACGCGATCGAGGACGAGCACATGTTCCCGATGCTGACGGCCGCGCAGGAGTCGCTGGCGCCGGTCGTGGCCCGCCTGGAGCAGGAGCACGAGGTCATCGCCGGCGTGCTGACGGAGCTGGACGCCGCCCTCGTCGCGATGATCGAGGACCCGGACCGGCTCGACGGCGTGCGCGACCAGGTGGACCTGCTGTCCGACGTGCTGCTGTCGCACCTGCGCTACGAGGAGGAGGAGCTCGTGGAGCCCATCGCCCGCTTCGACCTGGACATCTGACGCCGTGAGCTGATGGGCCGATGTGACGGCGGGGGCACGCGTGCTCCCGGGGAGAGGTGTTTCACACCCGGTGTTTCCCACCCCAGGAGGACGCGGTTCTGGAATGATCTCGGGGAAAACCATCGGACGTCGAGAGACCGTGACTGATGCCCCCCATTGACCAAATAACCGCCTTCGCGTCGGCCCACACGGTCGAAGCGATCATCATCAGCGTCATCGCCCTGGTCTTGCTGGTCCTGGCCTTCTTCGCCCTGCGCGCCCTGATCCGCCTGTTCCGCCGCTGGGCGACCGGCCGGCCCACCGAGGACGTTCTCACCATCGTCGCCGCCAGCATCGCCACGGGCGTCTCCGCCCAGGGCATGTGGCGCTTCTCCGGCGACGTCCTCGGGTTCGACGGGCCGCTGCGGCTCCTGCTGTTCGCCTTCATCGAGGTCGCCGTCATCACCAGCGCCGTACGGGCGCGCCGCAACATGCGGGAGAACTACTCGGCCGGCATCGACGGCCTGGCCGTGTGGGTGCTGACGTCCCTGTCGGCCGTCCTGTCGAGCATGGACGCCCGCAGCGTCGCCGAGGCCGTCTTCCGTCTCGCCGCCCCGCTCGTGGCCGCCTGGCTGTGGGAGCGCGGCATGGCCATCGAGCGGGTCCGCATCACCGGCCGTGGCCGCATCAACTGGCGGCTCACCCCCGAGCGCGTGCTGGTCCGGATCGGCCTGGCCGAGGCGAGCGACCGTACGGCGAGCGAGGTGGACGCCCACCGCAGGCTGACCAGGGTGGCGCTGGCCGCCAAGCGGGTCCGCGCGCTGCGCGAGGCCGGGGCGTCCGAGCGCAAGGTGCGCGCCGCGATGGCCAGGCTCGACAAGGCGATGGACCAGGCCGTGGAGTACACCGGCCTGGCCGTGGACGAGAAGCGGCAGGAGGCCCTGCTGTCCCAGATCGGCGCGCTCTACAACACCTCGGCGCTGATCGACCTCGCTCCGCCGGTTCCCTGGGCGCCCGAGCCCGAGCAGCCCGCTCCCCCGGCGCTGCCCGCCGCGGCCATCGCCGAGCTGATCGACGACGAGGAGGAGGACGTCCCGGCCGAGCCGGCGCCGCCCGTCGTCGACACCGCCCAGCGCGCGGCTCAGCTCCGGACCGCCCGGCAGTACTGGGACCAGCAGATCGCGCGCAAGTACGTCCCCCGGGCCGCCGACATCGCCCAGGAGGTGGGCATCCCGCTCCTCGTGGCCAAGGAGTGGCGGGCGCTGTGGAAGCTCGAACCCCAGGCGTACGCGCTGATCGAGGCGGCGTACCGGGAGCACGGGATCGTCGACACCGGCACGTTCCCGGCCATCGAGGTGCCCGAGCGCGAGCGCGTGCTCGTCGTGAACGGCTCGGCCCCGGGCGCGGCCGCGCACGACTCCTGACGGAGAGCCTGCCCGGCTCCTGACGGCGACGGGGCGGCGGGACCGGGCGGACCGGTCCCGCCGCCCCGTCGCTTCCCTGGCGTCTCCCGCTGCCTGCGAGCGCGGGGACACCGGCAGAACTCGCTCAGCCGCACACCCCGGCCGCGCTCTCCTCGCGGACGCTCCGGTCGGCGGACCCGGTCGCGTGTCGCCGGGGTTCCCGGCCCAGCCGCCTGACCGGCTTGATCGACAACAGCGCCGCCACCACGCCGGCCGTCACCAGGGCCGACCCCAGCATGAAGGCGCGTGGTTCGACCAGCGCGGTGACCGGACCGGCCAGCGCCTGCCCGACCGCCATGCCCGCGACCGATCCGGCCACCTGGTAGGCGTTGACCCGGTTCACCACATCGGGCGGGACCTGCGTCTGCACGCTGGTCGACCACATGACCGACCAGAACGCCCACGCGCACCCGCCGAGCAGGTGACCGGCCATCAGCAGCGGCAGCGGCAGCCCGAGCGCGACCGTCAGCGGCACCGCCACGTACGCGCTCAGCGCCACCGCCCCGGCCGCCAGCGGCCTGCGCGGCCTGAGCCTGATCGCCACCAGCCCGCCCAGCACGGTGCCGAGGCCGAGCGCCGCCATCACCCAGCCATAGTCGACCCCGATGACCTGCGACGACAACGGCACGTACGGCCCGACCACCAGGACGCCCCAGAACACCCAGACCAGGATGACCGACCACATCCAGCTTCTGGCCGTGAACTCCTCCCAGCCCCTGCGCAGGTCGCTCAGCACGTCGGAGGGCTCCGGCCTGGGTACGGCGACCCGCACCAGCAGCAGGCACACCCCGCTGACCAGGAACGTCACGGCGTCCGCCGTGTAGACGACGACCGGGCCGGCGACGACGACGAGGACTCCGGCCAGCGCGGGACCCGCCAGCTGCGTGACCGCCTCGGCGATCTTGAGTGTCGCGTTGGCCCGCTGCGGATCTCCGGCGACCAGCGGGACCATGCCGTTGACGCCTGGTTCGAACATCCCGGCGGCCGTGCCCGACAAGAACGCCGTCACCAGCAACAGGCCGTACGGCGGGGCACCGTCCAGGAAGGCGACGGCCACGACGCCCTGGGTGACGACCCTGACCAGGTCCGCGCCGATCATCAAGCGGCGGGCGCCGATCCGGTCGGCGACAACCCCGCCGAACACCATGACCAGCACGGCCGACGCGGTCCAGAGCGCGAGCACGTAGCCGACGCCCGCGATCCCATAGACTTTCCCGATCGCCAGCGCCGAGGCGACGGGCATCATCCCGTCGCCGAGCAGCGAGATCGTGCGGGCCCCGAAGTAGAGGGTGAAGTTCCTCGTCCACATGAGCCCCAATTCTGGATTTTTCCAGATCAGAGCACCGGTGTCCTAAATGACATCATTGGGTACATTTGCGCCATGCCCCTGGACTGCCCGGAGACGCCCCCGACGCCCGCCGACCCGCATCATGTGGTCGCCGTGGTCGCCCCCAACCAGGAGCTCTATCCGGTCACCTCGGCCTCAGCCGTCTTCGGCTACCACGGCCCCGACATCCCCCAGCACTACAGCTTCAGCCTGTGCGCGGAACACCCCGGCTCCCTCCCCACCACCCTCGGCGTCCCCATCCACGTGGACAGTGGTCTCGAAGCCCTCGACGACGCCGGCACCGTGATCATTGCGAGCTGGACGCTCACCCCCTCGCCCGCCGTACTCCGCGCGGTGTCCCGCGCCCACGCGCGAGGCGCCCGCATCGTCGCCGTCTGCGCCGGGATCTTCATCCCCGCCGCCCTGGGCCTCCTGGACGGCCGCCGCGCCTCCGTCCACTGGGAACTGTCCCGCGAACTCGCCGCCCGCCACCCCCGCGTCATTCCCGACGACACCGTCATCTACGTCGATCACGGCGACGTCGCCACCGCCGGAGCCTCGGCCGCCACCCTCGACCTCTGCCTTCACCAGGTCCTCCAGGAGCACGGCGCGGCCCACGCCATGCGCATCGGCCGCCAGCTCGCCGCCGGTCCGCACCGCGAGGGCTGCCAGCGCCAGTACCCTCCCCTCCCCACCACCGGCCCCATGCCGGACTCCCTGGCCCCTCTGCTCGAATGGCTCCTGTCGCGCCTGCCCGACCAGGTCACCGTCAAGGACATGGCCGCCTACTCGGGCGTCTCCCCCCGCACCCTCACCCGCCAGTTCGCCGAGCAGCTCGGCGTCCCGCCCGCCCGGTGGCTGCTGGAACGCCGCCTGGCCGCCACCCGCGCCCTGCTGGAGGAGACCGACCTGCCCGTCGAGACCATCGCCACCCGCGTCGGCCTCTCCTCGGCGGTCAACCTCCGCCGCCACTTCCACGCCGCCCTGCGCACCACCCCGGCCGCCTACCGCCGCTCCTTCCGCTGAAGGTCCCGCGCGCGGCCAGAGCCTCCCGCACAGGTGCGACCCCTCGTCCATCCCGGAGAGAGGACGGAGAGAGGTGAGGCGATCCTGCCCTCTCGTCGCGCCTGACCCGCTTCCTTCCTGCGCCCGCGCCGAGCGGCCGGACAGGAGCCTGGACTGCGGAGCCGCGCCTCGATCGGGCGCGACGCCTCTCCTCGCTCCGATCGGCCTGCCTGCGGCTGTCCGCGTTTCCGGGATCCGGTGCCGTGGTCGTCTCAGCGCGCGCATGGCCGTTCCCGCCGTCGCCTACCTGGCCACCGCCGTGTTCTTCGTCCCGGCTCTGCCGACGACGTCGACGGCGACCGCGTTGCCGTTCTTCCTCGTCGCCGCCGGGTGCGTGCGGTGGCCCGTCCCGGCGAGCGAGCGGCCTCGGCGCGTACGCATGCCCTCGTCTGTCCGTTCACCCCTGCCGATCGGGCTGCGCGGCCCGGCGACGCAGCACGCGAGTGGTGCCTCCGCCGTCTTCGGCGATGTCCCGGACGTGTTCGAAACCGATCCCGCCCAGCACGGCCAGCGAGGCGCTGTTCGGCGCCGCCACGGTGGCGTACACCTCCGTGAGCCCCAGGGCGCCGAAGCCGTGGGCGACGATCGCCCCGGCCAGTTCTCTCCCCAGGCCCGATCCCCACATGTCGGGGGTCAGCGCGTAGATGATCTCGTAGCCTTCCGCCACCTTCGCCGGCTTGATCTCGGCATGCCCGGCGAAGCGGCCGTCGCGGCGGACGGCCCAGACGTCGAACAGATCCTGGGCATAGACCTTGGTGAAGATCCGTCCGAACAGCGCACGATACTCCGCCTCGGTGGCCGGACCGTCGCCCATCCACCGCGAAACCCTCTCGTCCAGGAACAGGGTGACGAAATCGTCCTGGTCCTCGGGGACGTACGGCTCCAGCAGCAGGCGCTCAGTACGCAGCGTCGGGGTCATGGACCGCGAAGCTACCGCGACGCCACTCATCCCGACAATTCACTTTTTGTAGGGCAAACTCGGTGCGCGGCGGCGCTCACGACACCGGCCGGGCTGTGGCCTGTTCGCGGCGCGCGACGGCCGGCATCAGGGCGAAGGCGAACACCGCGCACAGGACGCCTGTGGCGGCGCAGGCCCACCACAGCACGCCGGCCTGGAACAGTACGGCGCCGACGGCCGGGCCTGCCAGGTCCGGGGGCGGGCTGGCGGGGACGGGGCACAGGAAGTCCGGGATGTACGGGCCGCCGGGGACGAGGTCGAGCAGGGGGGCCAGGTCATCGCCGAGCCGGGGGCGCACCTTTTTGAACCGCGGCAGATGCGGGACGCGCCCGGCGGGAGTGTGCAGCGCGTGGATGCCGGTGGAGACCTCCCTGAGCGGGGAGTACGCGAACCTGATCGAGGTCAGGTCGTAGGCGGAGAACGCCACGGTGAGCATGCCGCCAGGGACTCCTCGGTTCGGCTGCCGCCGAATCTATCGCAGGGCCCGCGACCAGGCCACACCATGGATCCCGCGACGACTTGCCCCACCGCAGGAGCTCTCGACGAGGAGGACCGATGCGGACGCGATCAGCCATTCCGTCGACCATGAGGAGAACACCATGCGCAAGGTCGTGCTCTACCACCTGATGTCGCTCGACGGCGTCGCCTACGAAGACGGCGACTGGCTCGCCGACGACGGCCCCCAGCTGGTCGCCTACCTCGGCCGGGTCATCGCCACCCAGGACGACGTCCTGCTGGGACGCGGGACCTACGACTACTGGGCCGGGTACTGGCCCACCTCGGACTTCCAGCCGTTCGCCGGCTTCGTCAACGGCACCCGCAAGCACGTCGTCACCTCCAGCGCGCCCACGCGGGAATGGGCGAACTCCACCCTGGTCACCACCCCGGTGTACGACTACGTCACCGCTCTGAAGCAGGGACCCGGCGGCGACATCGGCGTCCACGGCAGCATCGAACTGGCCCGCTCACTGCTGCGGGCCGGGCTCGTCGACGAACTACGGCTGGTGGTCGCACCGGCGGTGGTCGGCCACGGCAGGCGGGTGTTCGAGGGCGACGGCGTCCAGTCCTGGACGCTGATCGAGGTCGAACGGGGCAAGAACGGCACGTTGTTCCTGGACTACAGCCGCTGAGACGCCCTCCACGGCGCCACCATGGCCCCGGGGGCCGTCGTCGCCGTGCACACGGTCAGGCCGCCTGGCCGAGCCCCTGCGGCCCTTGCGGGGTCACTTTCCCGGCATAGCGGGGCAAGGACACTCCTACTTTCCCGTGACATCGCGGGCGTGGGGGCGGACGTCCTCTCCTGCGGCGGCCACACCGTCACGCGTTGGGAGGAGCGCATGGAGATCTCGGGGGACGGCGCGGGAAACCGCGTGGCCCGGCTCGCGGGTGGACGGGACCAGGTGAGGCGGGCGCGCAGGCTCGTGTCGGCCGCGCTCGGGCGCGGTCACCCCCGGCACGACGACTGCGTGCTGCTGACCAGCGAGATCGCGACGAACGCGGTCGTCCACTCCCGTTCGGGCGACGGCGGCACCTTCACCGTCACCGTCTCGTGCCTGCCCGACCGCGTGCGGGTCTGCGTTGAGGACGACGGCTCGGCCGGGCCGCCGTGCGCCGGTCATCCGCTTCCCAACGGCTCGAGCCAGGGCGGCCGCGGCCTGCCGCTGCTGGACTTGCTGGCCGACCGGTGGGGACTGGTCCGCGAGGCCGGCCGCAACGAGGTGTGGTTCGAGGTCTGGTCCGACGGCGACCGGCGATCCGCCGCGCTCGCCCGCCACCGGACGGCCGCGTGGGTGCGGCCGGCGGTGGCGACGCGCGGCGCGGCCGGCGCGACCTCCGGCTGACCCTGTCCTCCCGGCGACCCGGCGCCTCCCGGCCGTGCGGCCGCGGGCGACCCTGCCGGGCACGCGAGATATCGACCGCGATACGGCATCTCTGTGCGTTTCGGTGGTACTACAGCGACGTCGGGTGATTCTGTAGGCAAGGAAGGGGCAAAACCAACTTAATAAATCGGGAAAGTAGGAGGACTCCCATGGCCCTGCCCGACTTCCTGGTCATCGGGGTGCCGAAGGCCGGCACCACGGCCCTGCACGCGGCGCTGGCCCGCCATCCCCGGCTGTTCATGTCTCCCGTCAAAGAGCCGAAGTTCTTTCTCACCGACGGCCCGCCTCCGGCGAAGGGCGGGCCGGGGGACGCGGAGACCTATCGTGAGCACGTGTGGCGGCGCGCCGACTACGAGGCGCTGTTCGCGGACGCGCCGCCTGGGGCGTTACGCGGCGAGTCCACCCCCTTCTATCTGTACGACCGCGCGGCCCAGCGGCGGATCCGGAAGACCATCCCGGACGCGAAACTCATCGTCTCGCTGCGCGACCCCGTGGAGCGCGCCCATTCGAACTGGACCCACCTGTGGTCGGCCGGCCTGGAGCCGATCGGCGACGTCATCGAGGCGTGCGCGGCGGAGAAGCGGCGGATCTCCGACGGCTGGTCGCCGTTCTGGCACTACGTCGGCCTCGGCCGGTACGGCGAGCAGCTCGCCCACCTGTTCACGCTGTTCCCCCGCGAGCAGGTGCTGGTCTTCCGCTACCGCGACCTGGTGGACCGCCCCGCCGCCACGCTCGACCGCATCTGCGCGTTCTTGGGAGTGGAGCAGGGGCTGGTCGGCGAGGTGCCCAGGGAGAACGTCACGGCCCATCCGCGGCACAGCCGCAGGCACCGGATCCTGGCCCGGCTCGCCCGGCTCGGCGATCCGGTGCTGGGCCAGCGGCTCACCGCGCCGCTGGAGCGGGTGCTGCAGCGCGAGGGGCAGCCCCGGCGGCCGCTCACCTGGGAGCAGCGCCAGGAGCTGCTCGCCTACTTCGCCGCCGACATCGCGCTGCTGCGCGACCTGCTCGGCCGCGACTCCTTGGGCGACTCCTCGGGCGATGACTTCGGCGACTGGCTACGCCCCCGGGAGCGGTCGGGCGGCCTGGTCGGAGCCCGGCCGTCGGGCCAGCGGCAGGCCCGCAACGGCCGCGTCAGGAGTTCCTCCGGCCCGGCCGCGCCGCCGGGCGTGGACGGCCCGCCGGGAGGCGATCCCATCGGAGCGTGAACCCCCGCTCGGGCCCCGCCCGTCGCCACGCACACCATGCGGCTCCTGCTCCGCCAGGACGGACGTGCACAGCGTTGCCCGCCCCGGCGGCGAGAACCGCCCTCCGGGCGGTCAGCGCAGCTCGGTGCGCAGCTCGTGGCCCCCGTCGGCGCGGGTCAGCTCGTAGTAGAGGCGGTGGCCCCCCGCCACGGGCACGATCGACAGGTAGCGCAGCCCTCCCCCGCCGTGCTCCGACTGGGCGACGGGGGCGGTTCCGGTGGCGGTGAGCGTCGACGGGTCGGGGCCGATGGCCACGCCCGTGCGCTCCTCGTAGTTCTCCTCCGCCGACGCGCGGCCGTCGTAGTACGCGATGACGGTCCCGCCGCTGAACGTGACCGCGCTCACCCGCACGCCGCGCGAGTCCCACTCGCCCGGCCTCCGGTCGAGCGCGGTCCCCTGCCAGGTCCACTCGACGCCGTCGGCGCTGGTGGCGTAGTCGGTCACCATCTGGTCGGCCTCGTCGGGGTCCTCCAGGGGGTGGCAGGACGCCCACAGGTGCCACACGCCGCCCTGGTGGAGAATCACGGGGTCCTTGACGCCGGTCTTGAGGTCGCCGGGCAGCACCACCCGCGCGTCGGCGGGGTCGAACTCCGCCGGCCCGGCGGCCTCGATCATCTCGACCCGCCAGTGCTTGGTGCCGTACGTGGCGCAACTCAGGTACAGGCGCCACCTGCCCTCCGGCGTCACCACCAGCGTCGGGCGCTCCAGCGACTCGGTCTTCATCTCCTCTTTCGTGATCGTGAGGATCTTCTCGAACCGCTCGCCGTCGGCCGAGCGGGCGATCTCCACGGCGTATCCGCGCCCGTCACCGAGCGGCCGGCGCAGCCGGTAGGCCAGGTAGATCCATCCGTCCCGGCTCACTGCACTGGGCGCGCCCGCCCAGTATCCGGGCCCTTCTCCGGGCGGAGGAACCGCGACGACTGACCGTTCCGGCTTCGGTGCGAACACGTCTCTTCTCCGTAGTGAGCGACGACGGTGGGCGGGGCCGGCTCGCGCCGGCCCTTCTTGGCTGTAGTGAATTACCAGCGGTCCGGCGGGAGGCCAAGTGTCCTCGCCATCGGACGACCATGTCTATACAAAACCCGCTTGCTTTGCGGGTTTTGTCAGGATAGGGCAGACCTACCACTACGCGCGCCCCCTACCTGCGGAAAAGTCGGGTGAACCCGGAACGGAACGGCGGCGTATCTCCGGGCGTAAGGGCATGCCGACACAGTCTGACCACTCTCAGGAGGCCCCATGCGGGCACGTATCGTCACGCTCTGCGCCGCGCCGCTCGCGCTGGCGCTCGTCGGCGCCGCACCGGCCCATCCCGCCTCGTCCCCCCACGCCTCCCGCTCCTGGCAGGGCTCCGGCCCCCGGGTCCACCCGGCCGCGAACCGCCCGGCGAGCACGGCGCGCACGCCCGCCCGCTTCGCCGAGGTCGACCTGGTCTCCGACGTGGCGGGCCGGGCGGCCCTCACCGACCCCAAACTGGTCAACCCCTGGGGCCTCGCGATGGGCGCCGCCCTCTGGGTGTCCAACGCGGGGACGGGCACGGCGACCGTCTACAGCGGAGGCGCGGGGACTGCCAGGAAGGCCCCCACCACGGTGGCGATCCCCGGCGGCACCCCGACCGGCCAGGTGGCGTACACGGGCGACGCCTTCACGGTCAAGGGGAAGGCCGGCACCGCGCCCGCCTCGTTCATCTTCTCCAGCCCGAGCGGCGCCATCACCGCCTGGAGCGCCACGGCCGATCCGCGCAACGCGGTCATCGCCGCGTTCACCCGCGGCGCCGACTACAAGGGCCTGGCGCTGATGAACACCGACCGGGGCACGTTCCTGCTCGCGCCGTCCTTCTCCCACGGCGCCGTCCACGTCTTCGACGACGACTTCCGGCGGGTGCGGCTGTCGCGCCGCCAGTTCCGCGACCCCTTCCTGCCGGCGGGCTATTCGCCCTTCAACGTCGAGATCGCCGGGACCTCGGTCCTCGTCGCGTACGCCGCGCGAGACCCCGAGACCGGCAGGCCGGTGGCGGGCCGGGGCAAGGGGTTCGTCAGCCGGTTCACCGCGAGCGGCCGCTTCGTGCGGCGCCTCGCCTCCCGCGGGCCGCTGAACGCGCCGTGGGCGATGACGCTCGCCCCCGCCGGGTTCGGCGCGTACGCCGGCGCGCTGCTGGTGGGCAACTTCGGCGACGGATGGATCAACGCGTACAACCCGAGGACCGGTCGCTACCTCGGCCCGCTGCGCGGGGCGGACGGCAGGGCGATCGCCGTCGAGGGGCTGTGGGACCTCGAACCCGGCACGGCGGGCAACGGCGGCACCGACGCGGTCTGGTTCTCGGCCGGCGTCTCGGGCGCACGGCACGGCCTGCTCGGCCTGATCCGCCCGGCGACGGCCACGGGCACCGCCTCGCCCGCTCCGACGCCCACACCGTCGCCCACACCGTCGCCCACGACCTCGCTCAGACCGGCGCCGTCGCACTCCCACCCGTCCGGCCACGGCTACTGATCGGCTACTGATCGATGCAGCTCACCGCGACCGGCAGCGGGACACGCCCACCCGAGGCCGGTCGCCCTCACCGGGGAACGGTATGACTGTAGACATGGACAAGGCAGACATCGGAGTGACGGGCCTTGCGACCATGGGTCGCAACCTCGCCCGGAACTTCGCCCACCACGGTCACGTGGTCGCGGTGCACAACCGCACGGAAAGCCGTACGACCCGTTTCATGGAGGAGCACCGCGACGAGGGCGCGTTCCTGCCGGCGGGCACGATCGAGGAGTTCGTGGCCTCCCTCGAACGGCCCCGCAAGGCGATCATCATGGTCAAGGCCGGGGCGCCCACCGACGCCGTGATCGAGGAGCTCGCCGCCGTCATGGAGCCGGGCGACATGATCATCGACGGCGGCAACGCCCACTACATGGACACCCGCCGGAGGGAGGCCGCGCTGCGCGAGCGGGGCATCCACTTCGTCGGCACCGGCATCTCGGGCGGCGAGGAGGGCGCGCTCAACGGCCCGAGCATCATGCCCGGCGGCGACGCCGAGGCGTACAAGACGCTCGGCCCCCTGCTCGAGGACATCGCGGCGAAGGTCGACGGGGTGCCGTGCTGCGTGCACGTGGGCCCCGACGGCGCCGGCCACTTCGTCAAGATGGTGCACAACGGCATCGAGTATGCCGACATGCAGCTCATCGCGGAGTCGTACGACCTGCTCAGGCAGGCCCTCGGGCTGAACCCGAAGGAGCTGTCCGACGTCTTCCGCGAGTGGAACCGGGGCGACCTGGAGTCGTACCTCATCGAGATCACCGCCGAGGTGCTCGGCCACACCGACCCCGCCACGGGCAAGCCGTTCGTGGACGTGGTGCAGGACCAGGCCGAGCAGAAGGGCACCGGCCGCTGGACCGTGCAGAGCGCCCTCGACCTCGGCGTCCCGGTCACGGGCATCGCCGAGGCGGTGTTCGCCCGGGCGCTGTCGGGCCACCCGGAGCAGCGGGCCGCCGCCCGCTCGCTCACCGGTCCCTCGGGCACGGCCGGCGACTCCGGCCTCGTCGAGGACGTGCGGCGGGCGCTGTACGCCTCGAAGATCGTGGCGTACGCCCAGGGGTTCGACCAGATGGCCGCCGCGAGCGCGGAGTACGGCTGGAACCTGAACCTGGGCGCGATGGCCACGATCTGGCGCGGCGGCTGCATCATCAGGGCGCGCTTCCTCGACCGGATCCGGGCGGCGTACGACGCGGACCCGAACCTGCCGACGCTGCTGGTGGACCCGACGTTCGCCCAGGCCCTGGACGAGGCCCAGGAGTCGTGGCGGCGGGTCGTGGCGACGGCGGCGACGATCGGGGTGCCCACGCCGGGCTTCTCCTCGGCGCTCGCCTACTACGACGGACTGCGCCGCGACCGGCTGCCGGCGGCGCTGCTGCAGGGACTGCGCGACTTCTTCGGCGCGCACACCTACCGCAGGGTCGACCGGGAGGGCTCCTTCCACACCGACTGGTCGGCAGACCGGGCCGAGCGGCCCGCCTGACCACCCCGCGAAACGCGGTACGGCGCACGCCCGCGCGGGGGCGTGCGCCGTACCGGCTCCGGATCAGGTCACTCGAAGGCGGCGGCCACCGGCTCCGCCTTCTCGCCGCCGGCGGCGCCGGGAGCGCCGCTGCGCAGCGGGACGTGCTTGATGAAGGCGGCGATCACCGGAACCAGCGCGGCGAACACGACCGCCCACAGGAAGACCGAGCCGATGGCGTTGGCGAGCGCCTCCAGGAACCCCGCCTTGACCTGCGGCGGCATCTGCTGCAGCAACTTCGGGTCGACCTGGGGGCCGCCGGACGCCAGGGCGGACCCCTGCGCGCCGAACTTGGCGGCGATCTCGTCGGCGAGGCGGCTGTTGAAGATCGCGCCGAACAGCGAGATGCCGAACGAACCGCCGATGGAGCGGAAGAACGTCGAGGCGCTGCTGGCCACGCCGATGTCCTTCTGCTCGACGCTGTTCTGCGCGATCAGCATGGTCGTCTGCATCAGGAAGCCCATGCCGAGGCCGAGGACGGCGATGTAGACGCCGGTCCGCCAGGACGGGGTGTGGACGTCCTGCGTCGACAGCAGCCACACGCCGATGGCCATGACCACGCCGCCGATCACCGGGAAGCTCTTGTACCTGCCGGTCTTGGTGATCGCCCTGCCGACGAACAGCGACACGACCATGGACGAGGCCATCATCGGCAGCAGGAGCAGCCCGGAGTTGGTGGCCGAGGAGCCCTGGACGATCTGCTGGAAGATCGGCAGGAAGGTGATCGCGCCGAACATCGCGAAGCCGAGCAGGAAGCCGAGCAGGTTGATCAGCGTGAAGTTGCGGTTGGCGAACACGTGCAGCGGCAGGATCGGCTCGGCCGCCCGCCGCTCGACCGGGACGAACGCGATGATCGCGACGACCGCCAGCGCGGCCAGCCCCAGGATCTGCCAGGAGCCCCAGGGGTATCCGTGCTCCTGGCCGCCCCACGAGGTGATCAGCACGATCGCGGTGATGGCCACGGTGAGGATGGCCGCGCCGAGCCAGTCGATGCGGTGCTCGGTGCGGTGCCTGGGCAGGTGCAGCTTGAGGATCAGCCAGATCAGCGCCACGCCGCCGAGCGGGAGGTTCACGTAGAAGGCCCAGCGCCAGTTCAGGTTGTCGGTGATGAAACCGCCGACGAGAGGCCCCGCGATCATGGCGAGCGACATGATCGCGGCCATGATTCCCTGGTACTGACCACGCTCACGCGGCGGGACCAGGTCCCCGATGATCGACATGACCCCGACGATGAGCCCGCCGGCGCCGAGGCCCTGCAGCGCGCGGAAGGCGATCAGCTCGATCATGCCGTCGCCCGTGCCGCCGAACAGCGACGAACCGGCCATGCCGCACAGCGCCGAGCCGGCCAGGAAGATGGCGATCGAGCTCAGGAAGATGTTCTTGCGGCCGTACAGGTCGCCGAGCTTGCCCCAGATCGGCGTGGAGACCGTGGTGCCCAGCACGTACGCGGTGGTGACCCAGGTGAAGTAGTCCAGGCCCTGGAGCTCCCCGACGATCCTCGGCATCGCGGTGCCGACGATCATGTTGTCCAGCATCGCCAGCATCATCGCCAGCATGAGACCGGGTAAGACGATCATCACTTCCCGGGACCGGCCGGGCGCGGCCGCGGTCTCCGTCGTCAT
The DNA here is from genome assembly GCF_040644495.1 of Microbispora sp. NPDC046973. Taxonomy (NCBI): domain Bacteria; kingdom Bacillati; phylum Actinomycetota; class Actinomycetes; order Streptosporangiales; family Streptosporangiaceae; genus Microbispora; species Microbispora sp. NPDC046973. Next base: position 67,637 of record NZ_JBEYWQ010000005.1, on the reverse strand, counting down.
GGGTGCCCCCTTTGAGGAATTTACTTACTTGCCGACAGGCTAGTGCGCGAGGCACGGTATTGTCCTTACTTGCCGGCCGTCAAGTTAATTAGGGACCAGCAGGACATGGGTGCTCAAACCGATACGCGCAGCCGCATCCAGGAGGTCGCGATCACGCTCTTCACGGAGCAGGGGTACGAGGCGACGTCGCTCCGGGAGATCGCCGAGGCCCTCGGCGTGACCAAGGCGGCACTTTACTACCACTTCCGTACCAAAGAGGACATCGTCGCCAGCCTGATAGAGGACCGCATCGAGGCGCTGGACGAGCTGATCGCGTGGGCGGGCCGGCGTCCCCGCACGGCGGAGACCCGGGCCGAGCTGATCCGGCGCTACGGGGCGCTGATGACCAAGGGGCGCGCCCACGAGGTCATGCACTTCATGGACCGCAACAAGACGGCGCTGCAGGGCCACGCCAAGGTGGACCTCATGCGCGAGCGCATGGGCGAGCTGATGCAGGCGCTGTACGACCCGGACGACCCGCTGCCGGTCAAGCTCAAGCGCTCGATGGCGCTGTTCGCGATGCACGCGGCCTGGTTCTTCATCCGCGACGAGTCGACGACCGAGGCGGAGCGGGCCGCGGCGGGACTGCAGGTCGCCCTGGAATTGGCCGACGGCTCCGGTGGTTGATCCCCCTCTGATGGGAAGGTGATCGACCATGCTTTTCGGACAGGAACACGTCAAGCGCTACATCGAGACCGACGGCGAGGAGGGCCACGACTGGCAGGGCACCACGGTGGCCATCCTCACCACCAAGGGCCGCAAGTCGGGACAGCCCCGCAGCACCCCGCTGATCTACCAGCCGTACGGCGACGCCTACCTGGTGGTCGCATCCAAGGGCGGGGCCGACGAGCACCCTCTGTGGTACCTCAACCTCCAGGCCGAGCCCGAGGTGGAGTTCCAGATCAAGGGGGACAGGTTCACGGCGCGCGCCCGTACGGCGACCGAGGAGGAACGACCGGACATGTGGCGGACGATGGCCGCCACCTGGCCCGCGTACGACGAGTACGCCACCAAGACCGACCGGGAGATCCCGATCGTCGTCATCGAACGCGTGTAGGCACACGGGGGGCGCGCCGGGCCGCGGCGGTCAGGAGCCACCCGGCCCCCGGCTCGCCCCGTCGCCCGCACGCGGCACCTCGTCGGCGGCGTGCAGGTGGATGCGCTGCCCGCCGGCCCCGACGAACGCAGTGACTCGTGCGGCCGTCGGCGGTATCTTTCCGGCGTGATCCTCAGTGACGGGGGAGGTTCCGTGGGCGACGGCCGCACCGCCGAAATCATGCTCGCCGAGGCCCGTAAGGCCTTCTGGGTCATGGTCGGCTTCCTGGCGCTGATCTGGGTCGTGCAGGTCGCCAACTGGGCCTCGGGCTACTCGCTCAGCTACAGCTACGGCATCAGGCCCTGGGACGTCGAGCGGCTGCCCGGGATCGTCTCCGCGCCGCTCCTCCACTGGAGCTGGGCGCACATCGAGGGCAACTCCGGGCCGCTGTTCATCTTCGGGTTCCTCGCGGCCTACCGGGGCGTACGGCGCTTCCTCGGCGTGACCGGGCTGATCGCCATCGCCAGCGGGCTCGGATCGTGGTTCACCGCCGACTCCTCCACGGTCGGCGCGGGCGCGAGCGGGCTGGTGTTCGGCTACTTCGGGTACGTGCTCGTACGCGGAGCCTTCGACCGGCATCTGATCGACATCGTCATCGGCCTGGTCATGGGCCTGTGCTTCGCCTACCAGTTCGCCGGCCTGCTGCCGGCCGAGGGCATCGGCTGGCAGGCCCACGTCTTCGGCTTCGCGGGCGGCATCCTCGGCGGTTACCTCTTCCGCGACCGGCGGGCCAAGGGCACGACCGGGAGCGCGGCGCCCGGCGAGGCCGCCCCGCCCGGCTCCCGGTCCGCCCTGCTCAAGGAGATCGAGGACCTCGGCCTGTAGGCCTCGATGCCCGTGCGCGGCCGCCCCGTGCCCGCGTCGATCGGGGCACCCGCACGGATCAGGGCTCGGGCTGGTCGGGCGGGTGGAAGGGGATGCTGGCGGTGAGCGCGAACCCGCCCTCGGCGGTCGCCCCGTACGTGAGCCGGCCGCCCACCAGGGCGACGCGCTCGCGCAGGCCGGGCAGCCCGTAGCCGCCCCCCGCGTCGGCCGGCACCCGGACCGGCACGGCCCGGCTCTTGCCGCTGTTGACCACCGACACGTTCAGCACGCCGCCGTGGGCCTCGCAGACCACCTGCACGTCGGCCCCCGGCGCGTGTTTGCGCACGTTGTTGAGGCCCTCCTGGACGACGCGGTAGCAGGCGTGGCCGGCCTGCCGCGACAGCGTCTCCTCCGGCACGTCGTAGTGCAGGGCGACCCGCAGGCCGGTGGCCCTGCACTCCTCGACCAGGCGCGGGATCCCCTCGACGCCCTCCGCCGAGGGCGGCAGGTCCCTGCGCCGCAGCGCCGTGAGCAGCTCGCGCAGCTCGGTCAGCGCCCGCACGCCCTTGTCCTCGATGTTCCTGGCCAGCTTCCGGATCTCGTCGAGCTCGTCGGCGTCCTGGATGAGGCCGGCGTTGAGGACCATCACGGTGACCGCGTGTGTCACGGTGTCGTGCAGCTCACCGGCGATGCGGCGGCGCTCCTGCGCGGCGGCGCGCTCCTCCCGCGCCCGCACGCCCGCCCGCAGTTCCCGGATCATCGCGCGGTAGCGCCAGACCCAGGTGCCCACCAAAGCGGGCAGGAAGATCAGCGTGACCGCCCGCACCGTCACGACGACGGGCAGCCGGTCGGTGTAGGGGCTCGTGTAGTCGGCCAGCGCGTAGACCCCCGCGAGCACGGCGGTCACCCACGGCCAGCGGCGCACGCTGTTCTGTGCCGTCATCGAGTACGCCGCCAGCATGAGGGGCATGGTCTGGCCCGCGAGCAGGGCGCAGGCGACGGTCGCCGCGATCATCGGCCCGGCCGTACGGCGCCGCGCCAGCATCGACGCGGCGGCCGCGCCCGCCGCGGCGACCTGCACCCACCACGGCACGGCGAGGAACGGCAGGGCCGGGAAAGAGCGGCCGAACATCACCGCCGGCACCGTGAAGGCGAGGACGGCGACGGCGAGCAGCACGTCGGCCGCCGCCTCCCGGCGCGCGGCGAGCCCGGCCCACTTCTCCCCCATACCGCTAGTTTCTGGGTTTGACCTGCGGCTTCGCGCAGCGCCACGCCCCTTTGACGTAGCTGTGCCACAGCTTGCCGTACGTCGGGCCGGTCGAAACAGTCATGCGTCTTGGGCAGGATAAGAAGCGTGAGCGAAAGCATGAGCCTCCTCCGCCGTCTTCCGTCCGACTCCGACCCGGATGCGCTGTTCGACGCGTTCGCGTCGTGGAACGCCGATCGGGGGCTCACGCTCTACCCCGCGCAGGAGGAGGCGCTGATCGAGGTCGTCTCCGGCAACAACGTGATCGTGTCCACGCCCACGGGCTCGGGCAAGAGCCTGATCGCCGCAGGAGCGCACTTCGCGGCGCTGGCGCGGGACGAGATCAGCTTCTACACCGCGCCCATCAAGGCGCTGGTGTCGGAGAAGTTCTTCGACCTGTGCGCGCTGTTCGGCACCGAGAACGTCGGCATGATGACCGGCGACGCCACCGTGAACGCCGACGCGCCCGTCATCTGCTGCACCGCCGAGATCCTCGCCCAGATCGCGCTGCGCGACGGCGCGGACGCCGACGTCGGCACCGTGATCATGGACGAGTTCCACTTCTACGCCGAGCCCGACCGGGGCTGGGCCTGGCAGGTGCCGCTGCTGGAGCTGCCGCAGGCGCAGTTCGTGCTGATGTCGGCCACGCTCGGCGACGTCGAGCGCTTCCAGACCGACCTCACCCGGCGCACCGGCCGCCCCACCAGCGTGGTCAAGCACGCCGAGCGCCCGGTGCCGCTCATCTACTCCTACCGCACCACTCCCCTGCACGAGACGCTGGAGGAACTGCTGTCCACCCAGCAGGCCCCGGTGTACGTAGTGCACTTCACGCAGGCCGCGGCGATGGAGCGCGCCCAGGCGCTCATGAGCATCAACATGTGCTCCAAGGCCGAGAAGGAGGCCATCGCCACCCTCATCGGCAACTTCCGCTTCACCACCCGCTTCGGCCGGGCCCTGTCCCGGCTCGTACGGCACGGCATCGGCGTGCACCACGCGGGCATGCTGCCGAAGTACCGCCGCCTGGTGGAGCGGCTGGCCCAGGCGGGCCTGCTGAAGGTCATCTGCGGCACCGACACGCTCGGCGTGGGGGTCAACGTCCCGATCCGCACCGTGCTGTTCACCGCGCTGTCGAAGTTCGACGGCACCAAGGTGCGGCGGCTGCGGGCGCGGGAGTTCCACCAGATCGCCGGGCGGGCCGGCCGGGCCGGCTTCGACACCGTCGGATACGTCGTCTGCCAGGCGCCCGACCACGTGATCGAGAACGAGCGTGCGCTGGCGAAGATCGGCGACGACCCCAAGCGGCGCCGCGGCTACGCGCGCAAGAAGCCCCCGGAGGGGTTCGTCGGCTGGAGCGAGGAGACGTTCGAGAAGCTCCAGACGGCCGAGCCCGAGCCGCTGACCTCCCGGTTCAAGGTCAGCAACGCCATGCTGCTGTCCATCATCAACCGGCCGGGCGACTGCTTCCAGGCGATGAAGCGGCTGCTCACCGACAACCACGAGGACCGCAAGGCGCAGCGCCGCCACATCAGCCACGCCATCGCGATCTACCGCTCGCTGCTGGCCGGCGGCATCGTGGAGAAGCTCGCCGAGCCCGACGAGCACGGCCGGATGGCCCGGCTCACCGTGGACCTGCAGGAGGACTTCGCGCTCAACCAGGCGCTGTCCACCTTCGCGCTCGCGTCCTTCGAGCTGCTCGACCGCGGCTCCCCGACGTACGCGCTGGACATGGTCTCGATCGTCGAGTCGACGCTGGACGACCCCCGCCAGATCCTGCACGCCCAGCTCAACAAGGCCAGGGCCGAGGCGGTCGCCCAGATGAAGGCCGACGGCATCGAGTACGAGGAGCGGATGGAGCGCCTCGCCGAGATCACCCATCCGATGCCGCTGGCCGACCTGCTCTTCGGCGCGTACGAGACCTACCGGCGCGGGCACCCGTGGGTCGGCGACCACGTCGTCAGCCCCAAGTCGATCGTGCGCGACATGTACGAGCGGGCCATGACCTTCACCGAGTACATCCAGTTCTACGAGCTGGCCCGCTCGGAGGGCACGGTGCTGCGCTACCTGGCCGACGCCTACCGGACGCTGTCGAAGACGGTGCCCGAGCACCTGAAGACCGACGACCTGGTGGACCTCATCGAATGGCTCGGCGAGCTGGTGCGCCAGGTCGACTCCAGCCTGATCGACGAGTGGGAGAAGCTGGCCAACCCCGCCGAGGCGCTGGAGGCCGGGCAGGAGCTGGAGACCAAGGCCCGCCCGGTCACCGCCAACGCCCGCGCCTTCCGGGTGCTGGTCCGCAACGCGATGTTCCGGATGGTGGAGCTCGCCGCGCTCGACCGCGAGGAGGAGCTGGTCGAGCTCTACCCGGACGTCGACTGGAGCGCTGGCCTGGACGCCTACTACGAGGAGCACGACGAGATCCTCACCGGCCCGGCCGCCCGCGGTCCCGCCCTCCTGCTCATCGAGGAGGAGAAGGAGCTGTGGCGGGTGCGTCAGATCATCGACGACCCGGCCGGCAACCACGACTGGGGCATCGGCGCCGAGGTGGACCTGGCCGCCTCCGACGAGGAGGGCCACGCCGTCCTCCACGTCACCGGCCTCACCCGCCTCTAGTCGAGGAAGCCGATCCCAGCCTCCGCACGACGCCGGGAAGCCGGCACCGCGCGGGTGTTACGGCGGCCGTCGCCGTCCCCGGGGTCGTCGCGGTCACACTCCAGGTGACCCGGGGCGGCTCCGGCGTCAGATGGTGTACCCGCCGTCGACGGCGAGGGCGGTGCCGGTGACGTAGCCGCCGCCGGGGCCCGCCAGGTAGGCCACGGCGGCGGCGATGTCCTCGGCCTCGCCGTACCGCCCCAGGGCCGTGAGGGAGCGCTGGAACTCGGAGGTCTCGCCGTCGGCCGGGTTCATGTCGGTGTCGATCGGGCCCGGGTCCACGATGGTGGCGGTGATGCCGAGCGGTCCCAGCTCCCGGGCAAGCCCCTTCGTCAGCCCGACGAGCGCGGACTTGGCCGTCGCCTGCAGGACGAAGTTCGAACCGGGAACGCGCCCGTTGAAGCACGACCCGATGCTGATGATCCGTCCGCCGTCGCCCATGTGGCGGGCGGCGGCCTGGGCGGCCAGGAACACCGACCGGACGTCCACGGCGAGCGCCCGGTCCAGGTCCGCGGGGGACACCTCCGCCAGCGGGCCGTAGGCGAGGAAGCCCGCGTTGTTCACCAGGATGTCGATGCGGCCCAGCTCTCGAACCGTCTGCTCCACCGCCTCCGCCGCCGCCTGCGGCTGGGCCAGGTCCGCCTGGATGACCGCGGCCCTGCCCCCATGGGCCTCGATCTGCTCGGCGACCTCACGTGCTCGGTCCGCGGCCTCGACGTAGGTCAGCGCGACCGCCGCCCCCGCCTGAGCCAGCCGTTTCGATATCGCCGCGCCGATCCCGCGGCTGCCGCCGGTCACCAGCGCCACCTTGCCTGTCAGGTCGCTCATCGATGCTTCCTTCCTTGACGGCCTGTTCATCACGCCGCGATGGTAGAAGTTGACATCGATGTCAGGTTCAAGACGTCGTCACGCGAGATGAGAAGCGCGGACCGGCGAGCGCCGTCCGCGGTCAGCCGTAGAACTTCCTGGCGCCCTCGTGGAGCGGCACGGGGTCGGTCTTCGGCGCGTCGGCGAGGGTGATCTCCTTGGCCGACGCGTGCACCTTCTCCAGCTCGGCCTTGTGGTCGAAGATCAGCCGGGTCAGGTCCTCCGCGAGCTTCGCGTCCATCCCCGCGTTCACCACGAGGAGGTTCGGCACGACGATGGTCGGCACGTCGGACGGCGTGCCGTACGCCGCCTTGGGGATCACGCCGTCCGCGTAGACGGGACCGTGGGCGGCGCGCATGGCGGGCAGCACGTCGTTCAGCGGCACGAAGGTCACCTCGTCGCCCATGCTCGTCACCAGGTCGGTGATGCCCGAGGTGGGCAGCCCGCCCGACCACACCAGCGCGTCGAGGGTGCCGTCCTTGAGCCCCTGCACGGTCTCGGGCAGCGACAGCGCCTGCCGCTTGACGTCCTTGCCGGGATCGAGCCCGGCGGCGGCGAGCAGCCGCAGCGCGATCACCTCCGTGCCCGAGTTCGGCGAGCCCGTGGACACGCGCTTGCCGCGCAGGCCGGCGACGGAGGTGATCCCGGCGTCGGCCCGCGCGATCACGTGCGTGTAGTTGCCGTAGAGCCGGGCGAGCGCGCGGATCGGCTGCGGAGCGGTGAAGGCGCCGGTGCCCTTGACCGCGTCGGCGGCCGTGTCCGCGAGCGTGAAGGCGATGTCCGACTGCCCCCTGACCACCCGCTGGATGTTCTCCACCGAGGCGCCGGTCGCCTCCGCCGTCGCGCGGTGGCCCGGCAGGTGCTTGTCGATCAGCTCGGCGATCCCGCCGCCCAGCACGTAGTAGACGCCGGTGGTGTTGCCGGTGGCGATCGACAGGCGGGTTCCGCCGCCCGCGCCGCCCCCGGCGGCCGAGCGGTCGCCCCCGCAACCGCCGGCCAGCAGTGCCGTGGTGACGGCCAGCGCCGTCACGAGCCTCAACCTCACGGATGCGCCTCCCTGTGTCTGCGGACGAAGTGGACGGCGAGCGCCAGGGCCGCGACGCCCAGCCCGGCCAGCACGGGCCAGGGCGACAGGACGAGCAGCAGGACCGCCGCCAGCGCGCACAGGCCCCGCTCGATCGGGCCGGCGGGCCCGGCGATCCAGCCGCCGGTGGCCGCCGCGAGGACGGCCACGGCCAGCGCGGACACGGCCGCGGCGAGCAGGATCCCGCCGATCGGGCCCTGGGCCAGCAGGGCCGCGCCGGACGGCGTGAGCACGAACGCGAACGGCACGAGGAACGCCGGGAGCGTGTACTTCCACGTGGCCCACATCGTGCGGTGCGCGTTGCCGCCCGTGATCGCCGAGGCGGCGAAGGCCGACAGCGCCGTCGGCGGGCTCACCTCGGACAGCACCGCGTAGTAGAAGATGAACATGTACGCCTCGGCCGGGGTGACGCCGAGGTTCAGCAGCGCGGGACCGATGATCACGGCGGCGATGACGAAGGACGCCGTGACCGGCACGGCCAGCCCGAGCAGCAGCACGGCCAGCGCGCAGGCCAGGGCGGTGGCCGCGAGGTTCCCCCCGGACAGGCCGACGATCAGCGAGCCGGCCTTGAGCCCGAGCCCGGTGAGCGTCACCACGCCGACGATCGTGCCCGCCGCCGCGCAGGTGACCGCGACCGGCAGCACGCCGGTGGCGCCCGCCGCGAGGGCTCGTACGGCACGGCGCGGGGTCAGCCGGTTCTCGCCGCCGGGAGTGCGGTCGAGGAACGACAGCGCGAAGGCCAGCAGCGAGGCGTACACGACCGCGCGGAACGGCGACTGGCCGAGGGCCATCAGGATGATGATCACGAACAGTGAGCTGAAGTGGTAGCCGAAGCGCCTGATCAACGGCCAGGGACCGCCGGTCTCCACGGGCACGGCCCGCGTGCCGTACCTGCGGGCGTCCGTCTCGATCGCGAGGAAGACGCCCAGGTAGTACAGGACGGTCGGGATCGTGGCGTAGACGAGCACGGTCAGGTAGCTCACCCTCAGGTATTCGGCGATGATGAACGCCGCCGCGCCCAGCGTGGGGGGCGACAGGATCGCGCCGATGCCGGCCGCCGCCAGCACTCCCCCGGCCTGCTCGCGCGGATAGCCGGCCCGGCGCAGGATCGGCCAGGCCACGCTGCCCACGCTCACCGTGGTCGCCACGCCGGAACCGCTCACCGTGCCGAGCAGGAATCCCGCGAGCGTGACGGTCCGCCCCGGCGCGGAGCGCGAGCGGCGGAACGCGGCGAAGGAGACGTCGACGAAGAACCGCCCCGCCCCCGAGTGGTCGAGCACCGCGCCGTAGATCGTGAACAGGATGATGTAGGTCGCGGCCACGTCGAGGGGCACGCCGTACACGCCCTCGGTGCCCATCGTGAACGCCGCCACGATCCGGTCCAGGTCGTAGCCCCGGTGGCCCAGCGCCCAGTCGGCGGGCAGGTAGCCGCCGTAGTAGGCGTACGCGACGAAGACCGCGCACACGACGGGCAGGATCCAGCCCACGGTCCGCCGGCACGCCTCCAGGAGCAGCAGCGTGAGCAGCGCGCCCGCCGCCACGTCGAGCGGCGTCGGCGCGTACGCCCGGCGGATGAGGTCGTCGAAGACGACGAGCGGATACACGCAGACGGCCAGGGACAGCGCCGCGAGCACCCAGTCGAGCGCGCCGATCCGATCACCACTGGGCCGGTCCCGGCCCCCGCGCCGACCCTTGTAGCAGACGAAGGCCAGCGGAAGCACCACGGCCAGGAACGCCATCCGGTAGGGCAGGACCGCCCCCGGCCGGAAGGTCTGGTAGAGCGCGTAGAGCGACAGGGCCAGCGCGACGATCGTGACGAGTGCCGCCGGGCGGCCGGACAGGCGCCGGGCGGGACGCTCCGCGTCGAACTCGGCGACGAGGTTCTCCGCCGACGTCTCGTGCCGGGTTTCGGTCACGCGTCTCCCTTGCGGTGCGGCAAGCCCTTGACCGCAAGGTACGCCGAAGTTGACTTCGCGGAGTCATCATCCGGATCACAGTCCGGTCACAGGCCGTAGCCCCGCTCTCACCGGCCGGTCGCCAAGAGGACGAGCCTCGCCCGCGCACGGCGCGGACCCCGACCGATCTCTGTCCGGGACCGGCGCTGTCCCCACCCGAGGCGTCCGGGTCCCGCCCCTAGGCCCGGAACGCATAGCCGTTCGCGGCAATCGGGACGTGCCGTCCCCCCGGTCCCGGCACGATAGCCACCGCACCACCACGATCCCGTCCGCGAATGTCGGTGCCGGGGCGTACGTTCACGCCGCAGGCACGTCCGAGTTGGTGATGACATGACCACGATCCACGAGCAGGCAGCCGTCCTCGCCCTGACCAGAGCCACGCGCGACGAGCCCTGGTTCCACACCGCGCGCGTCATCCTCGACGCCGGCGGCGCGCTGAAGCTGCTCGACGGCGGGTGCGCGAGCCGGGACGAGGACGACCGGGCGCACGCGGCCGCCGTCGCCGCCCGCGTCCGGCCCGCCGACCTCGCCTGGGGACGCGAGCTGGTCACCGCCATGCGAGCCGAGGGCGTCCACCTCGTCACCGTGGCCGACGAGGCCTACCCCGGCAACCTGCTCTGGGCGTACGACCGGCCCCCGTTCCTCTGGGTGCGCGGCGGGTTGCGGGCCGGGGACCATCGGGCCGTCGCCGTGATCGGCGACCACGACGCCGGCCACGCCGCCGACGCGGCGCGGGCCCTGGCCGAGGCCGGACTGATCGTCGTCGCGCCCCTGCGCACCCCGCTGGACGCCGCCGTCCACCGGGCGGCGCTGGCCGCCGGTGGGCGCACCGTGGGCGTCCCGGAGGGCGGCGTCGACGCCCCCGCCGCCGCCGAGGAGTACGCCAGTGTGGCCGAGCGGATAGCCGAGCGCGGCGCGCTCGTCTCCTCCTGCTGGCCCGGCACCGCCCCCGGCGGCAGTGCCGCCACCTGCGCGCGGGTCGTGACCTGCGGACTGGCCGACTGCCTGTACGTCGTCGACGGCGCCGACGGCGGCCCTTCTTCCCGGCACGTCGAGGAGGCGCTGAACACCGGCAAGCATGTGTTCGTGTCCCAGCGGCTCCACCAGGAACAGCCGTGGGCGCGGCGAGTGGCCGCGCGGGGAGGCATGACTGCCGTTCAGGACATTGACGACCTGTGCGCGCAGGCGGTGAATCTCGTAGATATGGCCCCCCGAACGAACACCTGCTGATCATGGGTGACGCCCAGGCGTTCACTCGCGATTTCCTGCCGCTGTTCCGTGCCGTCCCGCCCACACGGCCGGGTGTCTGCCGAATCTGTCATTCAGGGCCGAACGACCGCGGGGACGGCGAGCCGTGGCCCGTCTGCGCCAGCTGCAGACGCACGACCGGGAACCTGAACGGCCACACCGAGCACGTCGTGCCGATCTCGCTGACCGCCAAGGACACGCAGTTGTACGACGTCCTGGTCCGCGGTAAAGAACCCTTCGGCGTCGCGGGCCGGCGCAACCGACTGGATTTCCTCGCCGCGACCGCGACCCGGTTCTTCCGCGAACACGCCGGCTGCCTCCAGGGGCCGGCCGGCGGGCCCTTCACCGTGGTGGCCTCGATCCCGAGCACGCGCACCGAGCGCCCCATCGAGGCGTTCCATCCCATGGACAAGGTCATCGGCAAGGTCGGTGCCTGGGCCCGCCTCCATCGGCCCCTCCTGCTGCAGGCGGACGACGCGTACGCCCCGGTGCTCGCCGCGCGGGCGTCCCACCCGGCCGCGTTCCGCGTGCTCGGCGACGTGAAGGGCGCGCGGGTGCTGCTGGTGGATGACTTGTTCGTGTCCGGCGCGCACGTGCAGAGCGCCGCGTCCGCGCTCATCGGCCGAGGCGCCGCGGCGGTGGTGGCCCTCGTGATCGCAAGGCTCGTGAACCCGGCGTCCACGGATCCCTACAGTGCCGGGATCTGGCAGGAGTCGGGCGACCGGCCGTTCCGCTTCGACCGCTGCTGCGTCTGCGACCCCGGCCCGTGGCAGGGCCGCCCGGCTGCCCGGCCTGTCCGGCCTGCCCGGCAGCCGGCACGGCGGGCCCGGGGGTGACCCGAACCCCGCTTTCATGGACGGTTCCCGCGGCTCGGCCGCAGGATGTAGGCGGCGAGCACCGCGGCCCCGGCGACGGCCTGCGCCGCGACGTACGGCGCCACCGAGGCGGGCCGCGACGCCAGCGCGGCGAGCGCGGGCAGGGACCCGAGCAGCGCGAGGTCCACGCCGGTCGCCGCCCAGATCAGCGGTCCGGTCGGCACCGCGCCGCCCGGAGTGTCGATGACCGGCATGGAGTGGTCGACGGGCCGCCGCCTGGCCATCCGCAGCGCGCCCGCGGCGAGCGCGGGGGCGGCGGCCGGCCCGAGCGCCCACCAGGCCCCCGCGGGCAGCGTGCCGGCGGCCTGGAGGCCCGCGAGGGCGAGCGCCGACCAGGAGGCGGCCAGCAGCGCGGGCAGCACCGCCCGGGCGGCCGTCGCGGCCCTGCCGTCCACGGCCAGCATCCGGGCCAGGGCCGGGTCGCCGCCGTCGCGCCGGACCCCTCCGGTGCACATCGCGGCCGCGGTCAGCGCCCCGCACACCAGCATCGCGGCGACCGGCGCGAACCCGCCTCCGGTGGCATTCGCGCAGACGGCGGGCAGGGCCGCCGCGCCGAGCAGCGCCACCAGGCGGCCCGGCCGCCGGCCCACCCGCAGCCACTCCTGCCACGCCAGCGCGGGCGCGGCGCCGAGCCGTGACACGAGACGGGGCCAGGGGCGGGAACGCAGGGCACGGCCGCGCCAGTGGGCGTCCTCCGCGGCCCAGGTGAACATCCCGGGATCGAGCATGGTCGCCGCCGAGGTCACCCGCGCCGTCCTGGTCGAGGAGGCCAGGATCCTGCGGGCGGGGATGCGGTCGAGCGCCGCCCAGGCCCGCCGTACGAGGAAGGCGGCCACGACGGAGGCGACGCCCGCGACCGCCGCGCCCAGGGACGCCGGCGCCTCGGCGACGGCGGCGAGGATCCTGCGGCCGGGGCCCGCGCCGAGGACGGCCGCGAGCACGGCCGCGGAAAGGGCCCCGGCGATCAGGAAGTGCAGCCGGGCGTCCGACGCCGGGGACTGCTGGCCGAGCACCGCCGTCGCCATTCCGCCCACGCCCGCCGCGGCACCGAGCACCAGCGCCGCCGCGAGACGCGCACCGAGCTGATCGGGGGCTCCGAACACCGACAGCGCGGTCAGGCCGAGCGCCGCCCCGGCGAGCACCGCCGCCGCCAGCAGGAGCAGTGCCGTACGGCCGAGCACGGCCCGGCGGGGCAGCGGCGACGTCACCAGCCACGCGGCGTCGGCGGCGGGCAGCACGACGGGGCCGACCGCCCGCGCCAGGGCGAGGAAGCCCGCGTAGGCCACCGCGACCAGCGCGAGCCCGGGGCCGAGCCGCGCGGGATCGGCGTGACGGGCCAGCCCGGCGAGCGCCTCCGCGACCGGGCGGCCGAGCACCGCGGCGGCCACGAGCAGGCCGAAGACGCTGGTGTAGCGGTCCGACCAGGTCGCCGGCCGCGCCCGGCGGGCGCGGAGGTAGGCGAGGGCGGGATGCGTCCGCGCGGTCGCCGGGATCACGACGCCGCCCTCAGCGTGAGCACGCGGGCTCCCGCCTCCTGCGCCAGCCGCGCGTCGTGGGTGGCCATCACGACCGTGCCGCCCTCGGCGGCGTAGCCCCGCAGGATCCCCGCCAGGCGCTGCCTGAACCCGGCGTCCAGGCCGCGCTCCGGCTCGTCGAGCAGGAGCAGGCGGCTCGGCCGGAGCAGCGCCATGGCCAGCGACAGCCGCTGCCGCTGGCCGGTGGACAGCGACAACGGGGCGAGATCGGCCCGGGCGCTGAGCTCGAAGGTCTCCAGCGCCTCGTCGACCGTCAGACGGGCGTACTGCTGGACGGCCCTCATCAGCTCCAGGTGTTCGCGGACGCTCAGGCCCGGATACCAGGCGGGCTCGTCGCCGGCCTGCGCGACCCGCCGCCAGAAGTCGGGGAGGTCCGCCGGCGGCCCGCCGAGGACGTCGATCTCACCGCGCGGCGAGGAGTGCAGACCTGCCAGGCATCGCAGCAGCGTCGACTTCCCGACGCCGTTCTCCCCCATGACGGCGACGATCTCGCCCGGAGCGGCGGTGAGATCGACGCCGCGCAGCACGGGCACGCCGCCCAGGTCCAGCCCGACCCCGCGGGCCGTGATGATCGCGTTCGTCATGCCCAGAGCCTACGCGCGGGCGCCGGGAACGCGGCTCAGCCGCCGGAGGTGGGGTCCTCGGCCCCGGCGCCGGGGATCGTCATGTCGTCGGGGTCGTCGAGCCAGCCGTGCGGCAGCGACACCTTCGACCTCTCGCCGCTCTTGCCCCGCGGGCCGTCGGCCTCGTCCGGCCAGGGCTGGTCCGCGTCGAGCTCGGCCACCCGCTCGGCCATCTCCGACAGCCGGGTGACCGACGTGAGGGCGCGGCGGGTCTCGGCTCCGACGACGAAGCCCTTGAGATACCAGCCGACGTGCTTGCGGAAGTCGGCGAGCCCGTGCGGCTCGCTGCCGATGACCTCGCAGAGCAGCTCGGCATGGCGCAGCATCATCGCGCCGACCTCCCCCAGGCGGGGCCGGACGCGCTCCGCCGAGCCCCGGAAGGCCAGGTCGAGGTCGCGGAACAGCCACGGCCGCCCCAGGCAGCCCCGTCCGATCACCACTCCGTCGCAGCCGGTCTCCGCCACCATGCGCAGCGCGTCGTCGGCGCTCCAGATGTCGCCGTTGCCGAGCACCGGGATCTCCGGCACCGCGTCCTTCAGCCGCTTGATCGCGTCCCAGTGCGCGGTGCCGCCGTAGTGCTGGCGGGCCGTGCGGGCGTGCAGGGCGACGGCGGCGAGGCCCTCCTCCACGGCGATGCGTCCCGCCTCGACGTAGGTCAGGTGGTCCTCGTCGATGCCCATGCGCATCTTCATCGTGACCGGCAGCGGCCCGGCGCCGGTCACCGCCTCGCGCAGGATGGCGCGCAGCAGGTTGCGCTTGTACGGCAGGGCCGACCCGCCGCCCCTGCGGGTGACCTTGGGCACCGGGCAGCCGAAGTTCAGGTCGATGTGGTCGGCCAGGTCCTCCTCGGCGATCATCCGCGCGGCCTTGCCGATGACGGCCGGATCGACGCCGTACAACTGGATGCTCCGGGGGGACTCGTCCGCGCCGAACCGGATCATCTGGAACGTCAGCGGCACCCGCTCGACCAGCGCCCGCGAGGTGATCATCTCGGAGACGAACAGGCCGCCGCCCTGCTCCCGGCACAGCGTGCGGAAACCGATGTTCGTGATGCCCGCCATGGGAGCGAGCACCACCGGGGGCCAGACCTCGAGCGCGCCGACTTTCACCCGTTCATTCTCCCCGCTGCCGGCGGTGAGCCGTACAAGATCATGGACGCGAGGCTTTTGCCCCGGTTAATCTGACCTGGACCAACGGTGGGGGAGGTCGTCATGCTGCTGCGGCTGAGAATCGCCTTGCCCGATCGTCCGGGCTCGCTGAGCCAGGTCACCGGGATCCTCGGGTCCGCGGGCGCCGACATCACGCAGGTGACGGTGCTCGACCGGGGTGACGGCCGCGCCCTCGACGACTTCACCGTCTACTGGCCCGACGCCGTCCCCCGCGAGGACCTCGTACGGGCCCTGGAAGGCGTGGACGAGATCAGGATCGAGGGCATCTGGGGCACCAGGGAGGCGCCCGGCACCTATCCCGAGCTGGAGATCCTGAAGTTCCTCACCACGGCGGGCGACCGCGCGCTCGGCACGCTGATCGACTCCATGCCGGTGCTGTTCAGCGCCGACTGGGCGGCGGCCACGACCGAGAAGGACCCGCGCGTGACCGTGTACGCGAGCTGGCGGGCGCCCGAGGACATCCCGTTCCCCGAGGAGACCCCGCCCCGGCCGACGGCCTCCACGCTGCCGTCCGGCCTGCACGTGATCGTCGCGCCGCTGCCGCCGCTGGCGCTGTCGCTGATGCTGGCCAGGGCGGAGGGGCCGGACTTCCACCGCAACGAGGTGCACCGGTTCACGCGGATCCTGGAGATCTTCCTGACCCTGCCCGCGATCGAGCGGGGGGCCGACCGCGCGTTCCGCAAACCGAGCGCCCGGCCTTTCTGAGTACACACCGCAGCCGAAAACCCGGTACAGTAGCCACGTCGCCGCAAGGCGGACGCGGAAGTGGCTCAGTGGTAGAGCATCACCTTGCCAAGGTGAGGGTCGCGGGTTCGAATCCCGTCTTCCGCTCCGAGAGGTCACGACTGCGGGCCTCGCTCTGGTGGAGTGGCCGAGAGGCGAGGCAGCGGCCTGCAAAGCCGCGTACACGGGTTCAAATCCCGTCTCCACCTCTGTTTTCCCGATCCGGTTCCGGATGCCGATGCCGTGCGTCATGCGACGCACGGCATCTCTTTTTCCACCATCGTCGCCCCCGATCGATGGTGCTCGGCTGCCGCTTCCCGGGGGGTCTGGCACCACCACGGACAGGCATGCCTGCACTCTCGATGCGGCACGCGCTCCCCAGCAGGATCGTCGCCATGACCGATCACGACATGACCGATCACACGACCGACCGCGTCCGTTCCCGCCGCCGGCTCCTCCTGCCGGCCGCCGTACTCGCCCTGACGAGCGGCCTCGCCGCCACCCCGAGTGCGGCGCAGGCCGAGACGGCCACGCAAGCCGCCCCGGCATCGGATGCCGTGCAGAAGTCGCTGGACGCCCTGGTCCGCGCGGACGGGTTCCCCGCCGCGCTGGCCTCCGTACGGGGCCGGGACGGGCGCGTGCGCGACTACACCGCCGGGGTGGCGGACCTGCGGACCGGGGCGAAGGTGCCGGTGGACGGCTACGTCCGCATCGGCAGCAACACCAAGACCTTCACCGCCGTCGTCGTGCTGCAGCTCGCCGGCGAGGGAAAGGTGAGGCTCGACGAGCCGATCGAGACCTACCTGCCGGCGCTCGTGCGCGGCAGGGGCGGCGACGGCCGCCGCATCACCGTGCGGCAGCTCCTCCAGCACACCACCGGCCTGCCCGACTACACCGCCTTCCTCGCCCAGGGCGCGCTCCGCTACCGGCACACGTACCTGCAGCCGCGCGAGCTGCTCGACATGGCCCTGAAGGAGAAGTCCCACTTCAGCCCCGGTACGAAGTGGGAGTACAGCAACACCAACTACCTGGTCGCCGGGCTGTTGATCGAGAAGGTCACCCGCAGGCCGCTGATCGAGGAGATCACCGACCGGGTCGTCAGGCGGATCGGCCTGCGCCACACCTACTTCCCCAACGTCGGCGACCAGGGCGTCCGCGCGCCGCACCCGAAGGGCTACCACCGCGACGACCCGGGCACGCCGCTCACCGACGTCACCGAGTGGGACCCGTCGCAGGCGTGGTCCGCCGGAGCCATGATCTCCACGCCGAGCGACCTCAACCGCTTCTTCACCGCCCTGCTGGGCGGCGAGCTGCTCGAACCCGAGCAGCTCGCGCAGATGCGGACCACCGTGAAGGCGGACGGCCTCGGCAAGGGCGCGCGGTACGGCCTCGGCCTCGTCAGCACCCCGTTGAGCTGCGGCGGCCTCGCCTGGGGCCACGGCGGCGACATCTTCGGCTACCACACCGGCAACGCCGTCGCCGAGGACGGGCGGGCCGCCGCCGTCGCCGTCACCCGGCTGCCCGAGAGTCTCGAGACGCTCGGCCGCGTCGAGAAGGTCGTCGACACCGCGCTCTGCTCCTGATCCGTGCCCGTGTTCACGCCGGGCGCCGGGGACGGCCTCCGTGGCCGCCACTGGCGGGTTCCGGCATGCGACGGACAAGTCGAGGTAAGAGTTCTTCTCAACGTCCGATAGCGGGCGCACACTGAAAGGGACACAACAGGCGATTCAGCGTGGAGTAGCTCGTGCACGGTCAGATGCCTCCAGCGATGCCCATGCTCTCTCGTGGCAAGCATCGCAATCCCAGCAAGGGCGCCTGCTTCATGGAGTTCGCGTCCTACCTCGCAGGTGAGCGGTGGAGCGACCATCCGTCGTGCACACATCCGCTGCTCGCCGGGCTCGCCCGCCTCGTCAACGACCACACCTCCGACGCCGCCCGGCCTCACCTGGCCGAGCTGATCCCGTCGGTCATCGGGCTGACGGGCGACGATCCGCGCCTCGACGCGCGGATCGCCCTGTGCGCGGCCAGGGCCGCGCTGCCGGTCGTCGCGCACGAGCGCCAGCTCGCGATGGCGGTCTCGATCCTGTCGGCCGAGCACGTGCTCGCCGAGCTGGAGGGCCGCTCCGCCGGCGACCTGGACGAGCGCAGCAGGGAGGCGCTGGCCCAGGTGCCGGACGCCACCCGCTGGGCCTACACCTTCGGGCGCGGCGTGCGGGTCTCGCCCAAGGGCTTCCGCAGGTATGCCGCGCCGAACACGGTGCAGCTCGCGGTGCGGGGCATCGCTCAGGCGTGCGTGCCCGACCCCGATCCGCTGCTGCGCGACCTGCTGGCCGACGCGATCGACGAGTGCTGGGCCCTGCTGCGACCCGGCGCCGGGACCGCGGCCGGATCCGCCGCGGGGACCGCCGCCGAGTCCGCCCCCGCCGCGGTCGATCCCGCACGGTGGGCGGACGCCTGCCGTCTCACCGGCGTGTCGGCCTGACCGCCCCGGCGGATCACCCCGGCCACCGGCTCGCCGCTGAGCCGGTGGCCGAGATCCGGTGGCCGTGATCTGCCAGCCGAGATCCGGTGGCCGATGACGCGGTGGCCGTGTGAGCCGGTCAGGTCAGCGCGGCCCCGCGTACGGCCCGCTTCGGCGCGGCGCGCCGCGACGCCGTGATCGGGCGCAGCAGCAGGGCCTGGGCGAGCACGACCACGCAGAAGATCCCGAGCACGTAGCCCCAGCTCACGTCCGTCAGGTGGTGCATGCCCCGATAGAGCCTGGACAGGCCGACCGCCAGAGCCGCTCCCGCGCCGAGCAGCCACCACAGCGCGTTCAGGATCGTGTGGCGGTGCGTGTGCAGGGTCAGCACGAGCGCGGTGCCGCAATAGAACGCCACGGCCGCGCTGGTGTGCCCGGACGGATAGCTGGACGTGGGCGGGGCGGGGTCGAGGTGCGGCACGTGCGGGCGGGCCCGCTGCGCGAACACGGTCGCCAGCAGGAAGATCGCCGACTGGGCGCAGACGGCGGCCACCAGGAAGACCGACTCGCGCCACCGCCGGTAGACGAGGCGGAAGAGGATCGCCATGATCGTCGTCACCACGATGATCACGGGAGTGTCGGACAGCATCGAGCCGTAGTGGGTCACCTCGTTCCAGAACGGCGTGCGCTCCTGGGCGATCTCGCGGCTGACCGCCTCGTCCTGCGCGACGAGCGTCGAGTGCTCCAGGACCTTCGTGAGCAGCAGGCCGAGCCCGAGGGTCACCAGGGCCATGAGCGCGAGCGGGAGCAGGACCCGCCGCGCCGTCTCCGCGGCCACGCGCCCGGTGGGCACCGAGGACGACCGGGCGCTCCGGTCCGTGCCACGTTTACGAACGGCGTCCAATTCGTCCTCCTTGGGGGGTGATCTCCTTCTTCGTCTCGGGCCCGACGCCCTCGCGTAACGGCTGGGCGGGGCGACGGCCCACGTCGCGGCGGCGCCAGGTCTCGAAGGCGGCGGCCGTGGCGGCCACCACCGCCACGCCGAACACCAGCCCGGCCACCACGTCGCTGAACCAGTGGACGCCGAGCGCGATCCGGCTGAAGCCGACCGCCAGCGGGATCAGCACGGCGAGCGTCCAGGCGAGCACCCGCCCGCGCTCCCGTACGAGCGGCAGGACGAGCAGCAGCAGGATTCCGGCCCCGAGCGTGGCGTTGACCGTGTGTCCCGAGGGGAACGACGCGCCGGGGGCGATGGCGACGGGGTCGGGCAGGCTGGGCCGGGCCCGCGCGACGATGACCTTCAGGGCGAGGCCGAGCAGGCCGCCGACCGTGATCGTGGTGGCCGCCCACAGGGCCAGGTGGTAGGCGCGGCGCCAGACCAGCCAGGCGACCGCGGCGCCGACCGCGATCCGCCAGGTCAGCGGCGCGAAGACATCGCTGATCAGCTGCATCAGCCGGGCGAACCCGGGGTTGCCGATCGCGTAGGCGTGCAGGTCCCACGCCGCGCCCTCGTCGATCTCGGTCAGCGGGCTGAAGGAGGTCTTGACGAAGACCATCAGCACCGTGAAGGGCACCACGATCAGCGCCAGCGCCGCCGTCGCCACCGTCAGCCGCAGGCCCAGTCCGTGCTCGGGGTCGAGCCGCCTGCGCCACCAGCTCATCGGCGGCTCCCGACCGGCTGCCGCTCCCGGGGTGCGGCCGGGGCGGGGCCGGGGTCGGGGTCGGCCGGCTCTCCGCGGCCGGCGCGGCAGGCCTCCAGTTGCGCCGAGAAGGACAGGCCGAGGAAGAGCGCCATCGAGCTGAGGAACGACCACAGCAGCAGCGCCATCACCGCCGTGAGCGGGCCGTACGTCGCGCCGAAGGTGTGGCTGCTCGCGGTGTAGAGCGCGAGCAGCCAGGTGAACAGCGTCCACAGCAGCACCGCGACCGTGGCCCCGACCGCGAGCCAGGTGTGGCCGGGCTGCTTGCGCCGGGGCGAGGAGCGGAACAGCACCGAGATCGACAGGACGGCGAGCAGGAACCCGATCGGCCAGCGCAGCCAGCCCCACATCCGCTGGGTCGTGTCGCTCCAGCCGTAGACGTGGGCCGCGGCCTCGCCGACCGCGCCGCCGCCGACCAGGATGACGAAGCCGACGCTCATGAAAAGGCCCGCCGTGACGGCCATCAGCAGCGCCCTGCCGTACTTGGCCGCGAAGGGGCGGTCGCGCTCGATGCCGTAGATGCGGTTGGCCCCGCGTTCGAACTGGCCCATGGCGGTGGTCAGCGACACCAGCGCGGTCAGCAGACCGAGCCACAGGGCCAGCTTGCCCCCCGCGCCGGAGGCGTGGTGGCTCTGGTCGAGCGTCTCCTGGATGACCTGCGAGCCCGCGCCGGGGGTCAGCCGCCGCAGGGTGAGCTCGAGGAGCCGGCCGAGGTGTTCCTGGTGCAGCACCGAGCTCAAACCCACGACGGCGATCGCTCCCGGGATGATCGCGAGGCAGGTCTGGAACGCCAAGGCGCGGGCGTTGCTCGTGCCGTCGCCGTATCTGAACCGGACGTACGCGTCACGGACGAGGTGCCAGCCGCCGTACCGCCGTATGGCGGCGTAGGCGTCGTCGGCCGACAGTTCGTCGCCGCTCATACTCCTGGTCTCCGGCACCGGGGTCGCGGTTCCCATGTCAGTCCTCACATCGTCAGGTGGTGGAGACCGCCGGGGGCCGGGTCGCGGGCCGGCCTCCGGCGGTCCCCGCAGGCCCACCGACTACCCCGATCACGATGCTTGGAACGCCAGGACGAGCAGAAGATCCCTTGACCTGGGCGGCGGCTCTGCCGCTATGCGCCGGAGGACCGGCCCGACCGGGCCGGTCCTCCGTGTCGCCGTTGCGGGCCCGCCGTCACAGGACGGCGCAGCCCACGCGTACGGGAAGGCGGGGCGACCAGCGGCCGGACACGACGTCCTGGGCCTGCGCGTAGGCGTTGGCCGCCTTGCCGCCTCCGGAGCAGTCGAACACGCCGGTCTTCTTGCCGAAGCTGCCGCCGGCGTAGCCGCTGTGCGCGCTCGCGTTCACCGTGCCGCTCCAGTAGAGCCTGCCGGTGGTGTAT
This sequence comes from Microbispora sp. NPDC046973, assembly GCF_040644495.1. Classification (NCBI taxonomy): domain Bacteria; kingdom Bacillati; phylum Actinomycetota; class Actinomycetes; order Streptosporangiales; family Streptosporangiaceae; genus Microbispora; species Microbispora sp. NPDC046973. The sequence goes on along the minus strand of NZ_JBEYWQ010000005.1, from coordinate 46,182 downwards.
CGGATGTAGAGCCTGACCTGGCCGAAGTTGTAGTGGTCGCCGTTGATCTTGAGGCGCGGGATGTCGTCGACCGAGGTGCTGGTGGAGGTGCCGTCGCCGTTGTCCACGGGCGGCACGGTGTAACGGCTGATCCACAGCCGCGCCGAGACCCTGCGGTCGGCCGCCTTGCCGTTGTCGGCCTTGGCCTGCGCGCGGACGGCGGGGGTGACGCAGACGTCGTCGCCGGTGAACGCCTCGCGCCAGACGTACCCGGTGACGCAGGTGTGCGGGCCGAACGGGCCGGAGGTCCAGCGTGAGGCCTTGGCGGCGTTGTCGGCGAGGGTCTGTGTGCGGGTCGCGGGCGTCACGCAGACGACGTCGCCGGAGCGGGCCTCGCGCCAGACGTAGCCCTCCAGGCAGGTGTTCGGGCCGAAGTCGCCGCCGGCGGAGGCCGGGCCGGCCATGAGCGTGACGGGGGCGGTGACGGCCAGACCGGCGATCGTGGCGGCGGCCAGACCGAGCAGGGTGCGCTTCATGAGAGTCTCCTGTGCTGCTGCGGGGTGAGGGTGCTGATCGGCGGTCCCGGTCCGGCCGTCGCCGCCGGGTCCGTGCACCTCATGGATAGGCCCGCTCGCCTGCACGTCCCTTGCCGCAGGCTTTCCGCAACCGGTGCAAGTCCCTCGCAAGGCGCTCGCAAAAATCATCTTCCAAACGAGGCCGCCCGTGTGCTGAGCCCGTCGAGGATGACGGTGGTCAGCGCGTCGTCGGCCCGGGCGCCGGGGCGGCACATGGCGACGCTGAGCAGCCCTACGACCTCGCGCGGCGTGATGTCGTCGCGTACGGCGCCCTCCCGCTGGGCTCCCGCGGCCAGGTCTTCGAGCATGGCGTCGAGGTCGCGTACGAGCGGGCCCAGCTCCGGATGGGCCTCCGCGCCGTCCGACAGCGATTTGGCCAGGGCCAGTGGCAGGCCGGCGCCGCATCGGACGCACGCCAGCAGCGCGTCCCACCGGCTCACCGAGCGGGCGGCATGGTCCCGCGCGGTCTCGAGCAGGGTCCGCAGCGCGCCGGCCGCGATCTCCTCCAGCAGCGCCCGCCGGTCCGGAAAGTGGCGGTAGAGCGTGCCCACGCCGACTCCGGCCGCCTGCGCGATCTCCTCCATCGAGGCCTCCGGACCCCGGGCCGTGAGCAGGTCGACGGCCGTGTCCACGATGAGCGCGCGGTTGCGCCGGGCGTCGGCTCGCATCAGATCTCCCCCAACCGGAATCCGAGATTCAGCTTATTGTAGAGTGCACAAGCGGAACCGGAATTTCCGCTTCACATTGGAGATGCGATGAAACTCGGAGTGCTCGCCGGAGGGGACGGCCTGGGCCTGGACGAGCTGGTGGGGCAGGTGCGCGAGGCGGCCGTGGCCGGCCTCGACAGCGCCTACTTCAGCCAGGTCCTGTCCTGGGACGCCGTGCAACTCGCAGCGCTCGCCGCCCGCGAGGTGTCCGGGATCTCCGTCGGCACGGCGGTGACCCAGACCTACCCGAGACATCCGCTGGCGCTCGCCGGGCAGGCCCTCACCGCCCAGGCGGCCAGCGGCAACCGCTTCACGCTCGGCATCGGGCCGAGCCACGGGCCGCTCATCGAGACGCACTTCGGCCTGTCGTACGAGCGACCGGCCCGGCACGTGCGCGAATACCTGTCCGCGCTGGTGCCGCTGCTGCGGGGCGAGCAGGTCGACTACCGCGGGGAGACGCTGACGGCCGCGGGGAGGGTCGAGGTGCCCGGCGCCGAGCCGCCGCAGGTCCTGCTGGCCGCCCTCGGGCCGGTCATGCTGCGCACGGCCGGCGAACTCGCCGACGGCGTGGTCACCGTCTGGACCGGCCCGGAGACGATCGCCGACCACGTGACGCCGACGGTCACCCGCGCCGCCACGGCCGCAGGACGGCCACGGCCGCGCGTCGTCGCCGGTGTGATCATGAGCGTGACCGCGGACCCCGAGGGCGTACGGCGGCGGATCGCGGAGTCCCTCGGGCCCGCGAGCGACCTGCCCAGCTACCGGGCGATCCTGGACCGCCAGGGCAGGTCTGGGGTGGAGGAGACGGTCGTGGCCGGGGACGAGTCGGCGGTCGAGCGCGCCGTGCGGGCCTATGCCGAGGCGGGCGCGACCGAACTCGTGGTGAGTCCCTTCGGAGACGCGCGCGAGCGGACGCGGACCCTCGGCCTCCTGGCCGCGCTGCGTGGGCGGGGCGGCGGCGCTCAGTAGGACTGGAGCTCCAGCAGGTTGCCGTCGGGGTCGCGCAGGTGGGCGGTGCGGCAGGTCGGCCCCCATTCGGGCCGGGCGCTCGGCGGCGCCACGAGCCGGCCTCCGTGGGCGGCCGCCACGGAGGCGGCACGGTCGACGTCGTCCACGGTCAGGACCAGCATCGTCCCGTCGCGGCCGTCGCCGAGGTCCACACCGGTGACCTTCGCGAGCATCTCGCGGTCGAGCAGAGCCAGCACCGCCTCCGCGTCCCGGTCCCAGTTGGCGTACGGCCCCGTCTCCGCGCCCTTGACGAGGTGCGCACCCGCCACCGCGGTGAGCAGGCCGTCGTAGAAGCGGAAACACTCGGCGAAACGGGAGGCGAGCACGCGGGGATAGAGAGCGTCCATGGAAATCCCTTGGTAGGAACCAACTATTGGTTGTGCCCTATCCTGCTCCCGTGACCGACGTGCCGCAACTCCCCCCGTCCCTGCTCGGGATCACCGCGTTCCTGCTGTCGAAGGTGGGCATCGCCGGGCGACGCCGCATGGGCGACCGGCTGCGCGGGCACGGCATCGGCCTGTGGGACATGGCCGTGCTGGCCGCGCTGCGCGACTTCGGCCCGGCGTCCCAGCGCCAGCTCGGCGCGCGGCTGGGCATCGACCCCAGCGACCTCGTGGCGGTGATGGACACGCTCGTGCCGCTCGGCCTCGTGGAACGCGAGCGCGACCCCGAGGACCGGCGGCGATACCGGGTCGCCCTCAGCCCCGCCGGCCGGGCCACGCTGGAGGCCGCCCTGCGCGAGGCGGACGAGGTGCGTGACGACCTGCTGGCCGCACTGGACGAGGACGAGCGGAAGACCCTGCACGCGCTGCTCCGGAAGGCGTACGCCGGGCTGGAGCCGCGGGCACGGGCCTGAGAGACCTCCGGCGGCCGTCCCCGTCCGGGCGCGGAATCGGGCGGCGGAGCGGCCTCAGGCGCCGGTGAGCCAGACGTAACCGGCGAAGCGCCCGGTGCGCTGCTCACGGCGGTAGGAGTAGAGGTCGGCCGTCTCGATCGTGCAGCGGTCGTCGTGCCGGACGTCGGCCACGCCGGCCCGGGCGAGCTGGGCCGCGATCCCGGCCCGGATGTCGAGCGCGGGCGTGCCGTGCCGGGTCTGCGCCCAGGTCTCGGGCACGCGGGCGGCGACGCGCTCGCGCAGGTCCTCCGGCACCTCGTAGCACAGCCCGCAGGCCGACGGCCCGATCACGGCCACCATCCGCTCCGGCCGTGCGCCCCGCGCGGCCATCGCCTCGACCAGGGCGGGGACCACGCCCGCCTCCGTGCCCGGCCGCCCCGAGTGCGCGCCGCCGACCAGGCCGGCCACCGGATCGGCCACCAGCACGGGCGCGCAGTCGGCGACCAGGACGGCCAGGCCGAGCCCGGGACGACCGGTGAACACGCCGTCCAGCGCGGGCGGGTCGTCCCCGAACGGCTCCTCCACGTGGGCGACGTCGGTCCCGTGGACCTGGCGCATGAAGACCACCCGGTCGAGCCCGAACTCCGCGGCCGTCTTCGCCCGGTTCTCGGCGACCGCCGCCGGGTCGTCCCCCACCGCCCCGCCGAGGTTGCGCGTGCCGTACGGCCCGGCGCTCACGCCGCCGTTCCTGTCGGTGAAGGCCATCCGCACCCGGTCGATCGCAATCACCCGATTAGCGTACGGCCTGGGAAAGGAGCGTGACATGCGCGCGGTTGTGTACGAGGAGTTCGGCGGGCGGGCCGAGGTGCGCGAGGTGGTGGACCCGGTGGCGCCGCCGGACGGCGTCGTGATCAGGGTCGAGGCGACCGGGGCGTGCCGCAGCGACTGGCACGGGTGGATGGGCCACGACGCGGACATCACGGTCCTGCCCCACGTGCCCGGGCACGAGCTGGCGGGTGTGGTCGACTCGGCCGGCCCGGAAGTGCGCCGCTGGCGGCCGGGCGACCGGGTGATGGTGCCGTTCATCTGCGCCTGCGGAAGCTGCCGCGAGTGCACGACCGGCAACCAGCAGGTGTGCGAGCGGCAGACCCAGCCCGGGTTCACCCACTGGGGATCGTTCGCCGAGCTGGTGGCGATCGACCACGCCGACGTGAACCTCGTGCGGCTGCCGGACGGCATGGCGTTCGCCACGGCGGCGAGCCTGGGCTGCCGCTTCGCCACCGCGTTCCGCGCCGTGGTCGAGCAGGGGCGGGTGCGGGCGGGCCAGTGGCTCGCCGTCCACGGCTGCGGCGGGGTCGGGCTGTCGGCCGTGATGATCGGCGCCGCCGTGGGGGCGCGGGTCGTCGCGGTGGACGTGTCGCCCGCCGCGCTCGACCTGGCCCGGCGGTTCGGCGCGGCCGAGTGCGTCCTGGCCGGCGAGGGCGACGCTCCCGAAGAGTCGGCCGCCAGGGTCAGAGCGGCGGCCGGCGGCGGCGCCGACGTCTCCCTCGACGCGCTGGGCGGCGCCGCCACCTGCGCCGCGTCGATCGGCAGCCTGCGCAGGCGGGGCCGCCACGTGCAGGTGGGCCTGCTTCCCGGGCAGACGGCCCTGCCGATGGGCCCGGTGATCGCGCACGAGCTGGAGATCGCGGGCAGCCACGGCATGGCCGCCCATGCCTATCCCCCGATGCTGGAGCTGATCGCGGCGGGCGTTCTCCGCCCCGACCTGCTGGTCACCCGCACCGTCGGCCTGGACGACGCGCCGGACGCGCTGACCCGGCCGGGCGCGCACCCGGGCGTCACCATGATCATCCCTGGCCGGTGAGCGACGCGTAGAGCTCGTGGGTGCGCTCGGCGATCCGCCGCCAGGAGAAGTGGTCGATCGCGCGCACGCGCCCGGCCTCGCCCATCGCGGCGGCCAGGCGCGGGTCCGCGAGCACCGTGTTCACCCGCTCGGCCAGCGCCGCGGCGAACGCCTCCGGGTCGTGCGGCTCGCCGTCCCGGCCCTGGTCGATCGGGACGAGCAGGCCCGTCTCGCCGTCGGCGACGACCTCGGGGATGCCTCCGGTCGCGGTCGCCACGACGGCGGTCTCGCACGCCATCGCCTCCAGGTTCACGATGCCCATCGGCTCGTACACCGAGGGGCACACGAACACGGTGGCGTGCGTGAGGATCTGGATCACCTCGGGCCTGGGCAGCATCTCGGAGATCCACACCACGCCCTTGCGGGAGGCCGACAGCTCGCGCACGAGCGCCGTGACCTCCTCGGCGATCTCCGGCGTGTCGGGCGCGCCCGCGCACAGCACGAGCTGCGCCGCCGGGTCGAACGACCGGGCCGCGTGGAGCAGGTGCACCAGGCCCTTCTGCCGGGTGATGCGGCCCACGAAGACGACGTACGGCACGGCCGGGTCGATGCCGTGCCTGACCAGGGCCTCGGTGCCCCGGGACGGCGCGTACTCCTCGGTGTCGATGCCGTTGTGGATCACCCGTACGCGCTCGGCGGGGACCTCCGGGTAGGCCGTGAGCACGTCGCGCCGCATGCCCTCGGACACGGCGATGACCGCGTCGGCCGCGTGGAGCGCGGTCCGCTCCGCCCACGACGAGAGCGTGTAGCCGCCGCCGAGCTGCTCGGCCTTCCACGGGCGCAGCGGCTCCAGGCTGTGCGTGGTCATCACGTGCGGCACGCCGTACAGCATCTTGGCGACGTGGCCGGCGAAGTTCGCGTACCAGGTGTGGCTGTGCACGACGTCGGCGCCCTCGCAGCCGGCCGCCATCTCGACGTCGACGCCGAGCACCTGCAGGGCCGCGTTCGCGCCGGACAGTCCCCCGGGGACCGGGTAGGCCCGCACGCCGGTCTCCTCGCGCGGGGCCCCGAAGCAGCGAACCCGCACGTCGGCCAGCCGGCGAAGCTCCCGCGCGAGGTACTCGACATGGACTCCGGCGCCGCCGTACACCTCGGGCGGATACTCACGGCTCAGCAGATCGACACGCATACGAGTGAGCTTAGAGTCCCCGATCCGCACTGTTTGCCGGTGTCCCTGGTGTTTGTTAGCCATTTCGCGGGTTAAGGTCCTGCCTATGAAGGTCCTGGCGATCGTGCTCGCGGGTGGAGAGGGCAAGCGGCTCATGCCGCTGACCGCGGACCGGGCCAAGCCCGCCGTGCCCTTCGGCGGCATCTACCGGCTCATCGACTTCGTTCTGTCGAATCTGGCGAACGCGCACTACTGGCAGATCGTGGTGCTGACGCAGTACAAGAACCACAGCCTGGACCGGCACATCTCCCGGACGTGGCGGCTGTCGTCGATGCTGGGCAACTACGTGACCCCGGTGCCCGCGCAGCAGCGGCTCGGGCCGCGCTGGTTCGCCGGATCGGCCGACGCGCTGTTCCAGAACCTCAACCTGATCTACGACGAGATGCCCGACCACGTGATCGTCTTCGGCGCGGACCACATCTACCGGATGGATCCCCGCCAGATGGTCGACCAGCACATCGACTCGGGCGCGGACGTGACCGTCGCCGCGATCCGCCAGCCCCTCGAACTGGCCGACCAGTTCGGGGTCATCGAGGCGGACCCCTCGGGCCGCCGGATCGTCGCGTTCCGCGAGAAGCCGAAGGACGCGGTGGGCCTGCCCGACGCGCCCGACCAGATCTTCGCCTCGATGGGCAACTACGTCTTCAAGACCCAGGCCCTCATCGAGGCCCTGCGCGAGGACGCCCTCGACCCCAGCAGCAAGCACGACCTCGGCGGCAACATCATTCCGATGTTCGTCAAGAGCGGCGGCGCCGAGGTGTACGACTTCGCGAACAACGTGGTGCCCGGCTCCACCGAGCGCGACCGCGGCTACTGGCGCGACGTGGGGACGCTCGACGCCTACTACGAGGCCAACATGGACCTCATCTCGGTGCAGCCGGTCTTCAATCTCTACAACGACCGGTGGCCGATCTACACCGGCAACGATCCGCTGCCGCCGGCCAAGTTCGTGCACAACGAGGGCGACCGGGTGGGGCATGCGCTGGAGTCGCTCGTGTCGCCCGGGGTCATCGTGTCGGGCGGCACCGCGCTGCGCTCGATCCTGTCCCCCGGCGTGGTGCTGCACTCGCACTCGCACGTCGAGGACTCGGTGCTGATGGGCTCGGTCAAGATCGGCAGGGGCGCGATCGTCCGCAAGGCCATCATCGACAAGAACGTGATCATCCCCGACGGCGCCCGGATCGGCTTCGACCCGGAGTACGACCGCCAGCGATTCGCGGTGACCCGCAGCGGGGTGGTCGTGATCGGGAAGAACGAGATCGTCGATCGCTGAGTCGGACCGCTCGGGGCGGCTCAGCGGCCGTTGATCCGCCACATGGGCTCGACCACGGTCCACTGGGCCTCCCACACCCGGCGGGCCCTGCGCTGGTTGACCAGGCGGGTGCAGGTCACCAGCAGCGCGAGGATCGCGGCGGCGGCCAGCGGGACCCCCGTGCCGACGGTCAGCGCGGCGACCACCGTGGTCTCCCGGTCCTGCGGCCGAGGCGTGATCATGCCTCTGTCGTCGGTCCAGATGCGCACGGTCTCGCCCGCGTGCCTGCTGGGCGAGACCTCTATGACACCGGCCCTCGCCGTGCCGTCGGGGGCCACCCAGGCGGCCTGGGCATGCCCGACCGCCGCTCCGGCCACCGACAGCCGGGGCGTCGTCACGTCACCCGACAGCGTGGCGACGACCTGATGCCGGCTGTGCGCCTGCTGGGCCTCGGTCCTCAGGCCGTTGCCGTACTCGCGCATGCCGAGCATCACGCCGAACACGACGGCGGCAACGACTCCCAGCACCGCGGCAAGCCGGACCACCGCTTCGACCCGGTCGCACCGGCGCCGAAGCGGATTCCTGTCAAGGCCCAGCCATCGGGCGAACCTGGCGAATAGATTCTGCGACATCTCACACCTCACAGGGTCATTACCACTGCGAGTCCCGTTTATGCCTATTTTGCATCCCAAGAGAATCCAGGGGAACGCCCCTCCCGATATGCCCGGACACCTTCGGCCATTTCGCCGCTCTCCCTGGCTTCCCGCTGCCAGGCGCGCACCTCGGCCTCCCCGGCCCGGCCGTCGATGATCTGCTTGGCGGCCGCCAGCGTCAGCCGGGACCTGCCGGCCATCGTGGCCGCCAGGCCGTAGACACGCTCGCGCAGGTCCTCCGGCGGGCAGACCTCGTCGACGAGACCGGTGCGCAGTGCGTGATCTGCGGTGATGAGCTCGGCCGAGAAGAGCAGGAGCTTCGCGGTGGCGGGCCCGGCGATCTCCACGAGCCGCCGCGTGGAGCTGAGCGGGTAGACGATCCCGAGCTTGGCCGGAGTGACGCCGAAGCGGGCCCCGGCCGCCGCGACGCGCAGATCGCAGGCGAGCGCGAGCTGGCATCCGCCGCCGACGCAGTATCCCTCGATCATCGAGATCACGGGTTTGGGAAAGGTCACGAGTGCGCGCTCCGCGACAACGGTAAGACCGGTGTCATCCTCGTTATCGCCAAGCTCATGAATTTCTGAAATATCAGCACCGGAGCAGAAAGTTCCGCCCGCTCCGGTAAGGATGAGGACGCGTACCTTCGGATCGGCGGCGAGATCCGCGAGGATGCCCGGCAGCGCCCGCCACATGGCGGCGGTCACGGCGTTGCGCTTGGCGGGGCGGTTGAGGGTGAGGGTGGCGACGTGCTCGTCGAGGGTCAGTTCGAACCCGTCGGTAACTTCCATCTCTCGATTCTCCAGGTCGCCCATCCGGCTGCTCCGGCAGGGTCCGGACGCGTGATGGCATAATCGCCGCGCAACGGGATGATCCCGTACGCATGACCCCCTAGGAGTCTCTGGGTGTTCGGGATCCTCCGGCCGTGTGCCCGCCACTCCTGCCCGTCCGTCCACGAGGCCTGGCGCGCGCACCTGTGCGGGCTCTGCCTGACGTTGCGGGACCGGCACGGACATCTGGCCCGCATGGCGACCAACTACGACGGCCTCATCCTGTCCGTCCTGACCGAGGCCCAGTCAGCGGCCCGATCAAAGGCCCAATCAGAGGCCCAATCAGAGGCAGGGGCCGCGTCGAACCGGCGGACCGCGGGGCCCTGCGCGCTGCGCGGCTTCCGGTCGGCGGAGGTGGTGCGGTCGGACGACCGGGGCGCCCGCCTGGCCGCCGTGGTCTCGCTGGCCCTCGCCTCGGGCAAGATCCGCGACCACGCGTCCGACGGCGACGGGATCGCGGCCCGGCGGGTGGCCGGCGTCCCGATGCGCGCCACGGCCGCCGCCTGGGCCTCGGCCGCCCGGCGCGGCGCGGAGTCGATCGGCTTCGACACGGCCGTCCTGACCGAGGTCTCCGCCCGTCAGGCGCTGCTCGAGGCGTCCCCCGGACGCGGTCTGCTCGACGTCACCGAGCCCACCGAGACCGCCGTGGCCGCGGCTTTCGCGCACACCGCCACGCTCGCGGGCCGTCCGGGCAACGCCGAGAGCCTGCGCGAGGCCGGCCGCTTCTTCGGCCGGATCGCGCACTTGATCGACGCGGTCGAGGACCTCGCCGAGGACCGGGCCCGCGGGGCGTACAACCCGCTGGACGCGACGGGCACCTCGCCCGCCGATGCCCGGCGCGTGTGTGAGGAGGCGCTGCACGGGCTGCGCCTGGCCGTACGCGACCTCGACCTGGAGGAGCGGCACCTGGTCGAGGCGCTGCTGTGCGGGGAAACCCGCCGCGCCGTCGACCGGGCGTTCGGGCCGCGCGCCCGCGGCGCCGCCTGCACGACGCGCCGTGCCCACTCCGAGGTAACCTCCCCCGCGCCGCCCGAGGGGCCGCCGGGGCCTCTCGGGGAGCCGCCGGCCGGGCCTCCGGGGCTCGGGCTCGCGGCGGCGGCCGGGGTGGCGGTCTTCCTGACCTGCGGGCTCTACCGCCCGCCGTGGAGCGAGCACCGGAACGCGCCGTGGACCGAGCGCTGCTTCTGCGACAGCTGCGACTGCCCCGACTGCTCGGGCTGCTGCGACTGTTGCGACTGCTGCTCGTCGTGCTCCGACTGCTGCTCGGGCGACGGCTGCTGCGGGGACGGCTGCTGCTGCGACTGCGGCTCGTGAGGCCGGGCCCCTGAGGCGCCCTGCCGTCGGCCCCTGGCACCGCTCCCCGGCGTTCAGGGCCCGGCGGCGCTCACCCGGGCGCGGGCCTGCCGTCCGCGCCCGGAAGCCGGTCGTAGGGGACCGCGTGGCTCGTGCGGCCGCGGAAACCCGTGGTGGTCGTCGCGGTGAACAGGGAGTTGAGCAGCGCCTCCTCGACCGCGTCCATGACCGCGGCGAAGACGGGGTTCAGCTCCTCGTCGGGCAGGAGCGGGAGCCGCGGCGGCGCCGTGGTGAAGGCGATCGCGTAGTCGCCGCTGCCGGTGGAGTACGACGCGCCCACCCGGCCCATCGCGAAGATCGCCCGGCGGGCGAGGCGGCCGAGCCGGCGCGCGTCGAGCGGCGCGTCGGTGGCCACCACGATCATGCAGGAGCCGCCGGCCTGCTCGTGACGTCCGGCCTCCGGGACGAGCTCGCCGGCCGGCATCGGGACGCCGCGGACGGTCAGCACGCCGCCGAAGTTGGCCTGGACGAGCACACCGACCGTGACCGGAAGCCCGTCCACCACCTGCCGCCGGGAGGAGGTGCCGATGCCCGCCTTGAACCCCAGGGCCGTCGTCCCGGTCCCCGCCCCCACGCATCCCTCCCCGGGCAGCCCGCCGGACGCTCCCTCCAGCGCGTCGAGGACGTGCCGCTCGGAGATGGGGCGGCGCCGGATGTCGGACAGGAAGCCGTCGTTGGTCTCGCCCACCAGGGGGTTGAAGGACAGTCCGTCCGGGCGGCGGTCCATCAGGTAGGTGAGCAGCGCGTCGGCGGCCCGGAACACCGACAGCGTGGCGGTCAGGACGACGGGTGACTCCAGGACGCCGAGTTCGTCCACCTGGGTCGAGCCGACCAGCTTGCCGTACCCGTTGCCGGCGTGGACGGCCGCGGGCAGCGCCCGCCGTCCGGCGACCAGCTGCCGGGGGACGACGGCGGTGACCCCGGTGTGGAGATCGGCGCCGTCGTCGATCGTGGTGTGGCCCACCAGGACCCCTTCGACGTCGGTGATCGCGTTCAACGGCCCGGTCGGCGACGCGCCGACGACGAGGCCCAGCGAGCGCGCCCGTACGCGCCGGTTCAGATGGTTGTCCATGACGTTCCTCTTGTCGGTGTCACGCTCTGCCCGATACGCGGGCCGGTCCGCCGGAGCGCCGGCCCCTTCGAAGATCGGCGATATCGTCGCCCCATGGGAAGATCGCGGCCCCCTTTCCGCCGGCTCACCCCCGCCGAGCGACGGCTCTGGGACGCCTACCCCTCCGGCGCCTGGGTCGACCTGCGCCAGGGCCGGGAGGCGGACTCCTCCTCCGCCGCCTCGGGGGGCTTGTGGGGCCGCTCCCGGATCGTCCGGGCGGAGGTGATCTCCGCCCTGGTGCTCGACCGGGGCACCGGCGGATCGGCCCGGGTGCCGGGCGTCCGGCTCGCCGGAGCCCGGATCGTCGGCGACCTCAACCTGTCCGACGCCACCATCGAGGCGAAGGTCCACCTGCTCGGCTGTCACATCGCCGGAACGGTCTCGTTCAACGACGCCAGGACCAGGGGCGTGCGGCTGCGGCGCTGCGACATCTTCCGCTTCCGGGCCAGCCGGGCCACGGTCGACGGGCTCCTCGACCTCGACGGATCGGTCGTCCATGCCGGGGTGCGCCTGGACAACGCCCACGTGACCGGGCAGCTCCGGCTCTCCGGCACGCGGCTGGGCACCCCCGGTGAGGCGCCGTACCGGGAACCGGGGGCGGCCCCATTGGGAGCGAGCTCCTGGAACGGGCCCGAGGGATCGGAGGAGCCGCGCACCTGGGAGTCGGTCGCGCTGTGGGCCGGCGGCCTCGTGGTGGACGGCAGCGCCTTCTTACGCGACATGCGGGCCACCGGCGGCCTGCGGCTGATCGGCGCCCGCTTCTCCAGCGGGCTCTACCTCCAGGGCGCCGTCGTCACCGCGGACGGCACCCCCGCAGTGCACGCCGACCACCTGCAGGCCGCCGCGGCCGAACTCGGCGCGGGTTTCACCGCCCACGGCACCGTACGGCTGCGCGGCGCGCGCATCGGCGGGGTCCTGTCGTTCCACCGGGCGGTGCTGCGGGCGCAGGGCCGGGCCCTGCACCTGAGCCACATGCAGGCGGACGAGCTCATCCTGCTGCCCGAGTCGATCGAGGGTGAGGTCAACCTCGGCTACTCCCGCTTCGGCGTGCTGTTCGACCGTCCCGAGAGCTACCCGGGCGACGTGCGGCTCAACGGGCTGACGTACGAGTCGCTGCGCGGGCCCGCGTCGCTGGCCGACCGGCTGTCCTGGCTGCGGCGCGACCCCGGAGGTTACCTCCCTCAGCCGTACGAGCAGCTGGCCGCCTACTGCCGGCGCATCGGGCACGAGCCGGACGCGCGCCGGGTGCTGCTGGCCAGGCAGCGGGCGCGGCGGCGGACGCTGCGGCTGCCCGGGCGGCTGTGGGGCCGGCTGCTCGACGGGCTCGTCGGGTACGGCTACCGGCCCTGGCTCGCCGGTCTGTGGGCCGCGCTGCTCCTCGCGACGGGCACGGCGATCTTCACCCAGTGGCCGCCGCACCAGATCGGGCTGGACGAGTCGCGCCACTTCAACGCCTTCGTCTACACGCTCGACCTGCTCGTGCCGGTGAGCGTGTTCGAGCAGCGGGGCGCCTGGGAGCCGGCCGGATGGACCCAGTGGCTGGCGAACGGCCTGATCGCCGCGGGCTGGATCCTCGCCACCGCGCTCATCGCCGGCGCGAGCAGGCTGCTGCGGCCGTCCAACGCCCCGTGACGCCGTCGCCGCTCCGACGACCTGGTTTGGGGGGCGGCTGAGGCGCTCAGCGTGCCCAGGTCTCGACGCGCAGGCGCGGGAGGCTCTCGGGGTACTTCTCGCGGATGAACGTCACCAGGTGCTCGCGGATGTCGCAGCGCAGGTCGAAGGCGCTCGCCGAGTCGGCCGCGCTCATCAGGGCGCGCAGCTCGACCAGCCCCTGCGGGGTGATGTCGGTGACCTGCAGCGTCCAGTCCTTCTGGTCCCACAGCGGGTTCTCGCGCAGCGCCCGGTAGAGCTCGGTGCGCACCTCCTCGACCGGGATCGACCAGTCCACGCGGAGGTACACGCTGCCGAGGATGCGGCTCTCGTGGCGGGTCCAGTTCTCGAAGGGGTTGCCGGTGAAGTAGGACACGGGCAGGATGAGCCGCCGCTCGTCCCACAGGCGCAGCGCCACGTAGGTGAGGGTCAGCTCCTCGATGCGGCCCCACTCGTCCTCCACCACGACCACGTCGTCGAGCCGCAGCGCGTCGCTGAAGGCGAGCTGCAGCCCGGCCAGCATGTTGCCGAGGGTGGACTGGGCCGCGATGCCGCCCACCACGCCCGCGATCCCTGCGGAGGCGAGCAGTCCCGCGCCGAGCGCCCGCACCTGCGGGAAGGTGAACAGCATCGCCCCCAGCGCGAGCACCACGACGACCGCCGCCGACACCCGGCGCACCAGTGCGATCTGGGTGCGGATGCGCCGGGCGCGGCGGTTGCGCTCGCCCTCGACCCGCGTGAGCCGGTCGAGGACGACGTCGGTCACCGCGTACGCCGCCTGGATCAGCAGCCAGGTCACGCAGGCGATCAGCAGCAGCGAGAGCAGCCGCTGGAAGCCGTGGGAGTCCGATCCGGGCATGTCGGGGTCGTAGGCCGCCTTGACGGTGCCCGTCACGGCCGAGGCGAAGCCCGGCCAGGTGCACCGGCGCACGAACGGCCCGGCGAGCGCCCACCGCTCCCCTATCAGGCGCGATTTCAGCACCCGCCGGACCAGTTCCACCGCGACGATCGCGGCGGCCACGGCGATCGCCAAGGTCGCCCAGTTCCACGCTGCCGCTGTGACGGCGCCCCCTGTCGTCGTCATGGCGTTCCCTTTGCCCTTTATGGGTACGCCGAAAACCGGATCGGTCAGAAGGCTTCGTCGAAGCTGACGTCTCCCTCGACGGCCACCTGGTAGGCCGAGACCCGTCGCTCGAAGAAGTTCGCCAGCTCCTGCACGTCCTGGAACTCCATGAACGGGAAGGGGTTGTCCGTGCCGTACCGCACGGGCAGGCCGAGCCGGGTGAGCCTGCGGTCGGCGACGTACTCCAGGTAGCGCCGCATGTTGCCGGCGCTCATGACGCCGTGCCCGTCGCCGCACAGGTCGCGGGCGAAGGCGAGCTCGGCCGCGACCGCCTCCTCCATCATCCGCGTCACCTGGGCCCCGAACTCGTCGTCGAACAGGTCCGGCTCCTCGCGGCGTACGGTGTCCACCACCTCGAAGGCGAACTCCATGTGCATCGACTCGTCGCGGAACACCCAGTTGGTGCCGGTCGCGAGGCCGCCGAGCAGGCCGCGCGAGCGGAACCAGTAGACGTACGCGAAGGCGCCGTAGAAGAACAGTCCCTCGATGCAGGCGGCGAAGCAGACGAGGTTGAGCAGGAAGGCCCGCCGGTCCTCGCGGGTCTCCAGCCGGTTCAGCTCGCTGATGGAGTCGATCCAGCGGAAGCAGAACTCTGCCTTGGCGCGGATCGACGGGATGTGCTCGACGGCGGCGAACGCCTTGGCCCGCTCGTCGTGGTCGGGCAGGTAGGTGTCCAGCAGGGTCAGGTAGAACTGGACGTGCACCGCCTCCTCGAACAACTGGCGGCTCAGGTACAGCCGCGCCTCGGGGGCGTTCACGTGCTGGTAGAGGTTCAGCACCAGGTTGTTGGCCACGATCGAGTCGCCGGTCGCGAAGAACGCCACGAGCCGGTTGATCAGGTGCCGCTCCCCCTCGTCGAGGGTCGCGAGGTCGGCGAGGTCGGAGGCGAGATCGACCTCCTCGACCGTCCAGGTGTTCCTGATCGCCGCGCGGTACCTCTCGTAGAACCCCGGGTAGCGCATCGGGCGCAGGGTCAGGTCCATGCCGGGGTCGAGCAGCATCGTTCTCATTGGCATGCCTCGCAGATTTCGGGGTTCTCAAGGGAGCAGGCGACCGCCTCAACGGGGGCGACGGCCGGCACGGTCGTCTGGGCGATCCTCGTCGCCGGGCGGGAGCGCAGGTAGTAGGTGGTCTTCAGGCCCGACCGCCAGGCGTAGGCGTACATCGAGGAGAGCTTGCCGATGGTGGGTGCGGCCATGAAGAGGTTGAGCGACTGCGACTGGTCGACGTACGGCTGCCGCGCGGCGGCCAGGTCGATGAGCGCCTTCTGCGGCAGCTCCCAGGCGGTGCGGTAGAGCGCCTTGAGCTCGTCCGGGATGGCGGCGATGTCCTGGATCGAGCCGTCGTTGAGCTTGATCGCGTCGCGCATCGGCCCGGTCCACAGGCCGAGAGCCTGGAGGTCCCGCACGAGATACCGGTTGACCTGGAGGAACTCCCCCGACAGCGTCTCGCGCTTGAAGACGTTCGACACCTGCGGCTCGACGCACTCGTAGCAGCCCGCGATCGAGGCGATCGTGGCCGTCGGCGCGATCGCGACGATCAGGCTGTTGCGCAGCCCGGTCTCCGCGATCCTGGCCCGCAGCGCGGCCCACTCCTCCGGGTGGACCGGGGCGCACGGAAAGTGGTCGAGGTGCAGGACGCCGTCCGCCGCCCGCGTCTCCTCGTACGCCGGGTGACGCCCGCGTTCGACGGCCAGGTCGGCCGAGGTGCCATACGCCGCGAGCGCGATCTCCTCGGCGATGCGGGTCGACAGCGCGAGCGCCTCCGGCGAGTCGAACGGCAGGCGCAGCGCGAAGAACACGTCGGCGAGGCCCATGACGCCGAGCCCCACGGGCCGCCACTTCCGGTTGGCCGCCTCCGCCTCCGGCGTCGGGTAGAAGCCGAGGTCGATCGTCCGGTCCAGGAACCGTACGGCGGTGCGGACGGTGGCGCGCAGCCTGCCGAAGTCGACGGCGTCGCCCCCGGGGGTCAGGTGCGCGGCGAGGTTGACCGAGCCGAGGTTGCACACGGCGGTCTCGCCGTCGCTGGTGACCTCCAGGATCTCGGTGCACAGGTTGGACAGGTGGATGACGTTGCCGGGCCGCGCCGTCTGGTTGGAGGCGCGGTTGGCGGCGTCCTTGAACGTCATCCAGCCGTTGCCGGTCTGGGCGAGCGTGCGCATCATCCGGGCGTACAGGGCGCGGGCCGGCACCCGCCGCACGTATCGCCCGGCGGCCTCCAGCTCGCGATAGCGGGCGTCGAACGCCTCGCCCCACAGGTCGGTCAGCTCGGGGGCCTCCTTGGGGTCGAACAGCGACCACGTGCCGTCCGCCTCGACCCGGCGCATGAACTCGTCGGGCACCCAGTTGGCCAGGTTGAGGTTGTGCGTGCGGCGCGACTCCTCGCCCGTGTTGTCGCGAAGCTCCAGGAACTCCTCGATGTCGGCGTGCCAGGTCTCCAGGTAGACGCAGGCCGCGCCCTTGCGCCTGCCGCCCTGGTTGACGGCCGCCACCGACGCGTCGAGCGTGCGCAGCCAGGGGACGATGCCGTTGGACAGGCCGTTGGTGCCCCGGATCAGCGAGCCGCGCGAGCGCACCCGCGTCCAGGCGATGCCGATGCCGCCGGAGTACTTCGACAGCCGCGCCACCTGGCCGTACCGCTCGTAGATGCTCTCCAGCTCGTCCCCGGGCGAGTCGAGCAGGAAGCACGACGACAGCTGCGGCCGGCGCGCACCCGAGTTGAACAGCGTCGGCGAGCTGGGCAGGTAGGCCAGCGTGGACATCAGGCCGTACAGCTCGGCCGCCTCGGCCACCGTGGCCGACAGGCCGCAGGCGACCCGCAGCAGGAAGTGCTGCGGACGCTCGAGCACGCGCCGGGTGACCGGATGGCGCAGCAGGTAGCGGTCGTAGACCGTGCGCAGCCCGAAGTACTCGAACCGGTCGTCGGCCGCCGGGTCGATCAGCGCGTCGAGCGCCTCGGCCTCGCCGGCCACGAACGCGGCGACGGCGTCGCCCAGCAGCCCGGCGGCGTGGGCGGCGGCGACCGACTCGGAGAACGCGCGCACCCCCTCGGCCGCCGCCTCCTCCGCGATCAGGCCGCTCAGCAGCCGCGCCGCCCGCCGCGAGTTCTCCGGGTCGGCGATGACCCCGGCCGCCGCCGCCTCGATGGCCTGCCAGACGCCCGCCGCGTCCGACGCGCCGTCCGCGCGAGCCGGGGCCCGCCGTACGGAGCCGGCGGCGGGGACGGAGCCGGGCGGCGCGTCGGGTCCGGGGTCTCCCGCTGCGGCCCGCGGCCTGCCGCGTTCCCCTGACGCGGGGTCCGCGGACGCGGAGACCGGGTCGGTGATGGTCATCGGATGCCCTCTCCTCGTCGTCTCGTGTCCCGGCCGGACCGGAGGACAGGCATGCCGCGGCGCACACGCACGAGAGGGCCGGATGACCGACCCCGTGCGGTGACGGTGCGGCGAGCCCTCCCTCGGGACCCGGCGCGGGGCGCGCTTGTGCGCACGCGTCACTGGCAGGTCTTCGGACTCGCGGGCGTCCGGACGGGCTCGCGCCCGCCGGTCCTACTGGCCGTCGCTTCCCGGGCGCGCTCGCGCCCAGTGCTTGGAGTCACAGCACGGTCGGTGCCGTGTGACGGCGGTCGTTCCCGCTCACCGCTGCGGGGCAGTCCCGGATTCGCACCGGGTTCCCTCTTGCCTCACCTGAGGTGAACCAGCAACGCGATGGATCCTACATCTTGTGGCCCTTCTCGCAACCGGCCCCACAAGTTGTGTTTTTCAGCGGAGTCCGAGATCATTGAGGAGCAGGGCCGTACGGCGCGCCTCGCCCGCGAGCCATTGGCGGAAGTCGTCGCCGTCGAGCCACATCGGCGTCCAGCCGTTGCGGTCGCACAGGCTCCGCCAGCCCGGAGTGTCGGCGACGGCCCGGCACAGGTCGAGAAGGGAGTCCCGCTCGGGCGTGCCGCGCGGGGCGATCAGCCCCGTCCAGTCGGCGTACACGACCCGCACGCCCGACTCCGACAGCGTCGGCGCGTCCACCCCGGGCAGCCGCTCGGCGGAGGAGACGGCGAGCGGCCGCAGACGTCCGGCGCGGATGTGGGGGGCGACCTCGCGCCTGCTGCCGAATCCGAGCGCGAGCCGTCCGTCGAGGACCGCGGCGACGGCCTGCGCCCTGCTGTCGAACGCGACGTAGTCGAGCAGGCGGGGATCGGCTCCCAGGCCCTGCGCGGTCATGCCGAGCAGCAGGTGCTCCGGACCGCGGTCGGCGCCGCCCGCCACTCTGGGCCCTCCGGGGTCGCGCAGCAGCGCGGCGGCGAACTGCTCGAACGTGCGGTAGCCCGAGTCGGGCGAGGCGACGAGCACCTCCCACTCCCCCGCCAGCCGCGCGAGCGGGACGGCCCTGGCGACCAGGAGCGGGTCGCGGCCCAGCGCGCAGGCGGCGAGCAGCGCGGGATCGGCGATCACCAGATCGGTCCGCGGCCCGCCCGCCCGGGCGAGAGCCGTCCCGCCGTCGCCGGCCTCTCGCCTGATCCGTACGGCCCGGGCCCAGCCACGCCCCTCGATGAGCGACTTGAACCCGGCGGCGACGTCGTCCCCGCATCCTCCGGGCGGGCCGGGAACGGCCAGGGAGAGCTCTCCGCGGCGCGGCGGCGCCTGGGCGCCGCACGCGCCTGCGAGTGCCAGGACTCCCAGCGCGAGGACCGTACGGCGTCGCATGTCGGCACCCTCCTACCCGAAGAGTCCCTTACACGCACAGACTATGAGTAACTACACCATGTCACCACATAACGGACGTTACGGCTGCGGCGATCGATGCCGGCGGTCCGATACAAAGGAGCCATGGAGGACCTCGTCGAGCACCGTTACGGCCGGGACGACATGCGGCTGGTGAAAGCGTCCTTCCGTACGCATCGCTTCGTCCCTCACGCGCACAGCGAGTACGCCGTCGCGGCGATCGAGCGCGGCGTGGAGGCTGTCCGCTACCGCGGCGCCACCGAGCACGCGTGCGCCGGCAGCCTGCTCCTTCTCGACGCCGACACCATCCACGCCGGCCGCCCCGGCATCGCCGAAGGCTGGGACTACCGGGTCTTCTACCTGCCGCCGGCGCTGCTGGCGGAACTCGCCGGGCACCGGCCCACCTTTCCCTCACCGACTCCGCACGACCCGCGTCTGGCCGCCCGCCTGATCCGGCTGCACCGCCGCCGGGACCAGAACTCCCTGGCGGCGCAGGAGGAATTCGAGGCGCTGTGCACCGAGATCCTCGCCCGCTACACCCGCCGCGGGATCGCCGCGGCCCCACCGGCGCCCGTCTCGAAGGTGCAGCGGCACCTGGCCGCAGACCTCCGGCGCACCCCGGCCCTGGACGAGCTCGCGGAGGTGGCGGGCCTGCCCCGGTTCCAGCTGCTGCGCGCCTTCCGCCGCGAAACCGGCGTCACCCCGCACGGCTACCTGCTCCAGCTACGCCTGCGCTGCGCCCAGCAGCTCCTGACCGCCGGGCACACCGTCGCGCGCGCCGCCGCCGACAGCGGCTTCTACGACCAGGCACATCTGCACCGCCACTTCCGCCGCACGTTCGCGGCCACCCCGGGCCGGTTCGCGCGCAACGACGTACAAGACCGGCGCGGCTCGCCCGCCTAGCGTGGCCGGCGTGGACGAATACACCAGCCCCGAGTTCTCCCGCGGCGCTCTGCTCACCATCGACCTGCAACGCGACTTCGTCGCCGGCATCGCCGGCACCGCCGAGGTGCTGCCCGCGGTCCGGCGCCTGACGCACGCGTTCCGTCAAGCGGGGCGGCCCATCGTGCATGTCGTGCGCCTCTACCTGCCCGACGGCAGCAACGCCGACCTGTGCCGGCGAACGCTGCGCGGCACGGTCAACCCGCACTCGCCGGGTTCCCAGCTCGCCGACGGACTGGCGCCCGGAAGCGAGCTCGACCCGGACCTGCTCCTGGCGGGACAGGCGCAGGAGATCGGGCCGGACGAGCACATCCTGTACAAACCGCGCTGGAGCGCCTTCTTCCGCACCCGGCTGCTGGAACACCTCGCCGAACGCGCGGTGAGCACGGTGGTCGTCGCCGGCTGCAACTACCCGAACTGCCCGCGATCCACGCTCGTCGACGCGACAGAACGCGACCTGCGCGCCGTCGCCGTCCGCGACGCGCTGTCCGGCTGGACCACCGACGCCGACCGCGAGATGACCGGCATGGGCATCGCCTGCCTGGACACGAGCGAGGTCGTCGCCGCCACCCGGTCGCGCACGGCGTCCTCGGTCTGACCACCGGCGTCGCCCGGACGACCCCTGCATGGACCAGGACCGGGGGCGGCGAGAGCGCCCGCGACGCCGTACGGCCCGCACCGGCGGGCGCGGGCCGTACGGCGTGCACGGGGTTATTCGACCGTCACGCTCTTGGCGAGGTTGCGCGGGCGGTCGACGTCGCGGTCCAGGGCGACGGCGGCGTGGTAGGCGAACAGCTGCAGCGGGATCGTCAGCAGGATGGGGTCGAGCTCGACCTCGTTCTTGGGCACCACGATGCAGTCGTCGGCCGCCTCGGAGGTGCGGTGGCCGACCATGAGGATGCGCCCGTGCCGGGCCCGGATCTCGCCCAGCGTGGTGAGGTTCTTGTCCAGCAGCTCGTCGTCGGGGACGATCGCGACCGTGGGCAGCTCGGGGCTGATCAGCGCGAGCGGGCCGTGCTTGAGCTCGCTCGCCGGGTACGCCTCGGCGTGGACGTAGGAGATCTCCTTGAGCTTCTGGGCGCCCTCGCGGGCCACCGGGTAGCCGCGCACCCGGCCGACGAACATCATGCCCGGCGAGTCGGCGTACTTCTTCGCCAGCTCCTTGATCCGGTCCTCCAGCGTGAGGATCTCCTTGATCTGCTCGGGCAGCCGGCGCAGGCCCTCGCAGATCCTGCGCCCGTCGGCCGGCGACAGGTCGCGTACGCGGCCGAGGTGCAGGGCGAGCAGCGCGAACGCCACGGCCGTGGAGGTGAACGCCTTGGTGGAGGCCACCGAGACCTCGGGACCGGCGTGCAGGTAGATGCCGCCGTCGGTCTCCCGGGCGATGGCGCTGCCCACGGTGTTGACGATGCCGAGCACCCGGCCGCCCTTGCGCTTGAGCTCCTGCACGGCGGCCAGCGTGTCGTACGTCTCCCCCGACTGGCTGATCGCGACGTACAGCGTGTCGGACTCGACGACGGGGCTGCGGTAGCGGAACTCCGACGCGGGCTCGGCGTCGGCGGGGATGCGGGCCAGCTCCTCGATGAGCTGCGCGCCGATCTGCCCCGAGTAGTACGCGGAGCCGCAGCCGATGATCTTCACGCGCCGGAACGAGCGGGTCTCGCGGGCGTCCATGTTGAGGCCGCCGAGGTGGGCGATGTGGAACCGGTCGTCGATCCGGCCGCGCAGCGTGCGGGCGACGGTGTCGGGCTGCTCGGAGATCTCCTTGAGCAGGTAGTGCTCGTAGCCGCCGTTGTCGTAGTGGCCGGCGTCCCAGTCGACCGTGAACGGCTCCTTGGCCGTCTCCCTGGCGTCGCTGGTGAAGGTGTTGAAGCCGTCGGCCTTGATGACCGCGAGCTCGCCGTCCTCCAGGTGGACGACCTGGCGCGTGTAGCGGATGAGCGCGGCGACGTCGGAGGCGGCGAACATCTCCTTCTCGCCGAGGCCGAGCACGATCGGGCTGCCGTTGCGGGCCACCACGATCTCGCCGGGCCGCTGCGCGTCGACGACGGCGATGCCGTACGTGCCGACCACGCTCTTCAGCGCCCGCAGGACGGCCTCCCGCAGCGAGTCGGTGTCCTTGACCAAGCGCCCGATGAGCTGCGAGAGCACCTCGCTGTCGGTCTCGCTCTCGAACTTCACGCCCTCGCCCTCCAGGCGGCGGCGCAGCTCGTCGGCGTTCTCGATGATGCCGTTGTGCACGACGGCGATCCGCTGCTCCTGGTCGAGGTGCGGGTGGGCGTTCACGTCGCTGGGCGCGCCGTGCGTGGCCCACCGGGTGTGGCCGATGCCGATCGTGCCCTTGAACTTCGCGGGTACCGCCGCCGCCAGGTCGGCGACCCGGCCCTTGACCTTGCGCGTCCTGAGGCTCTTGGCGTTCACGACGGCGAGGCCGGCCGAGTCGTAGCCCCGGTACTCCAATCGCTGGAGACCTTCGAGCAGGATGGGTGCCGCATCCTTCGGCCCGACATAAGCGACGATTCCGCACATAACCGCTCCTATCCGTAAACGATCCGCCGGAGCTGGCGCAGGGTCAGCTCCGGTGCCGCGACACGTCTTCCCGCGAGCTCGGCGGAGATTCTGGGGAAGATCTGGTCGTTGGTCAGCCCCCTCGACTTGAGTTCGCCGTGGCGGCGCCGCACGTACTCTTCCGCGGGCTCGCCGAAGTACGCCAGGACGTCGGCCACCACGCGAGCCGCCTCCCCCGGCCCCAGTGAGGTGGTCCGGGTGAGGTGGCCGATCAGATCCTCGAAGGGATGCCGTGCCGTGGACACAGAGCAGGACCCTAACGCAGCACTGATGCCGACTAACAAGTTTCCTGCCCGTTTTCGGGCAGGATCAGTCCCGAGATCGCCCCGCATGACGTCGCGCCCTTCGGCGAGCACCGAAGAGGAGCGGCGTCATGTCCGTGCAAGGCAGACGCGGAGGGCGGGCTCACCCGAGTCCCGCCGCATGACGTCGAACACCCGGTCCGCCGAGCAATCGGGAACGGATCGCGGTCGCACCGCGTGAAGGAGCGTCTGAGTCCTTTGGTCGAAAGTCGCGCCAGCGGTGGAGTCGCCGGTTGCGGAGCCGCGCCGGGCGCGGGGCTCGGCGCGGCCGGTGTTACCCCCGTCGCAACGCCGCCGAACAATCAGGAGTCCCGGATGGCGGCGAATTCGGGAAATTTGGATTTCCCACAACGTCGGCTGCGGGACCGGGCGGGGGTCAGTTCAGCGTCTTCAGCAGCGCGGCGGCCAGCGGGGCGGACGACGCCGGGTTCTGCCCGGTGTGGAGGGTGCGATCGACGACGACGTGCGGCGCCCACGGCTCGCCGGCGGAGAAGCGCAGGCCCAGCGCCACCAGCCGGTCCTCCAGCACCCACTCCATCCGGTCGGCGAGGCCGGCCTGCTCCTCCTCCGCCCTGGTGAAGCCGGTCACACGGTAGCCGGCGAACGGCGAGGTCCCGTCAGCGTCCGCGGCGCCGGCCAGAGCGGCCACACCGTGGCAGACGAGGCCGAGCGGCGTGCCGGACTCGATCGCCGCGACGAGCAACCGGGCCGAGTCGGCGTCGGACGCGAGGTCCTCCATCGGCCCGTGCCCACCCGGGTAGAACACGGCCGCGTACTCGCCCGGGCCGGCCTTCTCCAGTGGGATCGGACGGCGAAGTTCCACGGCGGCCTCCAGCGCCGCGGCGACGGCGTCCGCGCCCTCCTGCCCGCCGTTGAACTCCGGCGCCAAGCTGGCCCGGTCGACCGGCGGCACGACACCGCCCGGGGTCGCGACGACGACCTCGTACCCCGCCTCCGCGAACGCGCGGTACGGCGCGAGGAACTCCTCCGCCCAGTAGCCGGTGGGGTGCGAGGTGCCGTCGGCCAGCCTCAGCTGGCCGGCGCCGGTCATGACGAAAAGGATCTGTGCCATTGCTGTGACTCTCTCGACGGGCCTCGGCCTGTGCACGAGGCGCGGGTGAGTCGGCGGCCTCGCCGACGACGACAGTCGGACAGTAAGTCGCCCTGCCATCGGAGTACCAATAGCTTTTCCACTATGACCCATAGGGATTCCGATGGGCAGGTCTCCGATCGGGGCCCGCTGGACCTCACGCTGCTGCGCACGTTCCTCGCCGTGCACCGGGCCGGTTCCCTCACCGGCGGGGCGCAGTTGCTGGGGCTGTCCCAGCCGACCGTGACCGCCCAGATACGCAGTCTCGAACAGCAACTGGAGCGTCAGCTGTTCGAACGGTTGCCCCGAGGGGTGGCGCCCACCCCGGTGGCCGACGAACTGGCCGCACAGGTCGCCGGGCCTCTCGACGCGCTGGCCGCGGTCGCGGAACGGGGCCTGCCGGGAAGCGATTCCTCCGAGCCGGTGCATCTGGGCGGTCCCGCCGAACTGTTGTGCGTACGGGCGCTGCCCGCCCTGGCACCGCTGGTGGATCGGGGCGTGCGGCTGCGGGTGACCAGCGGCCTCGCCAACGACCTGCTCGACGGCCTGCGCGCCGGGCGCTTCGACCTGGTCCTGTCCGCCGTACGTCCGCGAGGGCGATCGGTCGTCGCCGAACCGCTCATGGACGAGGAGTTCGTGCTGGTGGCAGCGCCGTCCTGGGCCGCGCGGATCGGTCCCGTCGGCTGCGACGATCCCGGCCCCCTGCGCGATGCCCCGCTGGTCGCCTACGCCGAGGACCTGCCCATCATCCGCCGGTACTGGAGGCACGTGTTCCGCACGCGCCCGCCGATGTCACCGGCCGTGGTCGTGCCGGACCTTCGCGGCGTGCTGGCCGCGGTCGCCGCCGGTGCCGGGATCAGCGTCCTCCCCCGCTACCTGTGCCTTCGTGAGCTGCGTGCGGGTGAGGTCGTGCCGCTCCTCGACCCCGGCGACCCGCCCATCAACACCCCGTTCCTCGCCCGCCGCGCGGGCGCGCCGGAGCGCCCCCATGTCTCCCTCGTCCGGGAGGTGCTGCTCGCCTCGGCGCGCGAGTGGTAGCCGCACCGTGGCGGGCCCGCCGTGAAGGATCGGCGGCGGGCCCCCGCGGGGATCTACCGCCTGCGCATCAGCAGACGGCCCTGGCGGAACCGCTCACCTTCGAGAGGCTCGCGCAGCATCCGTCCCACTTCGACGAAGTCCGCCTCGCGCGCCAGCTCGGCGAGGTCGTCGATCGGCCATCGGTACGCCGTCGTCACCTTGTGGTCGAACGCCGACACGGCGTCCCCCTCGGATTCGTAGAAACCGAGCAGGAGGTGGCCGCCCGGAGCGAGCACGCGGCGGAACTCTGCGAAGTACGGCGGCAGTTCAGCCGGCGGCGTGTGGATGAGGGAGTACCACGAGACGATGCCGCTCAGCTCGCCGTCCGCGAGGTCCAGAGCGTGCATGGAACCGATCTCGAAACGCAGGTCCGGATACGCCTCACGGGCGAGCTCGATCATCGTGGGCGACAGGTCGATGCCGAAGGCGTCCAGCCCCAGGCCCCGCAGGTGCGCCGTCACATAGCCCGGGCCGCAGCCGAGTTCGGCGACGGGCCCGGCGCCGTCGGCCCGCACGGACTCGGCGAACGCGGCGAGCGCCGCGCGGTCCAGTGGCAGACGGTCGAGCGAGTCTCGGAAGAGCTCGGCGTAGAGGACGGCGACGGCGTCGTACGCCTCCGCCGTCGCGGTGAGATAGGGGGCGGATTCGGTCATGGCGGGTGACTCTAGTGCCTCGGCCCACGCCGCGCCGACCGCCGGACGGGTCGCGCGCGCGGGTCGCGGGCGATCGGGGGGCGGGTCCCGGACAGCCGCCCCCCGCGGGCCGGCGCGGGCGGTCAGGTCGCGCGGGCGCTCAGGTCGCCGGAGCGGCGGCGCGCAGCACCTTCATGAACTCGCGCATCCACGCCGGGTGGTCCGGCCAGGCCCGTCCGGTCACGAGGTTCTGGTCGACGTGCGCCTCGCTGTCGACCCACGTGCCGCCACCGCTCTCGACGTCGGTCGCGCAGGCGGGGTACGCGCTGCTCTCGCGGCCCTTCAGCACCCCGGCCGCCGCGAGCACCAGCGGCCCGTGGCAGAGCGCGGCGATCGGCTTGCCGGCGTCGGCGAAGTGGCGGACGATCTCCTGGACGTCGCGGTCGCCGCGGATGTATTCGGGAGCGCGACCGCCGGGGACCACCAGCGCGGCGTACTCGTCCGGGTTCACCTCGGAGAAGGCGACGTCGGCCGCCCAGGTGTGGCCCGGCTTCTCGGTGTAGGTGTCGAAGCCCTCGACGAAGTCGTGCACCACGAACTGCAGCTTCTTGGCGGACGGGGCCGCGATGTGCGCCTCGTAGCCCTCCTCGAGAAGCCGCTGGTACGGGTACATCACCTCCAGGTCCTCGGCCGCGTCGCCGGTGATGATGAGCACCTTCGCCATCGCGTAACCCCCTCGTGCGTACGGTTGCCGCCTCATCCTGCGCGCGGCCTCCCCCGCAGGTCAACGTCTCGCCCGGCTTGGGTCACGTGCCGCGTGCCCGCCAGGGGATTGAAGGCAGTTGGCACCGGCACCCTCCGGGATCCGCTAGAGTTGTTCACGCGTCGCCGGGAAGAACCCCGAGCGATGGCTGCGGAAGTGGCTCAGTGGTAGAGCATCACCTTGCCAAGGTGAGGGTCGCGGGTTCGAATCCCGTCTTCCGCTCGGAGCCCGGACGACATTCGGGCACGGACGATTAGCTCAGCGGGAGAGCGCTTCCCTGACACGGAAGAGGTCACTGGTTCAATCCCAGTATCGTCCACCAGCCACACAAGCCCCGGCCTCGGCCGGGGCTTCGTCGTTTTCCCATCTGGTCGCGTCCGGCAGCGCACGTCATGGGACAGCCCGTCTCCGGACCGTCAGTGATCTGGTCCCCACGCGATCACTCGGGCGATCACGCCCGAGACAGCACGCTCCCCGCCCCTGGGGCCGCGGTCACCACGCGGGAATGCGGCCGGCGAATGGGGACGCGCCCCGGCCTGCGCCGCGCGCCGATTCCGGGGCGAGCCACAGCAAACCATCCAGGGGCCTCGGGCCGGATCGCCCACAGGGGGACGTCCATCAAGGGCGGCGCTGCGCCCGCTCGGCGCCGTACGATCGCCCGGCCGACCACCGCTACGGGCTGGCGCGATCGGCCCCGCGTCACCTCATGAGATCGACAAGAACGGGCATCCCGCGCATAGCCTCCAGCACCGCACGCTCACCCAGGGGACGGCTGAGCCGTACGATCACCTGCCTGCGGTATCCCACATCCAGGCAATCCCAGGTACTTCCCCTCTCGTGTGGATGCTCCTCCACCACGATCAAGGCCACATGCGCAGACTCAACGGCTCGGGCGGTGTAGTCCGCGCCGCAAGGCCCAGTGGTCTGAGCCCCGATGAACTCGGTGGTGAGCGTCTGATCGTCCTCGTGGAGGGGCACCTTCTTGATCGACGGAGCGCCAAGAACGGGGCCGTACCCGTCCCGCCGCAGCGGCGTCCGTCTCCGGCCCGCTGCCGCTTCGCGGCGGGTCGAGGCAGACGGGGTGATCAGGAAGGCGGAGGTGTGCGCGGGCGCGCGGGAAGTTCGCCCGCAGCTACTTGCACAGCCCACAAGCGCAGTTCACCGATGACGCCGGCCAAGCGGTCATCGTCAGCCACCCCGGCCGGCGCCCAGGGCTGAGTCCGCAACTCACACTCCCCATCGAGATCGGACCACAGCCAATGGAACGAGTCTCTGATCTCAAGCTCGCGAGGGTCCGATGCCGCAAACAGTGCCCAGAGATCTTCAACCAGCTTGGGCAGCGATGTCCGGCCCGAGGCGTACAGGTCGAGGAGTTCGACCATGCGGCCGATCAGCGCTCGCTGGTAGTCCTCCACGAGGTCACATTCTTGATCGTCGTGCAATCAGCGTGCAATCAGCCAGGGGAACGAGAAGCAACCACGGTCACTCATGACCGGTTGCACACGCAGGTCAACGCCCCTACGGGCCGTGATCCATGCAATTCCCAAGCTGACAGCGCGGGTTCGATTCCCGTCACCCGCTCCACACACGAAGGCCCAGGTCAGGTGATCGTCCCTTACCTGGGTCGTGATGTATCGCCACCGGTCGACACGACCGTGCCGTCAGTCGAACCAGACGACCAAGCGCACGCCTTCGGGCCCGAACCGCCTCGCCAATGCCTGCATCACCCCGAAGACGTGCTCCCATCCGGTGCCGGGTCCAAGTGCGTCCAGTCGTGTCATGGGGCGATACTCGAGCGTCACTCCAGATACGTCCCAGCGTCCCATCGGAGCCTCGACGGGCGAGGCGCCCAACGGCGGCATGCCGTACTCCTCCACGACATCCTCGGGCCACTGGTCATCGACCCGATACCGGCTGATCGAGGAGCCATGTCGTGACTGAACATCAAGCACCCCCCGGGCGGCGGGACGGACAGTCATATCCAGATCACGCAACTCCGCCCATGTAACCCACGTACAGCCATGCATGGCGGCGTCGATCCGCACGTGTTCCTCATACCTGGCACGGACAAGTTCCGACACGTCGGCAGGGAGACCACGGGCGGCCGCGACCGGATTCCATCCGAGCCGGTTACGAACACCGAAGAGACAGCCGAACGACTCGTAGAGCGGGGAGAGAGGCATGGACACCACCCATGCATCCCACTCGTACCAGTCCTCGTCAGCGCACGGGTGACGAGCCTCGATGAAGCCGTAGATATATGTACCCACGCCGACAGGTTAGACATTTCCCAGATCGTCGGCCTTCCTTTATCGCGTGCCGGCACGTCTTTCTAGTACGACGGTTGAGCCTTGATCGCGTGCCAGAACGGACGGCGATCAGCGGTGAATCGCGGGAACTCAGGGTTACTCGGCCAACCCTGACCTGCACCCCTGTTTTCGCAGCTCAGCACGGCATGATCAGTAGCCTATTCCCAAGCTGACAGCGCGGGTTCGATTCCTTCTCCTGCCGCTCCCGGGCCCAGGCCGGACAGTCTAGAGGGAAATCGACACTACTAAATCGGGGCCCGTCCATCAATTCCTGATTTAGACGCACGCCGCTTTCCACATCAATGACGGCTAGGCACGCCGCGACGATGTCCACCTGTGCCTCTGCCTCCTCGCTGTTGTAGCCACTCACGAGGAGCTTGCTGTAGGGGCTCAGCGGGCCGAAATGCGGCACGCGGTCAGCTCGGCCTGTACAAGCGTGGTCAGCCACGCGACGTGCCTGGGCTGCAACAGGATCGTCCGGGCACGGCCGGTCTGCGGGTTGGTCAGCGTGAGTGGGTAGGCCGGGGCGGTCGGGTCCTCGGTCGGGTAGGTCTCGACCAGCTCGGCCAGGGCGGCGGCGAGGTCGGGAAAGGCGCCGCACACCGGTGAGCCCCCCATTTCGCCATGAACTCGCGATGACCCTGCGCGGCGGCCGGGGCCGCTGTGCGCAGTTCGCCGGCGGCCGGGGCGAACCTGGCGGCCGTGTCGCTGGTCTTCTTGTAGGTGACCCGCCAGGTCGGTCTTCTTCTTGCCGGGCAGCCAGGCGTCGGCGGCCTCGCGCCGCTTGGCGGCGGCGCCTTCGATTACGCCAGGCGGGTGATCCCGCGCAACGACCTGCTCACCTCGGTGGCCGGGCTGGGATCGTGGCCGACCCAGCAGCGTGATGCGCCCGCTCAGTTGCCGAAGGCCCATACTGCGGCGGCGATCGGCTCGAGCCCCGCGGCCAGTTCGTCGAGCTCGTCCGCACTGAGCACGTCGTACGCCGGGGCTGCCAGCTCGTCGGTGAGCGCCTCGATCCGCTGCCTGGTCTCCCGGCCGACGTCGGTGAACCCGCCGGCGGCGTCCACGAGGCCGCGACCGCGCAGCCCGTCGACCACGGCGGTCAGCCGTGCCTTGGGCAGGTGGTGGATCCGGCCGAACTCCTCCGCCCTCATTCCGAGGGAAACAGCCATGAGGACGTGGGCCTCGGTGCCGCCGATGCCGTGGGCGAGAAGGGCGGCGTTGTGGCCGTCCCCGCGGTGCTCTCGCAGCAGCGTCGCCGCGTGCCAGAGCCTGGCCACCGGCTCCTCGGGCACGTCGAGCGCCCGCAGCCCGGCGTACAGTGGTCGGCCCTCGATCGGCGCGCTGACCGCTGCTCTGGTGGCGAGGTCGGCGGCCCGCACCAGACCGGGCGAGTCGGCGAGCTCTCCGATTATTTGCCGCAGGGCGGCGGTGCTGCCCCGTTCGCGCACGGCGATTGCCTCCTGCGGGGTGATCTTTCCCCACACCCAGGGGATGTGGCGTGCCACCTCGCCGTCGGCGAAGTTGTAGAAGACCGCGTGTACCACCTCGGCCGGTGCCAGCCCCAGCGGTGCGGCCCGGCCCGCGAAGTATCCGTCCCAGTAATTGCGCATGCCGACGGCCAGGAACGCCTCGTTCGCCACCTCGGAGAAGGTGACGGTGGCGATCGGCTCGACGAGCTCGAACATGCGGTGGACCTTGGCCTGTGGGTGCTGCTGCATCGGTCGGCATCTCCCTTGGTCGTGACAGCTGGTCGTGACAGCGCCCTCGTGGGCGACCGTTCACCCTGGCTACGAACGACGCGGCCGAGATACGACAACTCCGGTCGATAATTTTCCGGTCGATTCTGCTGGGCAGCGTCGGGGTGTCACCCGGACTCGGTCGGTGCTCGCCACAGGTCATGTCGGCCACCCGTCTGCGCAAAGAGCCTACGTCCGCAGGTTTGGACCCCCTCCGTGATGGGACCCCACGAAGCCGTCAGGCTCGTGTCGTTCCTGCTGAGCGGGGCCGCGCAGCTCGATGACGGCGAGCCGGAGGTGGACCAGGCCGACATCACGACCGCCTTGACTCTCGTCCCTCAGGCCCGGGCCGAGATGGACGAGTTGGAGGCCGCGCTCCTCCAGATGGCGCGGAGGCGCGGCATGACGTGGCAGGAGATCGCCTTCGGCCTTGGGCTCGGCACCCCGCAGGCCGCCAGGCAGCTGGGGCCGCCTCAGCTTGTTGCGTTACCAGCTCTTAGCCGTGGTGGGCTTCATGATGATCGGTAAAGGGAAGGTGATCAGCTTTGTGAGCAGACAGAATGAGGTTCTGTCTGGTTGATGATTTCGGCATCCTCCTCTGCCGGATTGCGCTCGTAGAGGATCAAGGGCGGCGCTGCGCGCCGCCACGCGCGCGGGCCTGCGCTCGGCCACACGCTGCGCGAGGTCGCTCCCGCGCTTGGGGGAGGTGCTCGGCGAGCATGCGCGCCGCGGTGCCCCAGACCTGGGTGTGCGCACCGGCCGCCAGGGCGTCCGCGAGCGCGGTGACGACGCACCCGAGCCTGACCATGTCCGCCGCGACGAGCACGGACAGGAATACTCCGAGGTCGTCACCGTTCGGGTCGCCGCGGGCCGCGTGGACCAGCAGCGCGTCGACCGCGATGCCTCGCGCGCCGTCGTCCTCGCAGCTGAGACCATGGGCGAGAGCGGCGGTGGTCGCATCTCGCCCTACATCACCCCGTCATCCGCCGGTTCGGCAACTGGATCGTCAACCTGACCCGCCGGCCACCAACCCCACCACCCGGCTCGACCTCGAGTCCCACGTCCTCTTCGCCCATAACCGGCGGCTCGCTCGCCGCTGCGGGTGTTCTTCGGCACCGAAGGGCTGCGGATGACCAAGCAGGCCTACGTCGAGCGGCTCAAGACGTGGGCCGACTGGGAGGAGCTGTCAGCGGCGGCCCACTAACTGCGCTGACTGCTTGGCCTCCTGACTGTTCCGCCCGGACGTCCCTCGGCGCCCGGAAGCCGGTCAGCCACAGGCCGGTGAATACGGCGCAGGCCAGCGTCACGGCACCCGCCGCGAGGAAGGCGCTGTTGAGGCCGGATTCGAAAGAGGCGCCGCCGGACTGCCGCGTGTGGACGATCGCCCCGAGCACCGCCACGCCGAGCACCGCGCCGATCTGCCGGGTGGTGCTGCTGACGCCGGAGGCGAGGCCGCCCTCCTGCGGGCTGACCGCCTGGATGGCGGCCCCGGTCAGCGGCGACATGGTGAGAGCGAACCCGATACCGACGACCGCCAGGCGCCACCACACGTTCCCGTAGCCGGTATCGGCGTGGACCAAGCCCAGCGCCAGCAGCCCCAGCCCGGCCAGCGCCAGGCCGATGCCGACGACGACGCGGAAGCCGTACCTGGCCGCGAACCGGCCCGCGTACGGGCTGACGATCACCATGGCCAGCGAGGCGGGCAGGGTCCGCAGCCCGGCGACCAGGATCGAAGTGCCCTGGACGTAGACGAAGAACTGGGAGAAGAAGAACGACGACCCCATCAGCGCGAATCCGACCACGACCATCGCCGTGTTGGACACCGTGAACAGCCGCTGACGGAACAGCCGCAGCGGCAGCATCGGCGCCGACACACGACCCTCGACCACGACGAACGCGGCCAGGAGCACCAGCCCGGCGGCGAAGCCGCCCAGGATCACCGGCGAGGTCCAGCCTCGGGAACCGCCCTCGACCAGGCCGTAGGTCACGGCGCCCACGCCCGCGACGGACAGGACCGTGCCGGGGACGTCGATCGGCGGCGCGCTCGGGTTGCGGGACTCCCCCAGCACGCGCAGCCCGGCCAGCAGCAGGACCGCCCCAATGGGCACGTTGACCAGGAAGATGGCGGGCCAGCCGAAGGCCTCCACCAGGATCCCGCCAGCCAGCGGTCCGACGGCCAGGCCGATGCCGCTGAACCCGGCCCACAACCCGATTGCTCTGACGCGCTCCCTCGGGGCGGGATACGCGGCGGCGAGCAGCGCCAGCGAGGCGGGGCTCAGCGCCGCGGCCCCAACGCCCTGCAGCACCCGCCCGGCGATCAGCCAGCCGATCGAGGGCGCGAGCGAACACACCACCGACGCGGCCGTGAACACCACCACCCCGGCCAGGAACACCCGCCTGCGGCCGAACCGGTCGGCGAAGACACCGCCCGACAGCAGCAGCATGGCCACCAGCAGCACGTAGGCGTCGACGATCCATTGCAGGCCGGTCAGCCCGGTGTGGAGCCGCTGCTGCATGTCGGGCAGGGCGGCGCCGACGATCGTGTTGTCGAGCAGCACCATGAACTGACCTGCGCAGGTCAGGGTGAGCAACGCTTTCACGTACATCCTTCCTAAAAGCAGTTGATGACTGCGTTTAGGGAGACTCTAACGCAAGTCTGGACTGCGTTAAGGTTGGGGTATGGATGAGCAGGGGCGGGCCAGGCGGCCCGGCGGGCGCAGCGCCCGGGTCCGCGCGGCAGTGCACCAGGCCGTTACCGACCTGGTCAGCGAGCGCGGCTACGGAAACTTCACCGTCGGCGACATCGCGGCCCGCGCGGGCGTGGCCGACACCAGCCTCTACCGCCGGTGGGGCAACCTCCAAGCCCTGCTCAGCGATGTG
Source organism: Microbispora sp. NPDC046973 (assembly GCF_040644495.1). Taxonomy (NCBI): domain Bacteria; kingdom Bacillati; phylum Actinomycetota; class Actinomycetes; order Streptosporangiales; family Streptosporangiaceae; genus Microbispora; species Microbispora sp. NPDC046973. Next base: position 13,022 of record NZ_JBEYWQ010000005.1, on the reverse strand, counting down.
CTGCTGACCCGGCTCAACGCGCAGGCGCCGATGCCCGACACCGGCAGCCTGGCCGGCGACCTGCGCACCTACGCCGCCATCGTGGCCCGCGAGGTCACCGGACCCGACGGCCTGGCGTTGGTGCGGCTGACCATCGCGCTGACAGGCGAGGGTCAGCAGGGCCTTCAGGCGCGCGACGAGCTCCTGGCCGACCGCACCAGGCAGTTGCAGGCCATGCTCGCCCGCGCCCGCGAACGCGGCGAGGACCCGCCTGAGGCACTGGAGGTGCTGGACCATCTCCTGGCGCCGATCTACATGCGCGTCCTGTTCGGCGCGGTCCCGCTCACCCCTGACTACCTCGACGGGCTGGTCGACCGGTTGCTCGCCTGATCCAGCCCGTCGCGCTGCGCGATGGCCACAACCCCTGCCGCCCGTACCTCAGCGTCCGCGCCGGACAGACCTCAGCGGCCCGCGCCCCTGCTGTGGGACGCCATCGCTTCCCTGCCCCTGTCCGGCGAAGACCGCACCGGGTACAAGCGCAGCTCGTTCAAACACTGGATCGACGCCGACCACGACGGATGCAGCACCCGGGCCGAAGTCCTCCCCGCTGAGGCCGTCACGCCTCCGCAGAAGATTGCCTGGCGATCACCGCGCAGTACTGTCCGAACAGCCCGCTGCTCGTGCAGGAGTCCCAGTGGCAGACCACCACGTCGCGGCGTGACGGCGCGTGGTCCTCGCACACCTCCCTGATGGCGGCCTCGAACGCCCGCTTACGGGCCGAGGTGCCCAGCGTCGGCACCACGACATAGAGGGTGTCCCCTGCACAGTGACCTGCTTGGCGATCTCCTTGAAGTGCAAGAACCACGCCATCCGGTGCAGGTACAGGCGGTGGGTGGCCTTGCGCCGTTCCAGATGCCGGCCGGGTCGGTGGTCGGCCACTCCTGACTGCGGCAGTAGGCCGGGCGAGGTAAGTCATCGGCTGTACGACGGAGAATGCGGAATTCTGTGTCACTCGGAGTTCGATGTGCCGGCCGATAGGCAAGCCGGTACGCGGTCTTCCGCCGCAGGCTGTGACCGCGTACCGGGACTATCGGACGGCGCGTCAGAGCGCAGGTGCGGTGACGCGCACGAAGTCGGTCAACGATAGGGGCGTGACCTGCGGGTACCTGGCGTTGTCCAGGCTGTCGAACTTGGCCTTGCCGCTCACCATGCACCACTGGTACTGCAGCGCCACGTAGTCGAACGGGTTGTGAGTGAGCGCCGCCTGACGGGTGATCTCCGCACGCAGGTCGTCGGCGGTGCCGAGGTGGCGCAGTCGCAGGGTGCGGCCGGAGCCACGCTGGACCGCATCGTGGAACTGGCGCATCGACATGACCTCACCGGCGAAGCGCAGTGTGCCGCTGACGGCCGGGTCGAGGGCGACGGCGGCGGTGTAGGCGGCGGTGTCGGCCACCGAGGTCAGGTCGAGCGGCTGGTCGGGGTCTCCCCAGTGGGACAGGGTGCCCTGCTCCCAGTCAATGAGCCCCATGAAGCCGGTCATCACCTCGTAGAAGGCGCCGTTGAGCACGGAGACCACCTCAAGGCGGGTGCCGGCGCACGCGGCGGCGGCCTGCCGACGCCAGTCGATCATGAAGTTGTCGCCGTCGTCCAGCTTGGTCACATCGATGGCGAAGTCTGACGGGATGAACCGCTGGGCGCCGGCCTTCTCTGCGGCGCGCAGGAGGTTGGCCTGCCCGTCCACGATCACCTCGGGGCCGCCCTGGACGGCCGAGATCACGGTCGTGGCGTCGCCGACGGCCTCGGCCAGTTGCTCGGCCGGATCGGTGATGTCGCCCTCGACCAGTTCCAAGCCGCCGGTCCGCAGGGCGGTCAGGGAACTCTTCTTCTCCTCGCTGGTGCCGGGCCGCACCAGGGCCCGCACGGGGACGCCCTGGTCGAGAAGGGCTCGGACGATCTGACCACCGAGTAGTCCGGTGGCACCGGCCACAAAGATCTTGGGGAAAGAGGACATGTGTGTGGACTCCTTGCCGGATGAGTTGGACGTTCACCCGTAGGTCCCGTGACGGAACTGCGGGGGCGTTTCGGGATTCGGTCAGGGGATGAGCAGGGTCTTGCCGACGGTGTCGCGCGCTTCGATGGCGGCATGCGCGTCGGCCGCCCGTTCCAGAGGGAGGCGTTGGCCGATCACCGGCATGAGCTGTCCGGCCGCGGCCAGTTCCAGGACCTCGGTCACCAGGTCGCGGGCGAGGGCGGGCCTGCTCCAGGTGAGGCCCGCGCTGAAGCCGGTCAGGGTCAGGCTCCGGCCGACCAGTTCCATGGGCCGGACCTCCAGCGGCGTGCCGCTGGAGAAGCCGAAGGCGATCTGGCGCCCGGCGCCCGGTGTGAGCAGTTCGAACGATTCGCGTCCGAGCGCTCCGCCGACATGGTCGAAGACCACGTCCATCGAACCGCCTACGGCGTCGCGAACCCGGCCCGTCCAGCCGGGGAGCGTGTAGTCCACCACGTGGTCGGCACGCAGCTTGCCGAGCAGGGCGAGCTTGTGCTCCCCGCGCGCCGCCGCGACGACCGTCGCCCCGGCCCGCTTGAGCAACTGCACCAGGACTGTGCCGACGGCACCAGCGGCCGCCAGCACCAGGACCCGGTCACCGGCGGTCACGCGGGCCGCCCTGATCAGACCCTGGGCCGTGACTCCGTACCGGTAGAGGGCGACGGCCTCGGGCAGGCCGATGCCGTCGTCGACCGGGACGAGGGTGCCGACGGGGACTACGGCGGTCTCGGCGTACCCGCCCAAGCCCGTGGTGCTGGCCAGGACCCGCGCGCCGATCAGGGCGGTATCGCCGCCAGGACCGACCTCGGCGACCAGTCCGGCGATCTCCTTGCCGAGGATCACCGGCAGAGGCGCGCCGCCGAGCGCGCCGCGCATCGTCCCCGCTCGGATCTGCGTCTCCATGAACTGGACGCCGACCGCGGCCACCTGCACCGCGACCTCGCCTGCCGTCGGCCTCGGTGCGGGCACGTCCGCGACCCGCAGGTGGGCCGGTGGCCCGAATTCGTGCAGCAAAACGGCACGCATGTGACATCACTTCCTTGCAGTGTTGGGTGTGCGCGACGACGGGGACGTGCAGACGGCCGCGCCGCGTTCGGGGCGCAAGAACCGGGACCAGCAGGGACTACGGCAGCCCTGGCCCGGGGCGATGAAGGTCAGCCGCCGCGGATGGAAGCGCAGCAAGGTATCGAGGCCGGCAGGCAGCGTGCGGCAGCACGATGCCACGAGCCGCAAGGGTGTAGAGCAGTAGTGGCACCGGACTTCTAGGTGGCCGCAGTTCTACGTCCCGGTGCGGACGGAAAAACCCGTGATGGGCTCATTGCCCTTTCTTGATCGCTTCGCTGAGCGCGCTGAGGCTCGTGGCCAGTTGCTCGATGTCGGCCGCCTCCCAGTCCGCCAGCAAGGCTGCGACGGCGGCCGCACGCGCCTTCCAGAGCTTGCCGATAGCCAGCTTCCCAGCCCGTGTGACACTCACCAGTTGCGCGCGGGCATCGGCCGGATCGGGCCGACGTTCGATGAATCCGCGTGACTCAAGGCGTTTGGCCGGAGGTGACAGGGTGGACTTGTCCACCTCCATCAGCTCAGCCAGGACCGACAGCCGCACCGGCGCGTGCAGCGACACCTGGGCCAGCAGGGTGTAGTCCCCCAATGACAGCTCCAGCCCGGAGGACGCCATGATCTTACGACGCGTGGCCGGAGAGAACATCCAGTTGCCCACCGTGGCCAGCGCTGCCGCCACTCCGTCGACGGCCTCACGCTGTGGGCGAGACACGCCGTCCTTGCCGGCCGACACTTGCTCCATCCCCGCACCATTTCCAATAGTTGGTTGTGCCAAACCAACTATGCAGCATGAGGAGACTCGATGCAAGCGCATGCACTTTCGACCTCACCACGGGGGACACGACGTGGGCGGGAGAGGCAGAATCCCGGAGGCCGAGGACAGCCCCAGAGGCAGAATCCCGGCGGACGAGGACCCGCCGGAGCACGACGAGACCAACCCGACGGGAAGCCGGCGAACCACCGGAACCGAGGGCGGCCGGGACAGGCGCGGCACGTAGCCTGCACCTCGCCCCTGGAGGCGGGGGCGAGATCGGGGAGCCCGGCGCTGATCTGTAATTCGGCGCCGGGCTTTTCCATAGTGAGCGAGGGTCAGGCCCCTCCCGAGTCTCGGGCGCCTAGTGGAGTTCCCCCTGCCATTGCAGCAGCTTCTGCCGCCAAAGCGTCAGCCTTGGCGTTCTGCCCGGCCCCTCGGAGTTGCCAGCCGATGGGATCGTGCACCCAGGCAAGAAATGTGGGACCGTATTTGGCGGGATCAGCGGCCACAAGAGTACGAAGAATGGCCAGCGCTTCATCGTAATGCGCGAACGCCTCAGCACGCCGCTCCGCGATCCCCCATAAGGCGGCGCCGATGTTCAACTGCGCATTGGCCTCTTGATATCGATCACCCAGCCCACGGGCGATGGCGACCGCCTCATTCGCGAGCGCTTCCGCTTTGACATTCTGCCCGGCACCACGAAGTTGCCAGCCGACGGGATCGTGCACCCACGCAAGAAATGCGGGACCATATTTGGCGGGATCAGCGGCCACAAGAGTACGAAGAATGGCCAGCGCTTCATCGTAATGCG